>JAYVFS010000111.1:0-41997 GCA_043772905.1 Saprospiraceae bacterium | reverse complement strand
AGGCTGCTAAATCCAACTTGGCACCGCCGCCGCGAATAATGACAACAGCATCAAAACGGTCTTTTTCAGATTCTATATGTTCCAATTGTTTCAATAGTTCTTTTTCAACATGCTGCCCTTGCATTGCAGAAGGAAACAACTGTATATCAAATCGATAAGCATACATGTTTTCCAAAATATGATTCTGAAAATCTGCCCAACCTGCTGCTGTATCGCTTGAAATGACGGCAATACGCTGCCATACTGAGGGGGGCGGTAAAGTTGCATTGAGGCCTAAAAGTTGTTCGTTTTGCAGTTCTGCAATGAGCTTACGTTTTTGGATTTCTAATTTACCAATCGTATAAGTTGGGTCAATTTCTTCGACGATGAATTTCAAGCCATATCGCTCATGGAAATCAAGGCGACCTTTCAAACGGACTTCCATACCTTCTGAAAGCACCCCATTTGTAGCCGCGCCAAATACCCGTTGGATACGCTTAAAATCGGACGACCAAACGACTGCCGACATTTCAGCAATAATATCCTCCCCTTCTTTTTCAAGCAAACGGATATAATAATGCCCACGAGACAGCGAAATCTGCCCCATTTCAGCCGTTACCCACACCGATTCACTGAAATTGAGGGCAACAACGCGCCGTAAAAACTCATTGAGTTCGTATAGAGAATAAGTCTTCAATGTTCGTTATTGGTTATTGGTTTCGAAAAAAACGAATAAGCCTGTAACCTTTTGTAGTTTAAGACACTCTTAGTAATAAGCATAAAAATAAATGTTGTTAAGGTTAATGGCAAACAATTGGCAATCAACAGATTATCAAAATTCACCATTCACCATTACCAAAGTTTTGCAAGGTTAAGAAAAAGTCACATTTTTTAACACTTTTTTAACCTTTAAATGAACTATTTCCGTCAAAAAATTGTAATTTTGTTGTCTATAAACTAAAATCATCTACCATAATGAAAAGTAAGTCTTTAAAATCTACATTTTTCGCATTACTCATTCTAGTGAGTTTTACTTGTTTTATTTACGTTAATACGACGCCAATTGAGCGTGCGTTGTCCGTTGAAACGATTACTCATACATCGAAGTCAGATGAAGAAAAAGCAGAAAAAAACTCAAAAATGCCCGATTTAGCCTTGGTAAAAAGCGTTTTGACTATTTTTAAAAAGTTTTTACCCGCAAAATAGGGATTCGGTATTAGGTTGTTCGGATATCAGTATATTCGAATTCAATAAAAAAGACAGCCACTTTCTGTGTAAAGAAAGTGGCTGTCTTTTTTATTCTACAAATATTCGAACACCCTAATACCGAAACCAAAAATTACCGCTTCATCGGAATATAATTCTGTTCATATTTCTTCCAAGGCATTTTTTTGTGATTATCATTGCCGAAATAAGTGATAATCATTTCAAACTGTTCGGGAGAACGATATTGAATAGTTTGAATGAGGTTCATATTTTCATCTAAAAAAACCAAAGTTGGATAGACCATTTGTCCTTGCAAAAGTTCAGATGCCAATTCATTGAAACCGACGCCACTTTGACTGACGAAATGATATGTTTTATTGCGAAAGTTCACATCTGAACGGGTTTCAGCGTCAAATTTGACGGTCAGAAATTTATCATTGAGATAACTGATTATTTGTTGCCGATTCAAGGCGTTACGTTCCAATTGCCGAAAACCATCGCTCCAATTAGTAAAGACCTCAATAAGAACCTTTTTATGGTGCTTTTGAACGACTTGCTCTACTTGATCAATAGCGTACCATTGCAAACTCTCTTGTGCATTAATGTGTGAAACCCTCATCGTTACAAGCAAAATCAACGCAAATAGTGTTGTCTTATAGCTTCTCATTATTATCCAATTATTTTTTTAAAAAATTCTTATGAACAAAATAACCACTTTAAGACGGAATAACCAAAAGGGAGTTCTTTACTGAGGGGTACTTTAAGAAAACTTTAACCCCCAACGTTAAGCGTTCCTAAAAATAAGTAATTGATTATCAAATAATTGTAGTTTCCGTTCTAAGCAAATGAATGGTATTTTTGGGGCAAAGACACCACCTTCACGAATGTTTATACCGGATGATTTAAATACCCGCGCTTCGTCCCAAAGCTCTTTTTCGATAAAAGACTGGAGCAATTGAGCACCGCCTTCTACGAATAAAATACCGATATTTTGGCTGCGTAGGTCATCTAAAACATTCGGAATCAAGTTGGTATCAAACGTTACCCGACGATAATGTACGGCTTTGTTGTTCCATTCATCCATCAAATCATCCCCCTCAGTATAAATGAGTGTTTTAACTGAATTATCAAAAATATGTAGGTCGTTTTGTAATCGGAGTTTACGATCTAAAACAACACGAATAGGCGATTGACCAAAGTAAAGACGATTCGTCAATTCAGGATTGTCTAAAGCAACCGTATTCGTACCGACCATGATAGCATCGGCTTCGCTACGCCATTTATGCACAAGCCGTTTTGCATATACATTACTAATTGGGATAGTCTCATTCGACTTTCCGATGAAACCATCAGCCGTTTCAGCCCATTTCAGGATAATATATGGACGGTTTGACGAAATATTTGTGAAAAAAGGTTGCAATGTTGCATGTTTGTTATTTGAAACATGTGGGGGTAGAAGAGTCACTTCAACACCATTTTGCTTGAGTTTCTCGATACTTTTGCCAGACACTTTTTGAAAAGGATCAGAATAAGCAATGATGACGCGGGGTATTTTGTGCTTTAGAATCAAATCAACACAAGGCGGGGTTTTGCCGAAATGAAAGCAAGGCTCGAGCGAGACATAAATAGTTGAAGATTTCAAAAGTGATTTATCTTCAGGTTTGACAGAAGCCATCGCATTCACTTCAGCATGTGCGCCACCATAAGGGCTTGTCCAACCTTCTCCAATTATTCTGTCTTTTGCGTCAACGATAACTGCGCCAACAGAAGGGTTGGGCGAAGTGCTACCAAGACCCTTGCGAGCAAGGTCAAAACAGCGTTGAATGTATTTATTATCATTAATCATAATTTTTATAGCTTAATAATTTGCAATTCTAAAAAAAACGGCTTAATTTAACACAAAATTTACAAGACGTTGAAATCTAAAACAATACATCCCGCATTAATATTGAAGGAATAACAAAGTGTATTGTAAAATTATTGAAAAATTTATTGAAAAACAATTGTTGTTACTACATCTTTTTATAATTTTGCTTCTATCGAATGCTTAACTAAATTTTGAAGAACCAAAAGATAAAACAATATTCACTCATCAAAAATAATTGAAACGTGTTAGTAAAAATCAAGCTTAAAAACTCGGACGATAGTGTTATCGTTGACGACAAAATCTATGAATATTTGACCACAGATTCTTATCTGTCTCAAGTAAAATTCGTGGATAATCTACGCAAACATTCAAGTGGTTGCGTTGTATTTCAAAAAACGTGGAAAAAAGCTGATGGTAGTGGTTACAAAACAGAAACCATCTATCTCCACAAGCTTTTAGCAGAGAAATTTCTCGCTGACCAACGCTCAAGCATCAAAAACCTTGTTGGTGCTAAAAACGGTGACAAATTAGATTGTCGGATTGACAATATCGTTTGGCGCAGCCGTGCTGTTGCGAGCCGGCAGAGAAAAACGAGTAACCATGTAGGTTATACGGGTGTTTATAAGGAAAATAACCGCTACCGTGCGGTCATTTCTGCCAACCGTAAATCTATTCATCTTGGTATGTTCGACACAGCAGAAGAAGCTGCTGATGCTTACAACCGCAAAAGTCGTGAACTTTTCGGTGAAGACGGCAAGGTGAATAAAATCAATCGTTAAAAAAAAAATCTGCTAAAAAGACAAAAGGCAAAGAGCAAGTGAGAACTTGCACTTTGCCTTTTGTCTTTTTTAGACCCCTCAGTAATTCACTTAAAACAGATGCCCTTTCAAGTGTGAACTCGAAAAGGCATCTGTTTTCTATACCACTATTTTAAGCGCATCTATTTCCCATCAATTTGGGCGACATAACTTAAAGCAGTTTTGTTAGCAGGATCAATCGCTAAAGTTTTATTGAAAAACTCTTTAGCTTTTACCAAATCTTGTAGAGTACCATGGTAAATACCCATATAGTTATAAGCCGTTGGTACATAACCTTTTGCGCGCTCATCGTCCGGTTTAGCTTCATAAAGCTCAATCAACTTTTCATAAGTAGGTTTTGCCAACCAAAGTGGATTCGTTTCTGAAGTATCCAATTGTGTTTGTGATAAACCTTTGAAATAATAGCCATCAGAGCCTGCAGGCACGATTTCGATATATTTATCAGCGTATTTAACCGAACGTTCATATTCACGCGTGACAGCGTTAGCATAATACATCGCTAAGAAATATTCAGAATAAGTGCCTTTACAATCTTTTGCAACCTTTTCATCGAGCAAAGCCAAACCTTCTTTTATATTTTTTTGTCCGTAGTAAGTCGTGATAAGCCCTGAATAAATCTCACAAGTTTTTGTAGAATCTAATTCCATGACTTTTTTATACATGCTGATAGCTTCAGTCATGTTGTCTAATTTTTGTGCCGATTGCGCCGCATAGTTATAGTCATAGTCCACAACACGGTCAGCAGGCAATTTAGCAAACAACGTTTTAGAAGCCTTGTTAGATTCTTCCATCAACATCTTCCAATCATCGCCAAAAGGTGGCTCATAGTTCTTTTCTTTTTCAATTAAAAGACCTTTTTCATAATAAGCCCAAGCCAACCAACGATAGACTGTAGGGTGTTTGTCTGCATGATTATGCTCTGCAAATTTCTTAGATTCCGCGATAGCACGATCATAATCTTTAGCAGAGTATGTCAAAAACTTGATAAAACGTAAACGTGCATCTGGGTCTTCAATTTTTGTCCTTGCTAAATAGCAGTCCAAGTCACCTGTTACTTTATCAAAATTGCCATTATTGTAGTGCAATTCAGCCAAAAGCTTACAGAACGCAGCATAACTATCATCAATCTTACGACCTGCTTCTGCCTCTTCGATGGCTTTATCATATTTGCTGGCACGTTGCCAAATCAAAGCACGTTTCAAGTAAACTTCAGGGTTTTTAGGGTCTTTTTGAGACGCTGTTTCGTAGTCGCTCATCGCGCCACCTGCATCATTTTTAGCCATTTTAGCGTCACCCATCTTAATCCAAACCACAGCAGGTTTAGGCTCGATGTCACGAGCTCGGGTATAATTTGCTACGGCTTGCTCAATATTTGGATTCTGACTGTTCAAATAAGCATCGCCAATAAGCATATAAATATCAGGATGTCCTTCTCTATATGGTCTGCCTCTGGAACTGCGAATAGCCGTTTCAAAAAGATCTAAAGCCTCTTTTTCATTTTTCTTATCAAGCAACAATTTACCCATACCAACAAGGCAATGTGGGCTTTTCTTTTCGATTGCCAATCCTTTGTTGAATTGCTCACGTGCTTTTTCCATCGCTTCTTGTGGGCGTTCCTCAATCAAGTTCCGATAGTCGGACTCCCCTATCCAATAATAGGCTTCTGCTTGTTTTTCCGTGTCTTTTTCTGAAGCAATGTACGATTCGAGCATTGCTTTTGCCTCTTTGTAGTTCTCATTGACGATTTTTTTCTTAGCCTCGTCTAAAGCTGTTTGTGCGTTCATTGTCCAAGCGAGAAGGAGTAGCGCAGCAAAAATTTGAATTTTTTTCATTGTCAATTTTATGTTGTGGATGTTGTGAAGAATATGTTTTTCTAACGTCATTTTGAATCATCATGTATTGAGTTGCTCATCTAAAAAAGGGAATAACTATAAATTTACAAAAATTTTACCCCCTCAGTAATTTTGACTCTTTATTTAAAAATTTGCCAAAACTCAACAAAATCAATACTTTCTACTCATTACTACTATTAAGACGCAGACAAACAAAAAGGTTTCTCCTTTTTTAGTTAATGAAATTTTAAACTTTACAAATACCTGTTTTCCGAATTAATATTAAAAGATGCACAAAATTACAAAATGGTTGTGCCTAACAAAGGCAAACGGTCAAAAAATTTTATTCTGTTTTGTAAAGCAATGAAAATTAATTTTTCTTTTCAATTCGGATTAAAAATACTTTCCATAAGTAATTACTCACTTTAAGGCTGATTTTTCACCTCACCAATCGGTCTGACTATCATCTCCATGTTCCTCTCTTGTTGATTTACAGGTAAAAGTCCAGCTTTCAAAAGAATTGTTTGCCCAATCTCACCATATATAAAGGTGGTAAAACCTGTTGCCAAACCCGTTCGCCTTTCACGTTGAATCATATAAACGGCTCTACTGAGGGGGTACTTGCCTTCAATCAAATTGAGTTGATACGGTTTGTAGAATACTTTTTCACCTGCTCGGGCGATACTAACAAGGCGTGTCTTTTTCAAATACTCATGTGTAACAGGGTCGTCAGAGTCTGAAATCCAACTCCAACCAATGACACCAATCGCGTTTTCATGTGTTGAGACATAATTAACCGCTTCAAGGTTCGATTTCAAGGAATAAGCATTCTTAGGCATCGCTTTTTCGCCTGACATTTTGAGTAAATAACTCACCGTTCCAGAGTTAGGGTTGTCAAAAACAATAGAAATATCGCCAGAACGTTTGCTACTGATTTGTGACCAATTCGTTATTTCCCCTTTCAATATGCCCAAAACCTGCTCATAAGTCAATGCCGTATCTCGATTGCTCGGATTTACAATAAAGGCAATGGCATCCGTACAAATCTGCGTTTGCAAAGGCACATAGTTCATACTTTTGAAAGCCGCCATTTCCTGTTCAACCAATTGTCGCCCAATCATAATGACTTTTGCACTGTCATTATAAAGGTCTTGAATACAGTCATATTCAGAGCGTTCACGTACTGTCAAATGCACTTTTTCGTAGTGATGTTGAAAAATATCCGCTTCCGCCAAAGCAATCGGTGTCAACGTTTCGTCAACCGAAACATTAATTTTACCCGATACGGGGGTATCTATCTCTTCGCCTGATGATGCCGATTGATTGGCACAACCCATTGAAAAACAAATAATTACGGTTAAAAATAAAACCCATTTTTTCATTTCTGTCTTATTATTTTTAGTTTTCTACGGAGGACTTATCCATCCCCTTACGCGCTCGATACATTCGGAACAGGCCATATATTATGCATAAACTGCCAAAAACCCATCCGAATGCTTTACTGCCCGTCATTATTAAACCCGCATCGGTTGTAAGGACAACCATGCCGAGTACCAAATAGCCTATGGATATCAACATCCGAAAATAAAACGGCAACATACTTTTTCTTTCCTCGCTCATAATTCTTAATTTTTGGCAAAAATAGAAATTTTATTAGGAGTTAAGGATTGAGGGTTAAGACTTATTTTGAAAAATAATGCTCAACCCTCAATTTCCTTCGTCATATTATTCCAATCTAAACTTTATCGGCAAGGTGAAAGCCACTGAAACCGCTTTGCTATTTTGTTTCCCTGGATTCCATTTGGGCATCAGTTGAATAACCCGTACTGCTTCTTCATTCAAACCACCACCTAAGCCTCTTTTTACAACAACATCTCTAATAGTACCATCTCTGCCTACGACAAAACCGACAAAAACCGTCCCTTCTATGTTGTTTTCACGAGCAATCGTAGGGTATTTTATATTGTCAGACAAAAACCGATACAAGGCTTTAAGACCGTCTTTGAACTCTGGTTGTTGTTCGACAACGATGAATTCAGGGTCATCCACCACTTTTTTATCTTCTTTCTCAGGTGGCGGCGGTAAAGAGACCGTTGGTACTGAGGGGGGTATATAAGCCTTTGTTTTTTCCCCATCGCCGTTTTTGTTGCCAATTTGAATAGATGAATCAGAGGGCGGCACGATGCGTATCGGTTCTTTTTCTGTTTCAAGTGTTACTGTTGGCATTGTAAAACGATGCATCGCTATTTTTTTCATCGGCGGTGGCGGTGTTGGTGGCGGCACTACAGGCTTTTTAATTTCCTGTTTTGGCGGTTCTATCAACTTAACTTCGGTATTGTCCGTAAGCAGTCTTTTAGGTGTCATTTTCACTGCAATCAAAGGGCTGCTGACAAGGAAAAGAAAGAATGCTAAACCCCAGAAAGAGGCTTTTTTAATGCGTCTCGCATATGCTTTACGCAGGGCATAAGCGCCATAGGCTCGGTTGCGATGCTCGAACAATATATCGTCCAAGTCGCGTTCCAAATAATTTTCCATGAAACGGGAATTTTGAAAAGTGAGAGAAATAGTTGTTTAAACCTACGACGCGCCGTTAAATAATAAGATGATACTGAGGGGGTGTTTTGGTGTGTGGAAAACCACATTTTTTCAAATAAAAATCAATTTTTGATGCCTAAATACGTCGAATCAAGGGCTTCCATCTTCGCCAAAGTAAAAACGGCGTTGGTGATGTTCAATTCGTCAATGGCATCAATTAGGTGTTTGTAATGTGCTTTTTCTGTTGCTTTCAGCAAAACGATAAGCGGTTTTTCGTTGTTGAAATACACTTTTGCGGCTTCCTGCCGATTCAAAATGAGTGCCCGCAAGCCATTCCTCGAAAAGTCAACGCTGTCTGCCCTACCCTGTTCATCCGACGGACACGTATAATATTTGACATAATTCGTTTCGTCAAGGATTAAGGTTAAAGCACGGTTGCAATTCAGTTTAGTAAAACCACCCGTGTCATCAGGTTCAATCATTTTAATGACTTTGGGCTTTGAAAATGAGGTTGCCAGCATGAAAAAAGTGATGAGTAGAAAACCTAAATCCACCATCGGTGTCATGTCCACATGAGGTGATTTGGCATTTGTTTGAAATTGAGCCATAATACGTAAGTTTAAAATGTGAAGAAATATGATTTAATAATTTCTAAATTCAATCCCCATATTGCCTCTTGCCCTTTGCAAATTGCCTTTTTTACTGAGGGGGCCTTTTTACAGCTTTGCTCTTAATCCAGATGCGTCTAATAACCCAAAATAAGCCACCAAACATCACCAGAATAGGCAAAATGGCGACTAAACCAATAATAATATCCAACAAAGTCTGCCATCCACCAACAAAACCATCACCTAAACGAGACCAAAAGCCACGTGGAGAACCGCCTCTTCCTGATATTTCTTTATAAAAAACAAGCGTCAAAGTGCTGTATGAGACCTGACTTGACAAGTAGCGCAAACGCCCTTCTGCGGATTCTATTTCTTCACGGACGGTGTTCAATTCACGCCTAACTTCCATGATTTCTTTAATACTTTTGGCTTGTTTCAAAATGGCGAGGTATTGACTTTCAAGCAATTTTTTGGTTCTGATACGTGTCGTTACATCAATAAACTCTTCTGTAACATCTTGTGTATGAATGTTTTTTGAATCAAAATATTCAGCATTTGAATTGATGACTGTCATCAATGAATCGAAATATTGGGCAGGTACACGCACCGTCAAGTGCATCTCGGAATATGCCCCGTCACCTGTTTGACTTTCTTCATTGACATAACCTTTCAGTCCGTTGACCGCGCTGATAATTGCTTGACGTGTTTTATCTAAGTCCTTAGTTTTGAAGCGAACATCGCCTGTTTTAATGATTTTTCGCTCTGTAAATTCTGCATTAGAAGCGGTGATTTGAGGTTCTTGGTTGTCATTGCTTTCTTCGAGTTTAAAGCGTTTCACATCACTCGTTTTATCCATACTTTCGCTTTCAGGTGGCTGCGGTGCATAGGAAGGTGAGGACAATTGCATGGCTTCAGATTTATTTCCAATATTATCACCACCTTCAAAATTGCTTGGTTGTTTACAGGATAAGATGAGTAAAAAGGCAATTGCTAATACCCATACTGAGGGGTGCATCCAAGAGATTGTTCTTTTCATTTTAAGCATATTTTATGATGATTTTAAAAAAATGAAGATAAATAAGTAGATGCACAAAGACAACGTTTTGGTGTTCCATTCTTTGATTAAGTCTATTTTTCTTATCTTTGCAGCCTTTTTTGACACCTTAATGCCTCTTAATCCGACATTATGCTCGATAAAAACTATTGGAAAAACCGTTGGCAAACAGACTCTACGCCCTGGGATGCAGGCGAAGCTACGACACCGATTCGTGAATTCGTTGATTATCTTGTTGAAAAAAATACGGACAAAAATCTGCGTATTTTGATTCCCGGAGCTGGAAGCGGACACGAAGCCATCTACTTTTATCGGCATGGTTTTTATAATATAACTGTATGCGATTGGGCAGAAGAAGCCATTGGAAAATTGAAAAAACAGCTACCTGATTTAAAAGAAAGTCAGTTGGTTGTTGGTGATTTTTTCGACCTAAAAGGCACGTTTGACATCATCATCGAACAAACCTTTTTCTGCGCTATTGACCCAACTTTGCGCCCTAAATATGCTCAAAAGTGTTTTGAATTGTTGGTTACTGAGGGGTCTATTTATGGTGTTTTGTTCAATCAAAATTTCCCATTTCAAGGGCCGCCTTTTGGTGGAACGCGTGAGGAGTATCGTTCCTATTTTGAGCCTTATTTTGATATTCTGTCTATAGACGAATGTAAAAATTCTATAAAGCCAAGGATTGGTACCGAGCTTTGGATTAGTTTTAAAAAACGTGTTTTACAATATTAGTGATATTTTGTTCGTTTAGCAGAACTAATCAACAATTTCCAATTGATTAACCAATTAATATTCTGCCAACATTATATTTATTTAAAAACAATGCTTTTTTTTAAGGTTCTTGAAAATTTTAACATTTTTGTTATATCAATCCGTGATATTTTTTTCTATCATTGCATCTGAACACAATTTATCATCGTTTAGAAATGAAAAAACAGCTAAAAATATTTCTTAGGACACACTTTTTTGACAATCGTTAGTAAAATATGAAAAATAAAATTACGAATCATCAGGTTCAGGTTATTACGAAAAATCTATTTACCAATTTTCTGAAACCACAAAATATCGTTAGACTCACCGCCGCTACTGCCATTGGCACTGCTGCTCTTTTCCTCACAGAAGCGACTAATCTAACTTCTTTAATTACTAAAAACAGCAACGTTTCGCCCAAACTGAGCGCATTGTCTGTCGTTTCACCGACGGTTAAATATGGCTTCGCACTGGATACATTCAACGTTATTGAAGACAAAATACAGCATCAGGACGTTTTTACAGTCATGTTGACCATGCGAGGTTTGACGGCTAGACAAGCAGATAGCCTTTCGCGTGTCGCTAAACCTTATTATGATTTTGATAAAATTCAAGACGGCAAACCTTATACAGTTCTAAGTCGTGACCCGCGTACAGGATATGATTATTTTATCTATGAACCCGATGCGAAACGTTTTGTTATCGTTGATTTCAAAAACGTGACCATCAAAGAGGTAAATCGTGTCGTTACAACGCGTGAATTTGAAATCGCAGGAAAAGTTAAAAGTTCTTTGTGGGAAACGATGGTTGAACAAGGTTTAAGTTATGCATTAGCTGATGAAGTTGAAGATGCGTTGAAATATAAATTTGACTTGCGGAAATTCAATGATGGTGATGAATACAAACTCATATGGGAAGAAGAACTTGTTGAAGGTCAATCCGTTGGTGTCAAAACATTAAAAGGTGTTTCTATCAAAGAACACAATGCTGAAAAACCTGTTATGGCCATTTATTTCGACAATGGTAAAGAAAAAGGTTGGTACGAAAAAAGCGGCTTACCGATGCGCGACGGCTTTTTAAAATCACCTTTAAAGTATAGCCGCATCACTTCGCATTACAGTAAAAACCGTTTTCATCCGATTTTAGGCTATAATCGCCCACATTACGGCACCGATTATGCGGCTCCAGAAGGTACACCTATTTTGGCAGTTGCTGATGGTACGGTGATGGAAGCAACGCGCGGTGGTGGCAATGGTAAGTATGTAAAAATTCGACACATGAAGCCTTACGAAACGCAATATTTACACATGAGCCGTTTTGCAAAAGGTATTTCATCAGGAACAAGAGTCAAACAAGGCGAAGTTATCGGTTATGTCGGTCAAACAGGTTTGGCTACTGGACCACACGTTTGTTTCCGTTTTTGGAAAAATGGCTCGCAAGTCAATCATTTAAATGAGCGACTACCGCAAGTTTCGACCTTTACATCTTCTGATCGTGAAGCGTTCAAGAGTGTAAGCGACCAGCTTGCTTCACGTCTTAATAATATACCTTTCCTTTCTGATGAAGATGCAAAAAAACTAAAACGTGAGTTTTTGTCAATGCGTGGAAAACCATAATTAAGTTAAAAGTTATAAATGATAAATGAAAAATGCCGTATTTGAATATTTCAAGTACGGCATTTTTCATTTTTCATTTATCACTTTTAACTTTTCACTTTTCAGTATATTTGCGCACAATTTATTATCAAACAATATTTTTTAATTATGAATCAACCTATTAAAGTCTTCAAATTCGGCGGTGCGTCGTTGCGCGATATAGACAATATCAAAAACGTGGCAGACATCCTTCAAAAATTCAGTTCTGAAAACATTCTCATTGTCGTCTCTGCTATGGGCAAAACGACAAATGCTTTGGAAGAAATCGTTGCGGCTTATTTTGAGCGCGATGGTAAAGCACAAGGTATTTTACAAGGTATTCGTCAAAAACATGAGGCTCTTATGGCAGAATTATTTGATGCCGATGACGATGTTTACGCCCAAGTGAACGATACTATTGTGGAAATTGAATGGATTCTGGAAGATGAACCGCATGATGAATATGACTATATTTATGATCAAATAGTATCTGTTGGGGAATTATTATCTTCAAAAATCGTAGCCGCTTACTTGAACAAAATCGGTCTCAAAACAAATTGGCTCGATGCGCGTGATGTCTTAAAAACAGATGAAACATGGCGTGAATCAGTTGTTGATTGGCAAACGACAAAGGCGAATGCTCGGACAATCATAAAACCACTATTTACTGAGGGGTCTAAATTTGTGATGACACAAGGCTTTATCGGCTCAACAAAAGACAATAATACCACAACATTAGGACGCGAAGGCTCTGATTATTCGGCTGCCATTTTCAGCCATTGTTTGAGTGCCGCAGGTATGTACATTTGGAAAGACGTATCGGGCGTAATGTCAGGCGACCCGCGTGTATTCAACGATGTCGTTAAACTCGATCAAATCAGTTACGAGGAAGCCGTTGAGATGACTTATTACGGAGCGACCGTCGTTCATCCACGTACTATTCAGCCATTAATGGCGAAAAACATTCCGCTAAACGTCCGTTCATTCCTTGATCACGACGCTGTCGGCACCATCATTTCAGCCGAAGCCCCCCCTCAGTATCCACCGATTTTGATGGCAGAAAGACACCAAGTTTTTCTAAAAATATCGAACAGAGATTTCACTTTTTTAGTCGAATCTCACATACGTGACTTGTTTGATATTTTTACAAAATACCATATTTTCGTCAATCTCATGCAAAATTCAGGGGCGTATTTCTACATCAGCATGACCCATGCACCTGACCGCGAGCGTTTACTAATGCGTGATTTAAGAGAAAAATTTGAGGTCGAAGAACATCCAAAATGCGATTTATTCACCGCAAGACACCCCACGCCTGAAATAATGGAGACACTTAAAGAAGGCAAACGTGTCTTATTTGAAAAAACAATTCCCGACACCTACCAAGTACTTGTTGGGTGATGGGTTATTGGTGAATTAGTTATTGGTTATTGGGGAATTGGTTTCGACGGTCAACTAGTCACCAATTCCCCAATAACCAATAACTAATTCACCAATAACTAATAACTAATAAATGGCTAAAGACATTGAAAATCAAGCAGATGTAGAATTGCTTGTCCGCACATTTTATGGTCGTTTGCTCGACGACCCATTTATGTCTCCTTTTTTTGAAGGCATTGATTTCGAGCATCATTTTCCGCGCATGATAGCATTTTGGTCATTTATACTGCTCAATACTGAGGGCTTCGGTGGCAATGTATTTGATGCGCATCGTCGTTTAACGATTGATGAAAGGCATTTTGAGCGTTGGATTTCGACGTTTCACGCAACAGTTGACGACTTATTTATTGGAAATGTCGCTGAAACAGCGAAGACTCAAGCGAGTGTTATTGGGTTTGGGTTTCAATCGAAGATGCGGTTTTTGAGAGGTAGCAACGAATTGTAAATATACCGCATACTTTACTTCCGGCATAAATTCTATTTATGATATTGTATATTCATCTCGAATTTTCAATAACTCATCGGTAGAGACTATTTCTTCATAGCCTTTTGCCTTTAATCCTTTATAAAGAGGTTTATCACCCGTCCAAAGTTTACCATTTAGATGTTCATTCAACGCAAGGAAAGCTAAATCATCCATGTCCACATCACGGACAAGAGGAATACATTTGTGCCAAATATTAAAAGGAATTTGCTCATCAGAAATGAATTTGATGAGATTATAAACGTAAAAAACAGTCTCATTCAATAGTATTTCATCAAAATCTGACATTTCTTGCAACTTGGGATAATTCCGAGTTATTTCCACTCGCAAAAAACTGGGTGTATAGAACTGAAAGATTTCACCAGAGTTGAACAGCAAATCACCTATTTTACCAGAAGTATTGAGGATGGCACTGAATACGATATTGGTATCAACTATTATTTTCATTGCTCTTCAAAACGATGTTTATTACGTTCCCACCAATTTTTATTCACTTGCTTAGCAAGTTCGTCCACTTCAGCTTGAGAAGTCTTACTCTTTGCAGTATTTTCTTTATAAGTAAGATAATTCAAAAAACGTTGAATCTCCTCAATGTTTAATGACTTAGGTAGTCGAATGATGATTTCATCAGAAGTCTCTGTAATAGTCATATTTTTAATATTTTAACAAAATTATCCTTTTAAATCCATTTTTACAATAAAATTGTACTCAAAAGTTAGGATATTATTTATTCTCCAACCGATTCATATCCGAATAAAAAATCAACATCCACTCATTGTCACGCTTCAAAAAACGGCGTATAATGCCATATTTCGATTTCTTTTCAATGATAATTTCATTCACCATAAAAGGCATGGGCTGCTCAAACTCTCGTGTATATAAGGAATCGTTGAATTGAGCTAAGCGATGCATGACCCATTTATTCGAAGTCCAACGAAATTCGGAGACATTTTTAACGCTATCAGAAAGATTACCCGAAGGTAAACCCTCAAGAGGGAATTGAATATGCTTCAATTGGTAAGCTTTATCGTTGTGAAATTTATTATAAAACGTCACAAAGTCTTCTGAAAGACTTTGCGCGGCTTGTTCCGACAATTTTACGTCCTGTTTACAACTGGTCAAAAACAAAAACACGAAACCTAAAATGACCAATGACGCATGTCCAAAGACGTTCTGATTAAGAATTTTTTTCGATTGCATAGACTAAAATATAATTTTTAATTTTTTGATAATAAATATCGAATTTATGTTGAAGATGGTCTTTCTCAATAGACCCCTCAGTAATTTTCGTCGCGTGAGCTGTTTCTTCGGGCATAACGTCAAAAGGCTTAATTTTAAGATGTTTCCTAAAATCCATCTCCTTATGACCATACGTTTTAAAAAGCGCTTCTTTTGCTCCCCAATAAACGTGAAGATGTTCTAAACGATTGTTAGGGTCGAGGTTTTTAAGTTTATTTTCATTCATAACCCTTGCGGCTATGCGCTCCACTTTCGTTGTAAGATATTGAATATCAATACCTACAACATGCTCACTGATGATTCCCACTACATAATCACCTGAATGACTTAATGATAAATGTAAATCTGAATCCTTAAAAAACGGTTTGCCATTCTCATTTTTCACAATCGAAAAAGCCCAACCTGTTAGTTGCCTTAACAACAATTTTCCAGCCAATTTTTCCAATTTTTTACGACCCGTCGCTGCTTCTATTTCAATGCGTTCGGCATCGGACAAAGGCAACTTCTGAAGAAAAAAATCTTCATCTTCTGTTAAGTACCAGATACCCAATCGTCCATGTGGTTCTGTGATGATATATTCTTGTAGCGGCATTTTATATAAGCAATTTTTGCGCGAAGCCGTAAAAGTACAACAAAGGTCTCAAATGAAACATCAAACGTCAAAAACCAAAAACATTGAAGACCGTAGCCACTCCGCTTTTAAGTTTTCTATCTTTGTCAATTTTTAAATAACAAATATGCTAAAAAAAGTATTGCTCACAGGCGCAGATGGCTTTCTCGGCAACAATATCGTGAGAGAATTATTGAATCGTGGTTACGAAATCAGAGCCTTTATTGAACCTTCGCGACAACCTAAAACCCTTGATGGATTGCCCAATTTGACGTTTTTCCGTGGTGATTTGTTGAATCCAACCGATGTAAAACAAGCGATGGAAGGTTGTCCTTATGTCATTCATGCAGCCGCAAACACAACCGTCGTTCCTGCTCGTTCTGAAATAATTCGACGAGTCAATCTCGATGGCACACAACATATTATTGCCGCAGCGATTAAGCATAAAATTCAACGATTGGTTTTCATCGGGACAGCAAATACCTTTGGTTTTGGTACAAAAGAAGAGCCAGGATATGAAGGTTTGCCCTATAATGGCGCACAATATGGCTTCGATTACATGGACAGTAAATATGAAGCATTTTTAGAGTTAATGACAGCCGTTAAAGAAAACCAACTGCCGGCCGTTGTCGTCAATCCCACTTTTATGCTCGGACCTTATGATGTCAAACCGAGTTCAGGTGCGATGATTGTCAATCTTTATCAAGGCAAAATACCCGGTTATTCGAGCGGTGGTCGCAATTATATTTATGTCAAAGATGCCGCTTGTGGCGTAGTCAATGCCTTAGAAAAAGGTAAAATTGGTGAAAGTTATATATTGGGCAACGCCAATTTGTCCTACAAAGAAGCCTTTTTTCTCATTGCTGATACGATAGGTGCAAAACGTCCGTCCATCTATTTCCCTGCTATTCTCATGAAAGTATTTGCTTTATTGCTGACTTTTGTTGCCAAAATTCAAGGAAAATTGCCCAATATCACCTATAAAATGACTAAAGTGGGTAGCCATGGTCATTATTTTACAGCCGCCAAAGCCATTCAAGAAATTGACTTGCCTCAGACCCCCATCAATATAGCCATTCGTGAATCGTTTGAATGGCTGCGGGACAATGGATATTTGGATAAAAAATAGAAATTTATGTTTAAAAATAAAGTCATCATCATCACAGGCTCAGGTGGCGGCATAGGCAAAGCGACCGCTATTGAATTTTGTAAAAACGGTGCATCAGTTATGTTGAATGGGCGAAATGCTGAAAAACTAGCCCAAACTGAAATTTTACTCAGGGGTATGGGTTTTACCGTTTCTTCTTTTGCAGCCGATGTAACAGACTTCGATGAATGTCAAAAATTGGTTGAAAAGACCATAGAAACCTTTGGTCGCCTCGACGTTTTGGTCACAAATGCCAGCCTTTCGATGCGTGCAAGATTCGACGAAATGACACCGGAAACCTTCAAAAAAGTCTTAGACAGCAATATTTATGGTTCAATAATGCCGGTTAAAGCGGCACTTGATGCCTTGATAATGTCAAAAGGCAGCATCGTTTTCATCGGTTCTGTGGCTGGTTTTTATGGTTTGCCATCGGCTTCTGCTTATTCAACAGGCAAAACGGCTTTAACCGCTTTGAGCCAAAGCCTTCGAGCGGAACTGACTCCGAAAGGCATACATGTCGGTATCGTCTATGTTGGTTTTACTGAAAATGACGACGATAAACTCGTTTTAGATGCCGATGGTCAACTCGTTCCCGTTGCACCACGTTTGAAATGGATTCAACAAACGCAAGCGCAAGTTGCTCAATCTATTGTTAACTTGACAATCAGCCGTAAAAACCGCATTGTTTTGTCATTTATAGGCAAATCTTTGGCTTTCATTGTTCGCTTTTTTCCTTTCATTGTGCATTACAGTATTCAGTTGTCTCAACGAAAACAAAATAAGAAGTTAGCAATGGGTAACGCCCATTGAAAATTGTGCGTAAAGCAAGTTTTTGTTTTTATACATCGTTTCAAAACAAACAAATCGTACTTTCGCCATTTTGTTATTGGTTGATTCGTTATTCGTTGTACTAATAACCAATTACGAATTAACCAATTACGAATTAACCAATAACGAAACAACCAGTCAACCAATAACAAAATGAGCCATCATCCGAACAAACATATCCCTTATTGCCTCAACTGCCACTACCCTTTGGCGGAAATGGATAGCTTTTGCCCAAATTGTGGTCAAAAACCGACCGATGGCAAAACGTCTATGCACGATTTGATACATGAGTTTGTGCATACCCTTTTTCACCTCGACGGTAAGTTTTTTACAACGTTGAAACACATCTTTGTACCGGGCAAATTGACCATTGAATTTTTTAAAGGGCATCACAAACGTTATGCACACCCCGTCCAATTGTTCTTAGTTTTAGGTGCGTTATTGTTCGCTATGATAGCTTCTACAACCAACAAATTTGAGAAACAGACTGAAGAAAAGTTGTATAAATCACGTCGAAAGGTCGAAGAAAAAGCCTTTTTACGACTTATTGATTCGATTGGAGAAGTAACAGCACCTTCATTTGAAGGCAAAACAACCAAACAGGCTTATGATACGCTTTTGATGCACACGTATCAGCACTGGCTCAAAAAAGAAATAGTTGTCAAAAAAGACTCAACAAAAAAATCTGAAAAAACAAAGGTAAATAAGAATCAAAAAGACACACTTTACTCTTTTGCAGGTGGTGCCTTAAAAGTCACAAAAGATGCTGACGAAGAGCCCGATGAAGTTATCAATAATGAGGTATCAGATACAAGCAAAAAGCTAAATGACTGGAATGAATCAACAAAAGGCATAAAAGAGGGAATAAAAAACAGTCAAAAAAATACAATAGAAGGTAAGACGACGGAACAATTTATAACAGAAACGCTTGATTTAAATCGAAAACCACAAAGTTTACAAGATGTTTTAGAGCATGAAGATTCTACTTTGGTCAGTCAATTATATACAAGTATCAAAATACCAACGAGTGAACTGTACGAACTCACTGCTAACGAAATTCTTAACAAATACAATATCCATGGCTTTTGGGAGAGACTTTCACTCAAACAAGTGATTAAAGCACAACAAGATACAAAAAGCTTGGTACATTTTGTTATGAGTAAACTTTTATGGTTTACATCCCTACTCATCCCGATGATGTCAGGATTATTCATGTTGTTGTATCGAAAAAAGAAATATTTCGTAGAACATTTTATCTTTTTTATGCACTACAACATCTTTTTGTTCGCAGCATCTATTCTTATGATATTTATAAATACTAAGTTTGGTTTTACAGGATTGAATTTCTGGTTTTTTCTGGGCGTTATGGTTTTCTTTTATTTTGCCATGAAAAACTACTATCAACAAAGTTGGAAAAAAACATTTGTTAAGTATTGTATTGCTAATTTTGGCTACTTGTTTTTTTCAATTTTGATAATGACTATTGGTTCTTTACTTAGTTTTCTTTTATTTTAAATTTTAAATTTTATGACAGATACGACTTCACCCCCTCAGTATAACGTGACAAATACAACACATTTTGAGACCATTATTGGTCTCGAAGTTCATGTGCAATTGGCAACAGAATCTAAGGCTTTTTGCGCCGATGCGGTTCAATTTGGCTCTGACCCGAATACGCATACGTCCGTCATTTCGTTGGCACATCCTGGTACTTTACCACGCGCGAATCGTCGGCAAATAGAGTTTGCAACCCGTCTCGGTGTGGCTTTGGGCTGCAAAATCAGTGAAAAATCGTTTTTTGATAGAAAAAATTATTTCTATGCCGACCTTCCGAAAGGCTATCAGATAACGCAAGACCGTGTGCCGATTTGCGTCGGTGGTGCGCTTGACATTACGTTTATTGACCCTAAAACGCAGAAATCAAGGACAAAAACCATCGAAATCCACCATATTCACATGGAGGAAGACGCAGGTAAATCCATTCACGATCAAGACCCCTCAGTAACGTTCATAGATTTGAATCGTGCTGGCACACCGCTTTTGGAGATTGTGACGGAACCCGATTTTCGCAGTGGTGCAGAAGTAGATGCGTTTATGACGGCTATGCGTCACCTCGTCCGTTGGTTAGGTGTTTCAGATGGCAATATGGAAGAAGGTTCGATGCGTTGTGATGTCAATATTTCCATTCGACCTGAAGGAACGACGGAGTTTATGACGCGTTGTGAAGTAAAAAACGTCAATTCCATGCGTTTTGCCCGCGAAGCGATTAAATATGAAACCATTCGTCAAATCGCTATCGTTAAAAAAGGAGGTGAAGTCCAGCAAAATACGCTCAATTTCGACCCTGTAACAGGTAAAACATCGCCTTTGCGGAGTAAAGAAAATGCACATGATTACCGCTATTTTCCTGACCCTGACTTGCCGCCTGTGGTGATTACAGCCTCTTTTTTAGAAAAAATAAAATCCGAAATACCCACATTGCCTTGGGAAGCAAGACGTGAATTGATAGAAAAATATGGCTTGCCTGCTTATGATGTGAGCTTTTTGACAGAAGAAATAGCTGTTTTTAATTATGCTCAAACGTTTTTATCGGCTGTTGTACCCCCTCAGTATAAAGCGGTTTCAAACCTCATAATTAATAAAATTTTGCCTTCGGCAAATGAATTAAAAATTGAATTGACAGATTATCCATTGAATGTCAATCAATTATCTGAATTTTTAAGCTTGATAGACAGTGGCAAAGTATCCAACTCCGCAGCATATCAAACGTTGTTTCCAGCACTTTTGGATACCCCCTCAGTATCAGCAACTGTTTTGGCAGAAAAACTGAATTTGTCTCAAAATTCAGATTCAGACTTTTTAGAAAAAATAGTGAAAGAGGTGTTAGAAAAAAATCCACAGAAGGTTGCTGAATATCAAAAAGGTAAAAAAGGCTTGCTCGGGTTTTTCATGGGCGAAGTGATGAAGGCTTCAAAAGGAAAGGCTGAACCGAAAATGACGAACGCTTTGGTGTTGAAGGCATTGGAGACTTTTTAGGTTTTACATTGTTTCACTTTAAAAAAAATAATGTAACTTGCAGTTGAAAATTTAAAATTATTGACACATGGAATTGACACAAATCATACCCGAAGCGGTTGAAACCACACGCCTCTATTCTATTGAAGAGTATTTGGCTATGGAAGAGTTAGCAGAAGAAAGACATGAATACGATAATGGTAAAATCATCACTATGGCAGGAGGCACTTTAAATCATAGCAGAATAACGGCTAATTGTATTCGATTGATTGGCAATGAATTAATTGAACAAGATAAAAACACATGTTATGTCTCTTCAAGCGATTTGAAAATTCATATTGCCGCATTAGCATTAGGTAAGTTCTTTTATCCTGATGCAAGTGTTGTTTGTGGAGAACCTCAATATTATCCAAAACGAACCGATACTGTTGAAAATCCGACACTTATCGTTGAAATATTGTCTGACTCGACAGAGACGTTTGATAGAACTGAAAAATTTGATTGGTATTCCACTTTATCCTCTTTCAAAGAATATCTTTTGGTTTCTCAAAAACAAAAAAGAGCCGAAGTTTGGACTTATGTGGGTGGTAATGTTTGGGAAATGCGGATTTATAAAAACCCAACCGATAAACTTGCTTTAAAAACGCTGGATTGTGAGATTGTATTAGAAGAACTTTACAGAGGTGTCGTATTTGAATAAAACAAGAAACATGCACAGCAAAAACGGACAGACGAATCAAACCATACAACAAGTGACGGAAATACTCGGTATTTCAAAGTCACTTTTCCGTTTTTGGGAAGAAGAATTTGGCTTGTCCCGCTTTGAAAATGAGGCATTGAGTCGCTTAGAAATTGAACAAATTAAGGTGATTAACAACTTGATAAAAGAAAGAGAAATGCCTTTGGAGGATGCTAAACGTGCTTTCAGTTTTGAACGAGAACGGTTGACACGCAAGCATAAAACATTGAATCGGCTCATCGAAATACGACAATCTCTTTTGGATTTAAGAAATACACTAACAGAAAAGGACTCTGCATCTGATTGACGCAGAGTCCTTTTTTTAGTTTTCACGCTTCATCAAATCATTGGCGAAGCGGCGCATATAGTTTTTCTTTTCTATACTGAGGGGGGTCTCATCGAGATGTTCAAAGGCGATTTTTAGGTAATTTTCCATTTCTAATTCAGCAAAACGTTTTGCACCTGTGGCTTCAAAAATATTTTTTACGGCTTCAATTTTCAACGTCTCTTCAATATCTGTATTCGACATAAACCCTTGTAATTCAAACTTTTGCGGCTCATTGGCTAATTCAAAAGCCTTTAGAACTAAGATGGTTTTTTTGTTTTGAGCAATGTCACCGCCTACCTTTTTACCAAATTTCAGAGGGTCGCCAAACGAATCGAGTATATCGTCTTGGATTTGAAAAGCGATACCGATGTTGCGCCCGAACTCATAAAGGTGTTCAGCATCCCCCTCTGTAGCACCACCAATCAGCGCGCCCATTTGGAAAGCCGCCGCAATGAGAACCGAAGTTTTGAACTCAATCATGCGGATATATTGCGGAATAGTCACATCGTCACGAGTCTCAAAATTCATGTCCATTTGCTGCCCTTCGCAGACTTCGGTTGCCATTTTATTGAAAATATGAATCAAACGAATCTGTTTTGGAGCATCTACCCCCTCAGTATCCATCAAAAAACGGTATGCCCAAATGAGCATGACATCGCCTGAAAGGATGCCTGAATTGAGGCTGTATTTTATATGCACAGTCGGTTGACCACGCCGCAAAGGGGCAGCATCCATAATATCGTCATGTAACAATGAAAAATTGTGAAAAACCTCAACAGCCATCGCTATTGGCATTGCTTTCGCAATATTATCGGAAAATAACTCGCAACCCATCAATGCCAACAAAGGGCGCAAACGTTTACCGCCAATGCTAAGAATGTAATTGACCGGCTCATAAAGTTCCTTGGGTTGCTGGGAGAACGCCTGCTCAGTGAGATATTTTTGAAAAAGAATTTGATATTCGGGAATCGGGTGCATTAATATTTTTTTTTACGATCTATTGTTCCTCAAAATAAAATCTAAAAATCGCTACTTTTAAATCAATTAGATGTCACAAATCACGATTTTGGGCAAATATAAATCGGCAAATAGTTTTTTTATGGGTCTGTGAACAAAATTAGGCACTGATTTTGATATTTAATTTTTTAATAAGTAAAAAATTACCCAATTTTGGGATGAATTTTGCAATGTACCAATCAACTTTAAATTCTGAAGTCAAAAATCTTTTAGTGTAAATCTTCACTTAATAATTATAATCTATGCAACGATTTTCAAAACCTGTTGATATTTTACTTGTCGAAGACAACCCGGGTGATGTTCGGTTAACGCAAGAAGCGTTCCGTGAAGCGCGTACACCTATAAAAATCAATGTGGCAATGGATGGTGAAGAGGCAATTGCCTATTTACGCCGTCAACCGCCATTTCAAAACGCAACACGTCCTGATTTGATTCTGTTGGATTTGAATATACCTAAAAAAGATGGGCGCGAAGTTTTAGCGGAAATTAAAGCTGACCCATTTTTGCACGATATTCCTGTGGTCGTTTTGACGACATCAAATGCCGATCAAGATATTCAAAAAACGTACAATCTCGAAGTCAATGCTTATATAAACAAGCCAGTTGACTTTGACCGCTTTTTTGATATCGTCCAAAAAATTGAAGACTTTTGGTTGATGACAGCGATTCTACCATCGTCTTTGACCTAAATATGAATGTTGAATGATGGTTATTGAATAATCTGCTAAGGATTTGATTATCAATAAATTATCTTTAATTATTATCCTTTTTGAACATAATATTATAAGCCATTTACCTCCCTGCAAGCACAGCTGAACATACACACATAGAGAAAACTTAATTTTTAACAAGGTAAACGACTGTGCATATTCCTATGAATACTAGACAATCAACCCATATCCTGCTCATCGAGGACAATCCTGGCGATGCTCAACTCGTAAATATATATATGAAAGATGCCGCTTTCAAATACGACATGTTTCACGCTGAAACACTTTTTGAAGGTCAAGACATCATTAATAAGCAGGAAATTGACATCGTTCTGCTTGATTTATCGTTGCCCGATACGCAAGGTTTCAAGACTCTGAACCTGTATTTGGAGAAAGTACCTGATGTGCCTGTTATTGTTTTAACAGGTGTAAACAATGAAATCGTTGGCTATCAAGCTGTAAAAGCCGGCGCGCAAGACTATCTTGTTAAGGGTCAATTTGAGGGCAAACTTTTAGGGCGCTCTATCCGTTACGCCATTCAAAGGCATAAAGAGGTTCAAAAACTTGAAGATACGAAGAGGGAAATGACGATCAATGAACGTCGAATCGTCAAAGCGCAACAATTGGCGGGTTTTGGCAACTGGGAGATGGATTTGGTGTCGAGTGAAATGATTTGGACAGATGAAATCTACCGCATTTTTGGGTTTCTCCCTGGGAGCATCACGACTGGACTTTCCGATTATATCAATTATGTCCACTACGAAGACAAAGAAGCGGTTGAGGAGTTTTTTGAAAATGCCATGAAAGACGGTAAACTCTATAAAATAGAGCATCGTATCGTCGTTGACGGCAAATCAATCAAGTGGTTGGCGACTCATGCGCAAGTCTTTTGTGATGATATGACAAACCGTACGATGCTTGTCGGAGGCGTTCAAGACATCACAGAACGCAAAACCAGTGAACAAATGATTGTAGAACAAAATATCAATCGCCAAACGTCCATGATGAAAGATGAAGCGATGCAAGATATGAGTTTCCACATCAGAACCCCCCTCAGTAGCATATTCAATTTGTTGTATGTGATGGAAACGACGACCATTTCGCCGCTACAAACTGAACTTGTTGACGGCTTAAAAACATCTGTTGACGACTTGTCTTTGATGATCAACAATATGCTTAATTTCTCGATGCTTGTGAGTCAAAACTTGAAGCCAGAAAATGAGGAAATGCCCATCATCGATTTTAGTAATTCCTTGAAAAAAGTCATTCAAATCAAAGCAGATAATGCAAAAGTTAAACTCGACTTTTCCCTTGGTAAGGATTTACCAGAAAAAATTATAGCCGATAGCAAAAAAATTACCCAAATCATTTACAACCTCATTGACCATGCCACCCGATATACGCCAATAGGTAATAGCATGAACGTTGAGCTTGATGTCATTAATTCTGATAAACAAGCCGCTTTACACATCAAGACTTCTTACACAGGTAAAACGCTGACAACCAATCAAATAAAAGAATTATTAGAAGAAAATAAAATACTTGAAACGATTAAAAACGATACGAACGAAAATGATAAACAGCAATTATCACTCGCTATTGTATCTAAATTAGTCAATATATTGAAAGGCACTTTTAATATTACGGTCAAAGACAGTGACACCACTTTTTTTGAAGTCACTTTGCCCGTCAAAGCATTAAGAATGATGCACGTAGATGCCACAGCACCCGACGAACCACTTAAAATCCTTTTGGTTGAAGATCACTTCTTGAACCAAATGGCGACTAAAAAATTGCTTATGAATTGGTCGCCTTTTGTTACCGTTGACATTGCAGAAAACGGTTTGATTGGTGTCGAAAAATACAAGGCGCACGGCTACGATTTGATTTTGATGGATTTACAAATGCCTGTGATGAATGGCTTTGATGCCACTGCTCGTATCCGTGAAAAATCAATTGTCCCAATTATTGCCCTCACAGCAACAGCAAGTAAACAAGAAGCTGACCGTTGTTTTGAAATCGGTATGAATGATTATGTCAGTAAACCTTTTAAACCAAATGAGTTATACATGAAAATTATGAATGCTTTGGCAAATGTTGTTGAACCCGTTTAATAATAATGTTTTAAAAAAGCAAAGGCTGACTCAAAAAGAATGAGTCAGCCTTTGCTTTTTTTATTGAAGTAAACAGTTATTTTATTTATTTTCGAGTTGCTTTCTTAAGTTTTTTTTAAAATAACTTCCCCAACCAAAAAGGTTATCTAACTTAGCAGTCATTAATAAAAACCAACACCTTATACTGAGGGGGGGTACTTCAACAAGAATCAAATTTGAATAACTATGACTAAATCACATTCTCTTCTTTTCTCTATTCTTTTACCGATTTTTTTTATTGGCAGTTTATTGTTTAACAATAACAGCAATCCTTTTTATGGACTTTTGAATACCTCTATTCAAAAGGATACACTAACAGAAGACGAAAAACGTCTTCCCGGAAATGCTATCAAAGGTCTTAAAGTGGCAGACGGTTTACGCATACAACTCTTTGCTTCTGAACCTGTTATGACCAATCCGACCAATATTGATGTGGACGATAAAGGACGTGTTTGGGTCTGCGAAGCCTTCAATTATCGCCCTGCCATAACAGGTAAAGAGACGCATAAAGCGGGCGACCGCATTTTAATTCTCGAAGACACTAATGGCGATGGTGTTTCTGACAAAAGCACCGTTTTTTATCAAGGTCCTGAAATCGAAGCACCTCTGGGCATTTGGGTAATGGGTAATCAAGCCATTGTTTCTCAAAGTCCATACGTCTGGTTATTTACAGACGAAGATGGTGATAACAAAGCCGATAAAAAGGAGATTCTGCTGCAAGGCATGGGCGGCATTCAGCACGACCACGGCATGCACGCCTTTACTTTCGGACCCGATGGTAAGTTTTATTTCAACTTCGGCAACGAAGGTCAAACCCTCAAAGATGGCAAGGGCAATGTCCTAAAAGACAAAGATGGCAAAGAAATTTCCTTGAAAAACTACCGCATGGGTATGGTTTTTCGCTGTAATCCCGATATGACAGATATTGAAGTTATGGGCAATAACTTTCGTAACAACTACGAAGTGTGTACCGACAGCTACGGCACGATGTGGCAAAGCGACAACGACGACGACGGCAACAAAGGCGTGCGCATCAATTACGTCATGGATTACGGCAACTATGGCTATACCGACGAAATGACAGGCGCAGGTTGGCAAGTCAATCGCACCAATATTGAACCTGAAATTCCAAGAAGACATTGGCATCTGAATGACCCAGGTGTTGTGCCTAATTTGTTGCAAACAGGTGCAGGTTCGCCTTGTGGCATGCTGGTTTATGAAGGCGATTTGCTACCTGAAGTGTTTCGTGGTCAAATGATTCATGCCGATGCGGGTCCCAATGTCGTGCGCTCCTACCCTGTTGTGAAAGATGGTGCGGGTTATAAAGCCTCGATTGTCAACATCGTCGAAGGTGTCAACGACCAATGGTTTCGTCCTTCTGATGTCTGCGTCGCCCCCGATGGCTCTTTAATGATTGCCGATTGGTACGACCCTGGCGTAGGTGGTCATCAAGCAGGTGACTTGAATCGTGGGCGCATTTTCCGCGTTTCGCCGCCCAATACACCTTATAATATACCGACTTACGACTACTCAACTACTGAGGGGGCATTGAAAGCATTGCAAAATCCGAATTTATCTGTGCGTTGGAAAGCGTGGAATGCACTGCATAAGGCAGGTGAAAATGACCAAGTAAAAATGATGGGGCAATATGCTCAAACCACTAATCCACGTCTAAAAGCCCGTTTGTTTTGGCTTTTGGCAAAAGCTAAAGGTGGTGAAAAGATGATAGAAGTTGCCGCTATGGACGAAAATCCAGACATTAGAATTGCAGCGATTAGAGCTAATCGGCAAACCAATTTAGATATTACAAGACTCGTTAAAGCTCTTGTAGATGACCCCGACCCACAGGTGCGTCGTGAATGTATGCTCGCTTTGCGGCACAACAAAACGCCCGAAGCTGCTGCCCTTTTGGTTGCCTTAGCCATTCAATACGATGGAAAAGACCGTTGGTACTTAGAGGCTTTGGGCATTGGGGCAGATGGTCAATGGGATGGTTTGTTGGCTCAAGTAATCAGTATGGCAAGTCATGTAAAACTGTCTGATGAAGCGGTGAAAGATATTGTTTGGCGTTCTCGTGGCGAGCAATCAGCTACACTTTTGGGCACTTTGGCAAGCGATAAAAATGTGCCTTTGAAAGACCGTTTGCGCTATTTCCGTGCCTTCGATTTTGTACCCAGTAAAAATAAATCAGACGTTTTATTGAAACTCATAAAAGACAATGAAACGTCACAGCCCGAATTAACGCCCATCGCTTTACGCCATTTAAATGCTGATTTTGTTAAAAACAATGCAGAATCCAAGGCGATTCTAAGCAAATTGATGCAAAACCTAACGGGAAAGGAATATTTAGAATTTGCCGACCGCTACGCTTTACCTTCCGAAAATACCCATTTGGCGGATATGGTTTTTAAAAATGAAAATGCAAATCAAGCAGCAAGCATTTTACTCAAAAATACTGAGGGGGTCGCTTTTTTCAATTCAGTTATCAATAACAAAAACCGAGAAGCTGATGCCGCTAAATTGCTCACTGCCATACGTGGTACAGGTAGTAAAACAACTTTGGACATGCTGAAAGCCGTTGCTTTTGATAAAAAACGCTCTGTTTCCCTACGAAAATCCGCTTTTGAAGCACTGGGCGGCAGTTGGGGTGGCGAGGATTTGGTTTTGGATTTATTGAAAAATAAAAAAATTGAGAAAGCCTATATTCCGTCTGCCGTTCAAGGCGTAAGCCGTGCTTGGCGCATGGCAGTTCGACTCGAAGCATCAAAATACTTGGGTGGTGAAGTTAAAGCGGGTAAAAAAGTACCCGCTATTCCAGATTTATTGAAACTCAATGGCGATGCCAAAGCAGGGATTGAACTCTTTAAAACCTATTGTTCGACCTGTCACCAAATCAACGGAGAAGGAGTTGATTATGGACCCAAATTATCAGAAATTGGCTCAAAATTGCCACGAGAAGGGCAACTTTTAGCGATTTTATATCCCGATGCGGGCATCAGTTTTGGCTATGAAGGTTGGGATATTAAGATGAAAGACGGTTCATTACTGAGGGGTATGGTCGCAAGCAGAACAGAGTCAGATTGGATGATAAAAATGCCCGACGGTTCATTGCAATCCTATAAAATTAAAGAAATGGTGAGCAAAAAACAAATAGCCACTTCACTCATGCCATCCGGTTTTCACGAAGTGATGACCGAACAACAATTAATGGATTTGACGGCTTATTTGATGACTTTGAAAAAGAAAAATTGAACACCGAATTTTGAGTTTTGTAAGACACGAATTTCACTAATTACTCGAATTTAAAAACAATTAATTAGTGAAATTCGTGTCTTACTAAATATTTATAAAAACTAAGATTAGAAACCAAAACTAAACAGCATGCTTTTGAGAATAATTATACTTTTTTCACCGCTCTTTTTTTGGTCTGGTGGTGGTGACAAAAGCTCAAATACAACAGTAGTACCCCCTCAGTATAAAACACCTATTTCTACTAAAAAAGGGGAAAACAAAGGGGTACAAACCATCAAATTGATGTTTGCAGGCGATATTATGTCGCAACTGCCTCAAATTGAATCGGCAAAAATGGATGGTAATTTATACGATTATACG
Source organism: Saprospiraceae bacterium (assembly GCA_043772905.1). GTDB lineage: Bacteria > Bacteroidota > Bacteroidia > Chitinophagales > Saprospiraceae > JAAFJT01. Next base: position 12,389 of record JAYVFS010000111.1, on the reverse strand, counting down.
TCTTGTTTTCAATACATAAAACCCATTTTTGACCAAGCCGACCTCGTTTTTGGCAACCTCGAATGTACGATGCCAGGGCATCCGCCTTACACAGGTTATCCTAATTTCAGAAGCCCTGACCAATTGGCAGAAGGCTTAAAAAAAGGCGGTTTTGATATTTTAGTCACGTCCAACAATCATGCACTCGACGGTGGTTTGGAAGGCTTGAACCACACCATTGATGCTGTCAGAAAACAAGGTTTTTTGCAAACGGGAACATTCGCAGATGCGGTGCGCCGTAAGATTTTTTATCCTTTTATTGTCTATAAAAATGGCTTTAAAATCGCTCTTTTGAACTATACTCATCATACCAATGGCTATGCCACAACGCCCCCTGCCGTCGTCAATCGTTTGGTGATGAATGACATAAAAAAAGACCTTAAAGAAGCCCTTCGGATGAAACCCGATGTCATTATTACGTTCCTACATTGGGGCGAGGAGCATGAACTCAATGAGAACAGTAATCAGCGTGAAGTCGCTCGTTTACTCCATACTTGGGGCAGCGATTTGGTCATTGGCTCACATCCTCACGTTGTTCAACCTATTAAAAATGAACAAGTTACGATGAATAAAAAACGTGTTGATTTCCTTACGGCTTATTCATTGGGCAACTTTATTTCGTCTCAACCATTTGTGAATACTGAGGGGGGCATCGTCTTTGAAGTCAACTTAGAAAAACAAAAAGGGCAGGTTTATATCAAAGATTATTTTTATATTCCAGTCATCCGTTATACGCCTTATCAACAAGGGCGTGTCCAATATTTTGCATTACCCATTTCACCCATAGAAGGTCATGAAGACGACCTCAATATGCCCTCCGATGAACGTGTGAAAATGTCAAATTTTGCGTCGAAAACGCGGGCGCATTTAGGAAAATTTGGTGCCGTGGAAAAGCGGTTTGAGTGGCAGGATGTTCAGCATCTTAAACAGAATTTTTAGTTGATAAAGAAATGATGAATAAAGAAAAAAGCGACCCCTCAGTATTTTGAGGCGTCGCTTTTTCATATTCATTTAATCTTTAACAAAATTATTTCAACGTAACATTCAAACGTGCAAAAATGTAACGACCATTAAAGCCCATTTGCTGAACACGACGTGAATAAATGAAACGCCCTGAAGACATATTGCCAGAGTGCGTATGCAAATCTTGATACACATTGAACAAGTTATTAGCACCAAGATTGAAACCAACATTTTTTGCAATTTGGTATCCAAAACTCAAGTCAGTAACGATTTTTGCTGAAAACGTTTGGTCAAGCGTTTGTTTTGCATTCGAAGCAAAGGCATTCGCTGGGAAATTTTCAGGTTTCGTAGGGTCCATCGTTGGGTCAAGATATGTCACTTCTCCAAAACGAACATTCCGCAACATCACTGAGAATTTCTTGATTTTATAGTTGAGCGTAAGGCTCACCTTATCTATCGGCGAAGCAACTTCAAAACGGCTTTCGTCTTCACGATTGAAATAAGAACCTACTTGACCAGAATTAATTAAGGTCTGTGTTGCTTTGATAAAAGGCTTTTTAACAGTGCTGCCATCTACGACATCGGCACTGTCACGCACCAAGTTTTTGATAAATGTACCTGCCAACATAAAGCGAAACTCTTGTTCACCTGCAAAACGCTTGGTATAAGACAAAACCGTTTCCAAACCTCTGTTCCGCGTATCCACTGCATTTGTAAAGAAGTTCGCAGACGTCGCACCCGCAGCCGACAATTGTGCGGCAAGAGCCGAATTGTTACCACCAGAGAAGTTGTTGGTTAAGATGATACGGTCTTTAATATCAATTTGATAAGCATCAACCGTCAAGTCCAAACCATCTGCCAAACGTGCTGTTGCACCAATCGCATACGACCTTGATGTCTCTTGTTTCAATTTTGGAATACCCAAAATACCTGCTGCTTTCGAGTCATTTGTAAACGTACCTTGTTCTACAGGCGTTTGAATACCATTGACCGTGACAAATACGGTATTGGTTTTAGCATAGAATTTCTGCTGTTGCGATGGGGCACGAAAGCCCGATGAAGTCGAAGCACGAATCGTGAATGCATCACTGATTTTGTAGCGAGAAGCCACTTTATAGTTCAAAGTATTGCCAAAATCGGAATAATTTTCAAAACGCAAGGCTGCCCCAACCATGAAATCTTTGGTGAAGTCAATTTCATTGTCCGTATAAAGGGCAAAACTGCTGCGGTTGTTAGTGCCTTCATTGGAAGGTAAAAAACCTGCAAAAACCTGCGAACCCGCAGCGACACCTGCTGCTGTACTATAGTTTATGTAAGAAGCCTCTTCACCTGCTGTTGTACCAAATTGGTCAACACGGAATTCAGCACCAAAACCTGTATTCAAGCCTTTAAGTATGTCGTGTTTTTTAGCAATATCTAAATTCGTGGTGTATTGACCGAATTTTGCCGCACCCGCGTCAAATTCTGTTTTAAAGCCCGTAGGTTGAATGGCAACTTGACTATAATTGACGGACTCCGTAATGGTATAGCCAAATGAATTTTGACCAACCGTTTGGCTTAAATCAACATTCCAATCGCCTAACATACCACGCACACCAACTGCTGCCGATAAATCTGTTACATCTGAATTGATTTTAGGCAAAAAACCATTCGGATAAACAGCCAAAACGCCTGAACGAACGCCCGCAGGTACTGCATTTGGATAACGATAGAAACCCGCTGCTTTACCTTTTTTGTTGTTGTAACCACCAAAAGAGTAAATTTCTAAGCCATTACTGAGGGGGTATGAAAAGTTATAAACGATACCACCACCCGTAACACGTGAGTTACCAATCAACATATCAAAGTCTTCGCGAGTCAAGCCTTTGTCAGCATTGATAGCGTCACTCACATCACCGGCACTACCACTGGATGGCCAAATTTGACCTGTATAAGTACCTGAACGATTTGACCTTTCGCGCGAAGTATATTCGCCTGTCAAGTTCAAATAGCCTTTTTCGCCGATTTTTATGCCATAGTTTACACCGACTTGAACCGTATTGCCATCTACAACGTTGACGTTTTCGTCAACACCTGAAAATGCTGAATTGACTCTTTTTATCGCATAATTCTTAGCATAAGAAGTGACATTGGCACCATAAGAGACGTTTGCGGTCAAACCAATGCTTTTTTTCAAGACAATGTTAATGACACCGGCAATGGCATCAGAACCATATTGGGCTGCTGCCCCATCGCGCAAAATCTCAACACGATCGATTGAAGAAGCTGGAATCGCATTCAAATCCGTACCAACTGTACCGCGATTGACCGTACCATTGACATTGACGAGCGCAGATTGATGGCGACGTTTGCCATTGATCAAAACCAAAACTTGGTCAGGACCGAGACCCCTCAGTTGTGCAGGGTCAATGTGGTCAGAACCATCAGAAATTGTTTGGCGGCTCGATTGGAAAGAAGGCGCGATGTACGTCAGGATTTGATTTAAATCAACTTGACCTACTTCATTGATGATTGCTGTAACAGGAATAATGTCAACAGGAACAGGCGTTTCGATTTTAGTCCGTGTTGCATTACGCGAACCGATCACGATAAGATTGTCCAAACTCATACCTTCTTCAAGGATGACCTCTATGGCAGTTGAGTTACCAATAGTGACTTCCTTTGGGGCATAACCCACAAAGCTGAAAATCAACTTAGTTGAACTGGCTGGGACATCGATTGAATAGCGACCGTCAATATCGGTAATTGCACCCACCGTTGTCCCTTTGACAACCACAGAAGCACCGATGAGCGGCTCTCCTTTTGGGTCAGAAATTTTACCTGTAATTTTGCTTTGTGCCTGAGCTGTTAAACAAAAGCTCATCAACAACAGCGTGAGACTGATTTTAAATAATTTTTTCATACATTAAAAGTTTTAGAAGTTAGATAATACTAAAAAGGTTATAGTGAATGATTTGTGTCTATTTCCACAATTTACAAATATTTCTGCAAAAAACAGAACAAAACAGGGGAAATACATACATTGTTTTAGAAACGTATCTTTGCCCCTCGGTACTTTTTTGGTATTAGTGACAAAAACCCTACATTTGTCACCTATTATCATTGTTTATTTTCACAATATCCTTATCAGACAATCATTTATGAAAGACAATTTAGTTATGAAAACTGTTGCTATTGCCATCGTTTATTTTCTTCTACGATTTACAGGCGGCAGTTTTGGTCAAATCATTTTATATCCCATCACTTTACTCGTCACTTTTCTTCACGAATTTGGTCATGCTATCGGTGCTGCTCTAACAGGTGGGAGTATCAAAGGTATGCAAATCAATACCGACGGAAGTGGTATGACAACAACGTTGGGCGGGAATCAAGCGATAACGCTGTTGGGCGGTTATATTGGTTCAGCTTTATTTGGCAATTTGCTGTTTTATATTGGTGCAAAATTGGATAAATATCACCGCGTCACCCTCGTTTTTCTTGGCGGCTTAATGGTTTTTGCGAGCATATTTTGGTATGATTCGTGGCTTTCTACTTTAATTTTAATCATTTATGGTGTCCTTTTGTATATCATCGCTCGTCATGCAGAATGGGTCAGTTGGGCATTGATGTTCTTTGGCATTGCCTCAACTTTGTACATTATCCAAGATTTCAACTTCGGTCCTGCATCGGATTTGATGCAATTTGAAAGCACTGTTGGCGTATTTCCTGCGGTTGTTTGGAAATACATATGGCTGGCTGCTGTCATAGCTATGTTTTACTACAATATTCGTTTGATACTCGGACGAAAGCCCTTGAAATCGCTAAAATGGTAAGAGATGAAAAACCTATTAACAATCAGAGTATTGACCATAGCCGTCCTCTTTCTGTTTATCAATCAATTGAACAGTACCCTTTTAGACCCCCTCAGTATTTTCGCTTCTATTTTACATGAGTTGGGTCATTCGGTCGGTGCAGTCCTAAGCAACGGTGAGGTATCGGGCTTCACCCTTGCACCTGATTGTCCATGTTTATATGCCTGTACGAGAGGTGGGAGTCCGTTTTTGATATTGTTGGGTGGTAATATTTTCTCAATATCAGCCGCTTTTCTGTTTGTTTATATTGGTCGAATCATCAGCAAAATGCCCGAATTTGTCATATCCACCTTGATATCTTTGTCTATATTGATGTTTTTAACAGTGAAAATGATAGATGATGAAATGATTCTTTCCAATATACAAGTCGGCATTTACGTTTTACTTTTCGTTATTTTCATGTTGCTCAAGTCAGGTTGGGCGGGTACGTTTCTAATCGTTTTTGGTTTTTTCAATTTGATACTCATAGTCAAAGACATCATGACAGAAGGTGTTTTATCCGATATTAGCCGCTATCAACACCAATTCCCCGCAGTCCCCTCTTTAATTTTCGTATCCCTTTGGTTAGGCATCGTTGGGTACGTCAGTTTCGTTTTACTTCTTCAAATTTCAGAAACCAAAGTCAACTGGATTGAGGGCAAACGTTTTTTCAATAACCTTGATTTTGAGAAAATACTGCTCTTTTTATCCATTTTACCAAGCATGGTCGGCTTTGCATTTGACCAATTAATGGAATTTTTGGTCATAGAGTTTACAGCTATATTCAATGGTATTCGCCGCTTCTTCTCTATTTAAAAAACCCGTGATTTTCACCGTTTTCCCTTCTAAAACAGTATAATTTTCAAAAAAGTCTTTCAATTCTGACTTCAAACTTTCCGACAAATCCGATACGTCAAAAATGCCCGATACTGAGGGGTCATTTTCAGCAACCGCTAAAATTTTATCGTCTTCTACGCCTTGGTCAATCATGCGCATCACCCCAATCACACGACAGGATACCAATGTCAAAGGCACAACAGTCACTTGCATCAAAACTAAAATATCCAATGGGTCGCCATCGTCAAACAAAGTCTGTGGAATGATACCATAATGCAAGGGATACATCATTGACCCCCTCAGTACACGGTCGAGTTTTATCAAACCAGAGTCCTTATCAACCTCATATTTAGCTCGGGAACCTTTCGGAATTTCAATAATCGCATTAACAATGGAAGGAGGCGTTTTGCCGACAGGAACATCATGCCAAGGGTGTTTCATTATCATCATTTTTAATTTTTTCGAGCTTCACTTTTTTTCCTTTCGGCTTCCCTTTGAGCATATTCCTTACGAAATATGGCTGCTTTCTTTTCGGCTTGTTCTTTAGCTTTACGTTCTTCTACTATGCGTTTAGCTTCTCGTTTTTTATAGGCTTCAGCCGGTGAACTGCTACTTGATTCTTTTTTTGCAGCTTCGCGTTTACGGTCAGCCTCTGCTTCACGTTTTTTATCGGCGGCAGCTTCTTCTTTTTTGCGTTCCGCTTCTTTATCAGCTGCTTCTTGTATCTTTTTTTCTTCAGCTTTCTGTATAGAATCCAAAGGATTAATTACCAAATTGGTTGAAGCCACTGCAGTAGGCGTCCCTGTTACATCCGCAACTGCTTGAGCGTTTATATTATCCTTTACTTTTTCAGTCGCACCTTCCTTAACCAAAGTCAACCATTGGTCTTTCCCCTTATAACTCATTTGCAACACCAAAGTATCATCTTCAATAGATTGAATCAAAACAGCCTTTTCAGGTGCTTTTTCACGCATTTTGTCCTGTGTAAAAAGGAAATTTTTACGGATGTGATAATTGCCTTCCTCTTTAATATTGAGTGTTGAATTGAAAATATATTTGCCGTTAGACATAAACTCAATGTCCACCAACTCTGTTTGAATCGGTACAACATTGTCGCATTCCATCAATTGTAACGCCTGCCATTTGCCAACAATGCGGCATTCATTTTCGCTTTTACAGCCGGCGAAAAGAAGTAGTGCAGCTCCTAAAAATAATGTCTTTCTCATGTTCAGAATAAAATAGTGTGTGTGCCTTCTATGACGTTATTTGTTTTCTAAAAAGTCCACAAAGGTAAATAAGATTTTTGAATTATTTAGCTGACACGAATAACACGAATAACACGAATAAATTTTATATCATTCTGCTTCATTTAGAAAGGCAGTTCCGTTTTCGGAGATTTAGGTGTTTCTTACTTTTTATCAAAATTCGTAATTGTTACTTGTTATTCGTAAATTTGCGCCGTAATATCAAAAACGCATCAAAATAACCGATTATCCCAACACACAATATCCGAATAACGAATAATTAAATGGTAAAAATAGGCAACGTCGAAATAGGCAAATTCCCTCTCCTACTCGCTCCAATGGAAGACGTGAGTGACCCACCGTTCCGTGCTTTGTGCAAGGAATTGGGCGCAGATATGATGTACACCGAGTTTATTTCAAGCGATGGATTGATATATGATGCTAAGACAAGTCTGAAAAAACTCGATATTTTCGATTACGAAAGACCCATTGGTATCCAATACTTTGGCGGTCAATTGGACTCCATGATACGGGCTGCCGCAATAGTGGAGGCGGCAAACCCTGACGTTATTGACATCAATTACGGTTGTCCCGTTGCTAAAGTCGCTTGCAAAATGGCAGGTGCGGGCTTACTTCAAGACATTCCTAAAATGATAGAATTGACGGCAGCCGTTGTCAAATCTACGTCAAAACCTGTTACTGTGAAAACCCGTTTGGGTTGGGACGATGCGACGATTAACATCGTCGAAGTCGCTGAACGCTTACAAGACGTTGGTATTCAAGCACTTACAATACATGCACGTACCCGCAAACAGATGTACAAAGGTGAAGCCGATTGGTCATGGATTTCAAAAGTGAGAAACAATCCACGTATGAACATTCCGATTTTCGGAAACGGCGACATTGACAGCCCTCAAAAAGCCCTCGAATACCGCAACCGCTACGACGTGGACGGTATGATGATAGGTCGTGCCGCCATAGGTTATCCTTGGATTTTCAGAGAAATCAAGCACTTTTTTGCCACAGGCGAACTCATTGCCCCCCCCTCAGTATCAGAGCGTGTGGAAGCCGTTCGCAAACATCTTTATCGTGCCATCGAATGGAAAGGTGAAAAATTAGGCTTGTTGGAAACCCGTCAACACTACACCAATTATTTCAGAGGTTTGCCCAACATCAAACCATTCAGAATGAAGTTGGTGACGCTCAATGATGCCCCCTCAGTATTTCAGGTTTTAGATGAGATTGAAGCACATTATTCAGAGGTGTTTGAGATGGTTTGATTTCAAACCCCCCGTGGATTACTCAATTTCACCTCCTTCGTCTTCAAATCATACCGCATCAAAACCTCAAAACTGCCATAAGAAAATTGACCAATTTGCGATAAAATCCAATCATAAGCTCCGCCCAAAGCCATGCGGTCGCTCATTTGCAACATAAAAGTCATAGAAGCGGATTCTCCAATCCCTACAATATTTGTCCGTCCTGCTCGATAGGAAACGCCTAAGGTTATTTTCTCTTTTACAGTCGCACTTAGATTCGATTCTATATTCCAAGGCGCATTTTTGACGTATTTAAACATAAACTGTGGCTTTAATGTGATGCCTTCTGCTGCTTGAAAAGCCAAACCACCCATGAGATAAAAATGAGGCGATTCCAAAGCCGTCGCAGGAGAATATGGATTAATGCCAATGACATTAGGCAAATAAAAAGGTACACTTACACCAAAATATGACTCTCTATAAGTCGCCAAAGCACCAAAACCGACATTTTCGAAATATCGTGAGGACAAACGTGGCGGAATAGAACGGTCGGCTTGCAGCACCAAAATATCGTCTGCTTGGTCAAAACGGGTTGTAAAACGACGCAAAGAGCCTTGTAAACCCATTCGGATAGCAAAATTTCCTGTTTTTATCAGACTATATGACATAGCCAAAGTACCTGTTTGATTTCGGAAATACCCTGCACGGTTGTTGGTCAGACTTGTACTCACCCCAAACCGTTTTGAACGAAAAGCAGGTGTACTAATATGTATCGCTTGAAAAGTAGGCGCACCATTAAAGCCCAACCATTGGGAACGATGGTGTAACAAAACCGTTGGCAAATCCCGATAACCCGCTGCTGCAGGATTGACCGCCCACGGATTGAACATAAACAGCGTCCTGTTGCTTTCTTGTTGTGCAATCACCCCCTCAGTATATGCACTAAAAAAAAGCAAAACAAATAGAATTTTTATGTAAAAATGCTTGATATTCATTGAATTATGCTGTTTTGTATGGTTGAACAATTATCGAAAAATAGCGACAAACCCGCGTTGCGTGACAGACCTTGTGTTCAACCTAAAAATATAATAGTAAGTGCCATCGGGCAACGGCAGCCCTTTTGTATCGCCACGCCAACCATTTGTATAAGGTTTGGCATACAAAATACGCTCGCCCCATTGTGTAAAAATCCACAACTCGCTCTCGTTTGTATGGTCTTTGGCAATGCACGGAATGACAAATTCATCGTGTTGACCATCATCGTTGGGCGTGATGGCAGAGGGAATGATGCACGTATCCTGTGCAAAAGTCGGTTGCGCCGCTTGTAGCGACCCCCAAAAAGCGCAAAAAAGAAACGTACAAAAAAGATATTTCATGGGTAGTGGCATTTGTTTAAATCTTAGTATGCTTAACAATACGGTTTTATGATAAAATTGGTTCAAAAGTAACATTATCAAGGCTGAAATGAGGCTTATTTTTCTTTATTTGACTATTATTAACGTTGATGTCCACCAAAAAGCCTTGATTTCATCCGCGCTCTTTTAGAAGAAACACTTTTCTCGTTGGTCACAATAATGTCAACTATATTAAATTGTTCATAAATCACAGGGTCAACAAATCGTCGTTCCCCTGTCTGTAAATTCATTATAGCAATAATATCACGATTTCTATTAAAGAGTGAACCGCCAGTGGGTGTGTGAATAGCATCTTGAAGGTTTATTCCATTCCGAGTCCTTTCAGCAATAAATTGATTACAAGTATAGGTTCCTGAAAAATGGTAACGCTTGATAAGATACGTACAAACAACCTTGAAAAATGACGCATAACCTTCACTATTCGCCTCTCCAACTCTCAATATACTGAGGGGGTCTGTTTTCAAAGTTGGCTCACCTTTAAAATTCAATGCATCGGCAGTTACTTTAAGTGAAACATGGATTATGTTGTCAATATTATTGAATTTTCGGTCATAAACGCCTGGGTGTGTCAAGATGAAACGCTCAAAATAAGCATCTATAAGGGTATCTGCAATACGCTCTTGAACAACGCGATAGACCACCGAAGAACGGTAGATGTTCTGACGAAACAAAAAGCATATAATCAATATGACAAGTATTAGGATTCGCCTATCTGGTAACCTCTGATTTTCTTTATTAAAATTCTTAGATTTTGACATTTATAAGTCGTTGTCATTAAACGACTTAAAATTAGTACAGTTTTTGTATTTAAAAATAAAATAACTTAATATTTATTTTTACATAAAATTATTTGTTTCAAACAATATGTATTAAAAACTAAAAGTGGTATATTTGCACCACAATTAAAAGGGAAAATATGTTTATACTGAGGGAGCTGTCAAAGCTCGATTATCGTTACATCTATGTTTTAGGCAATTCACGCTACTTATTTCGCTACAAAATAGGCATCGCAAAAAGTGTCGAAAACAGAACAAAGGGCATCGAAAACACGCTGCGTGGCTACACTTATGAGATTTTTGCCGCCAAATTCTTTTTTGCTCGCAACATCGAACAGTTTCTACACACCGTTTACAGCCCGCTTAATGCACGCATGAAAGGGAGTGGAAAAACGGAGTGGTTTTGGATGGTGCTGCCGATTTCGCCAACAATTGTTTTAGCAGCCTTGTGGATAATGCAGTGGATTTTTATACCGATATTTATATCTGCTTTGGCTTATATTTTCTTGAATCGGGGTATTTTGATAGAAATTTTTTCAGAAGGCATACCTGTCTAAACTCAGCCATTTTTTCCTATCCCAATCGAAATGTTCGGCATTGTTCATCTTTTTTTTGTAGTCGTACATAGAACTTTGGGCGTAGGCATGACCTGGGTAGTGATATTTTTTATGATTCGATAAACCATGTTGGATTTCACAAAGCAGGGTGAAAGTGCCTAAACTGCGCTTCATTTCGGTAGGGTCATAAAACGCCGTTGTACTGTATTGCAAATGGGGTGTTATATCAAAAAAACTACATGCCACAAGGCGGTCATACTTGTAAAGACAGACTTCATACATCGGGAAGGGCTTATGGTCGTCTGAAACCCACGTATAAATGCTCGCTAACCGATTGAACCGATGTGCATACCACGCATCAAATAAAGCTATTTTTTCATCTGTAATAACTGCGGGGCGATAGACTCTAACTAAATCGGCATTACGTTTAATAATTGCGCGTTGGCTTTTAGTGAAAACAAAATCAGGTGACAAGCGATAACGAATCGGCATCAATTGCATAGTCATCACCACTTCATCAAAAACAAATGGAACGGTGTAATAGTCGAAGCGGCGGCGAAAGAAGTTCTCTCCTACCCTATCCCAACCGTTTAACAGGAGTTTTTCCCAATCGGTCAGCGATAATTGCTCGCGATTTAATTTTTCGTTGATGTCGTTCGTCATACCAATCTTTTCTTATTTCATAGATTATACTGAGGGGGTGCTGTGAATGTTTCTCTTATGACTTAAATCATTCATTTATAGCATCGTTTTGAAGGTAAAAATAGTGTATTTCTGTTATGAAGAACATTTTTTCAAGTAGTTATTTAACAAAACAAAAAAGCCCTTGCAAACGAACTGTTCACAAGGACTTTTATTTTTTCGTACCCCGGGCGGGACTCGAACCCGCACGAGCGTGAGCTCACAGGATTTTAAGTCCTGCGTGTCTACCATTCCACCACCAGGGCGATACGAACTGCAAATATAGAATAAGTTACCACCAACGCAAAAAAAAAGCCATCTGAAAAGATGGCTACCAACTAATTAGTTGTGGAAACTGAGCGGAAAACGAGACTCGAACTCGCGACCCCGACCTTGGCAAGGTCGTGCTCTACCAACTGAGCTACTTCCGCTTATTATTTCACTTCAACAACCACTCATTTGTGATTGCGGTGCAAATATAGATGATTATAGATTACTTGTCCAAACTTTTGCTTTAGTTTTTTTAAAAAAAATACAAAAAATAATTGAATACAATCTAAAGTATTGATTTTCAATGTGTTATGTTAGTTAAAATAAAGCGTTTTTACTGAGGGGGTGAAAGCAAGTATTAATTGTATGATTTAAAAAAGGGTGTCATCGAATATAATCGAGACACCCCTTTTGAGAACATTTTTTGTAAACCATTATTTCTATTCGAGTATCAAAAGCTGATTCGGGATAATCAATTCATTCGATTCTAATTTATTGAGCGACCGCAATTTTTCAAC
>JAYVFS010000110.1:0-4467 GCA_043772905.1 Saprospiraceae bacterium | reverse complement strand
AAAACGCACTTTTTCATCAACGATTGAAGGTCTTTTATCAATACTTACTCTATCTTTGAGGATGCCTCTTTTGTCCTTACTATCACCACGTTTTCGGTTGCAAGTGCAAATCGGGGCTTAAAGTAAGATAGAACCATGTAACTTGCTGAAATACAACAAGTTATATGGTTTTTTTCAATCCATTCTTTTATATTTCCACTCCTTTAATTTTTGCAAATCAAATCGTAACTGACTGTTGTTCAGTAGTTTAGTAAAGTCATATACCCCTAACAGATTAACATGACTCCACGCCACAGCGGTTGAGTTCCTGATGATGTCGATTAACTCTTCTAATTCTGGTTGTGATTCCAATTTACTCACCAATTCTGAGAGGTATAAATAATTCCACAGAATGATTGCGTTTTGTAAGAGCGTTCTGCACAAGATAATTTTCTCTTGTTCTTCTTTAGTGGCTACTTGAAACATTTGATTACTTCCAAAGAAAATAGCTTTTCCAAAACGATTCATCAACTCAATATGGGCTAAAATCTTCTCAATAGAATGTCTGAGTTCCAAATCATCATAGTAACGGAGTAAAAAAGCGGTTCGAGTAATCTTACCAAATTCTTTCAAGGCTTTGTGAAGAGGGTTTTGTTGGGCGTAAGAATTGAGCCGTTTAAGCAACTGTTGAGCCGATGTTCTTCCTAATTTGAGTGATACAATAACCCTGAGAATATCATCCCAATGGTCTTCAATTAGCTTTTTATTGATGTAATGATCAGGGACGATTTGATAATTCAAGGCTTCATATTCTTTCCGATTTTTAAAACCATACAGTAATAGAGAGCCAACATCTTTAATTCTTGGAGCAAAGTAAATCCCCAATAATTGCATGATCCCAAAAATTACTTCGGTTGAACCGTGCGTATCGGTGGAATGAATGGTACTTTTCACTACTGGATTTCCTAAGAGTAAATCAATCATACTGATAGCTTCTCGCTCAGAAGCGGTTATCACCGCAGATGAAAAAATTGCAAAGCGTTCATCAATAGCAGTATTGACTACTGCCGCTTTGGTATAACCTGGATATTTGTACGAAAATGTAGCGTTGAGCGATTTCTTCTGAGATAATACTTTCTGACCATCGCTGGCGGTATGCAATTCATCGGGACTTTTTCGATGTAATTCTGGCAAGGCTAACTCATTTTTTATCTTAATAATGGCATTGTTAGCGTCTTCAAGGGCTTGTTCTGACAAGTACCAATCGGCTGTGTGTTGAAGACTGGACACTTGAATTCCTTTGGAGATATTACGCATTTTTTCAACGCCAATATTACAACCCAAAGCAATGATTGAAGCGAAAAATGTTTCAGAACTTGGACGCTTTTTCTCGTGTGTTTTACTTTGATGCCCCAAATGGTGCAAAAATGGGGCAATTTTTTCAACATCCGATAATAAATCATGGATTGGAATAAATCTGGTGGGTTTGAAGTAAGCATCAATTCTACTTATATCAAATTTCTCTACTTCGAGGGTATGAATGATGGGCTTACCATTTTTATCAAAACTCAAATGAGGGTTCAAATCAAGATTATAATTATCATTGACTTGATGATAAAGCTGGTCTAAGTTCGACTCCATACCTTCCAATAAGGTCGTAAAATCGCTTAAATCTGACATTTCTGCATCCGTCAAAAGTTGTTCTTTACTGGCTTCCCATTCTTCTTTGGGAATTAAATAATCTTCCACAAAACGAAAACGGTATGAATAACTAAAACTTAGCATACCCGATTTTATACCATCGTGAATGGCTTTAAAGAGCAACATCTTGTAGAGTTTTCTTTGGAAAACATCTTCATCTTTTTCAGCATCAAATTTCCAAATCAATAACTGTTCTTTTTCAGGTAACCAACGTAAATTCTTTGCAGGAGCGGTTATTTTGCCTTTTTTCTTAGTATAATGGTTGATTGCTTCCAACAGATTTTCGTCTGAATGAGCCTCATTAAGCATCAAATGATTGATTACTTGCCCAATCCGATTACTCAACCATACGCAACGCTCCTGCCATATTTTGTAGAAATCTTCCTTTTCATCACGAGTCATTTCATTTTCTAAGTTATCAATCAACTCCATTTCATCATCAGTCAAGGTATTATCTTCTGCCACAACTGATTCTATCTGTTCAACTTTGTCCTGAGCCGTTAGGTCTTCTTTGAGAATCCCCCTTATTTCTCCGACTTGTTGTTTATAATCATTACGAGAAGTAATCAAAAGTTGGGTTGCCGCCTTTCGTTTCTTTTGTCTTTGAAAATAATCTTCTTTTTGAAGTGATTTAGCTTTGTTTTCAGCAGCAGTTACGCTGTTTAAGATGATGTCAATGAAATAATCTTGTCGTAAATGCACCTGCCGAATTAAGAAACAAAGTAGGAAAAGATATTTATCAGAATGGATGCGGAGCATGTATACTTCCGCAATTCCTACCCAATGAGCATGGTAATCTATTGTAGCATCCGAAAGTTTAAGTTGTTCAATTAGAGGTGCTAACCTAAAAACTCTATCTTGAAGCCGTAAAAATAATTCAAGATTATGTTTAATACTTTTGGGATTGGTGGCTTGATTGATGATTTTGTACTGGACAATTTCACTTCTTTGGGAAGGAGCATCTTTGCCTAAAAACTCATCCAAGACTAATTGATATTCAGCGGTAAGATATTTCTCTAACGATTGGTTTATACGTTTACTACTGGACAATAGGGCTTGGGTAATTACTTTTCGATATTTATCATACGCAGGAGCTTCCATCCCTTGTCGAAATAGATATTCTTGGGTTTGATACAGAATTTTCCGAGGCATGAGTTGTTGCTCTACCAATAATTCGATTTGGTGTTCAAAGACCTCTTGTTCAAAAGGTTGCCAATGAATAAGTAATAAAATGCGTTCACGATGGTCATAAGCCATTTGTTTGTTATAATAGCCTTGAAAATCAAGGTATTTAAGATTGACTTTTAGTTGTTGAGCCACGTATTGAGTGTCCTCCATTCGGAAATCAGCAACCTCAAAAAAGCGTCCATGAAACTTGAAATAGCCCCATTGAAGTAACATTCCTATTTTAGAACAAGGATGTCGAAGTTTGTCCAACTCTACGGCTAAATCGTCCTGGATTTCAAAATAATGATTTTGTTGAGTAGTTGTCAAAACGATAGGACAATCAAATTCTTTAATCTCGTGAGGTTGTAATAATTTAATTCTACTCATGAACTGGAAATGGATTTACGGGGAAATGATAAATGGTTACTTAATGATGAGTAAATAAAATGGCCGTTTTCTTTACGCTGACTCCCAAGTCCAAAAGTAGGGTAATAAAACCGAAATCAAGTAATTAAATTAAGTTAATAAAACAAAGTTAATTTTTAATTTAATTTTATGAGTATATTTACTATCAAACCTGTAAACATCATACGGTTTAACCCCAGAATATGTTAATAGGATATGCCAGAGTCTCAACCTTAGACCAAAATCCCAATTTGCAGACGGATTCTCTGACATTAGCTGGATGTCAGAAAATATTTATTGACAAAATTAGTGGCACAACTGCCCAAAGACCCGAGCTTGATAAACTCAGGGAACAACTCCGTGAAGGCGATACACTTATCGTATGGCGACTCGACCGATTGGGACGTAATCTAAAAGATTTGATTGATTGGGTAAATTATCTTGATACCCAAAAAGTAGCTTTAAAATCATTACAAGAGAGTATTGACACAGGCACACCGACTGGAAAACTTGTTTTTCATTTCTTTGGTGCTTTGGCAGAATTTGAGAGAAATCTCATTGTAGAAAGAACAAATGCGGGGTTACAGGCTGCCAGAGCAAGAGGTATCAAGGGAGGAAGAAAACGTAAATTAGATGCCACCAAATTAAAAATGGCACAAACCATGTACGATTCTAAAAAACACAGTATCAAAGAGATTTGTGAGACTGTAAAGATTACTAAGCCGACACTATATAAATATTTGAAGAGGTAATTCGGGATATAAATTTTAACGTGTTGACTATCAATTACTTACATTTTGAGCATTTTGAAAATACAATCACTCAACTATTTGAAAATCAGCAGGTTACAATACTCTATCTTACTTTAAGCCCCGATTTGCACTTGCAACCAGAATCTGGGTTTAAGGAGTTACCTTAAAATTATTCGTTTAATTTATAAAAGTAATTGCCCCACACTTTTTGATGCGCTCCGAAGTGTATTCAGAAATTTTTGAGCAAGCCGAAAATTTCAAAAAGAATCATGGGTAAAATTTTTAAAACAATTCTATGTCTTTAATACCCAATTGTTTAGCTTTTAGCACAAAGTCATCTCTCAAAATTTGAAAATCGTTAAACATGGGTGTCATTTTTCCAAGTACATAACTTTGGAAAGTGCCATCCATGCTAAAATTGGTTACAAATTCTTCTAAACTATTATGTTGAATACCCAGTAAA
>JAYVFS010000109.1:0-42513 GCA_043772905.1 Saprospiraceae bacterium | reverse complement strand
GTCGTCACAGTGCCATTGTCGCTTGTAATCTTTCTCAATTTCGCACCGCTTGCATCATAGACAAAAGTGATGATGCGGTTGCCTGTAAATGTAATCACTTGTGGCAAATTCAAATAATTGTACGTGATATTCGTGATGCCTTTGTTTCTGTCCGCAGTTAAGTTACCATTGTTGTCGTATTCGTAATCTCTTGTGTTGCCACTGTTTGCGTAGATAAAACCTTTTGTCGCCCAATTAGAGCCATCTGTTACTTTTTTCAAGCGGTTACTGTCACCATAAGTATATGCCAAATTGTCTATTGGCGAAAATAAACCTGCTAAAAGCGTTTTTCCATTTGACGTAATCACTGTATTGGCACTCATACCGTACCGATTGAGGCTTAGGATATTACCCCGCACATCGTAAGTAGGTGATTCGTTGTAATTATTATTGGTTTCAGAACCATTTGACCAACCTCGGCTTGCCCAACCTGGACTGTGAATATCCGTATAACGAGCATTCGTCAATCTGTCCAAATCGTCATAATCAAATGTGTAGGCTTGTGCTTCGCGCCCTGCCACTTGCCATTCAACTTGACTGATATTGCCATTGTACTGACTCGTGACAGAATTTAACCCATTATAGAGGGTGGGATTGCTGTAATTGATAATTTCTTTAAACAAATCGGGATTACTTTCGCCCGATTGTGCAGGTGGTGTCAAATAACCCGATGTTGCCAAAGATTCATAATACGACGCATTGGATGTTCCCGTTACGTTAAACAGTGGATAATCCAATGCAGAAGGCAAAAACCCACTATTGATACTCGTCAACCAACCCCTTAAATTATAGGCATAGTCCGTTGACTGCAAGTATTTGCCGTGAGAAACTTTGTGACCGATGTTTTTTTCTATCAACTGGTCTTTAAAATTATAGACCATATTGGATAGAATGTCAGTAGGTACAGACACACCCACGCCATTGAGGGTGTACATATACTTTTGGTCTGTCAGTCGCTGCCCATTGTCGTAAGCGAAAGTTTGATACGTCCTTACTTCTGTAGCTGAACTGCCCGAAAAGATATTGCGTACTTCATCCCCTGTGTTTGTGCCATAACTTGTCTGAACAGTTGTACCATCCACATTCGTCTGTCTTATCGGACGACTGAGGGGGGAGGCTTCGTAAACAGATTGAACAAATTTAGTCGTTGTCAAAGCCAAAGTCGTTGCATCTGAAGCGTGAACATCTTCACTACCACTACCAAAAGGTTGATAAGATTTATCGGGACGACCCAAAGGATCGTAAGTCATGTATGTTTTTTGATGCTTATTATCCTGTGTATAACCTTGCCGATAAGCCATAAACGGACGACCCAAACCGTCTATGAACTGTTTGCTTATCCTAACTGGCATCGTTGGGCTTGTTGCAGGGTACGAGTCCGAATACGTTGTCGTGGTTTGGTTTTCGCAATTCAATGTGGCTAATGTCTGTAAGATTCAATGCCAAACAATCAATATTATTTCATTTTTTTACATCAAAAGTCCCCTTTAAATGGAGTGTATCTGGATATATAGCACCTTGCAAATCTCTTCGCCTGGTCATTAAAAATTTTATATCAAAAATTCCTTTTACTTGATTAGATTTAAAATCGGTTATTTCAAGATAATTTGCATATTTTGCATCAACTTTATCATAAGAATCTTTTCCAACATCACCATCAGCTTGAATAGTTATAAAACTTGCACTTATGGAATCTTTAATATTACAATCTGGGTAAACCCTACTTATTACGCTGAAACGCCCTTTTTTCTTTGATAGCCCTCCGATAAACAATTGTTCCCTAAATTGATTTTGTTCATTAAATTGGGATATAGTTAATGTAAATCTATCTTCATGTATAAGGCATATCAATGAGGATGTCTCTCCTAAATTTGAATAAACACTTGGATTTAAATCTCGAAAAACGCCTAATAATGTCCAATCGTTTTTTTTCCATGAAAAACCATTAATTGTACCTGTGATTGTTGAACTAAAAGTATTATAGTAACTAAACCCAACTTTCTTTTCTTTTTTACAGTAGGTCAAAAAAATAATACTAAAAAGCAGACCGAATATTCTAAAATTTTTCATGTCATAAAAGAGTTATGCCGTCTATCCGTAAAGATAGACGGCAGATGATTAATTTATTTTTGAATTGTTATTTTTTCAATAATCGAATTTTCTCCTGAAGTCATTTTTAAAATATAGATACCGCTTGGGATTTGGCTTATATCTAATTTTTTAGAGACTCTACCTTTATTTAAGTTTTCATCTATATCATTCATTACCTCCCGCCCTTGTGCATCTAATAATTTAAAGCCAATAGGTTCATCATTATTCTGTTCAAAATCTACTGTTAATGTATTTTGAGTAGGGTTAGGATATATCATTAAATTTAGAAACGCTTCTTTGTTATCTTTATTTGATAGGGTATTATTAGAATTTGTGTTATTAACCACTCGATAAATACCTATATCTCCTCCATAAATAATTTGTTTAAAAGCAGTATTTGAACGACCTTGGGCATCCACAACAGTTACTTTTAGTGAAGACCATTGTTGACCATAACCATAGTAATAGTGATTAAATATATCGTCAGAGCCCAAAACGGTTTGGTAATTGAAACCATCGGTACTGGCTTCCCAAAACCATCTGTAAGGTGCAGTGCCACAAGAAGTAACAGCATCGTAACTAAAAGTACCAAAATCATTAATTACAGTGGGACCATTGATATAAACAGTAATTGTGGGTTCAGGGGCATAATTACCAATACGTGTTGTTGTTTCACCTATACGACGAGCAACATTATTTCTATTTGTTGTTCCAGTAGCAAAGCCATTATGTGTAATATTGGGGTTGGAAAATTGGTTAAGTTTCCAACGTGGATTATTTTCACCTGCATTCATTACAGTAGCATATTGCAACCTATTTGTAAACCAATGATTTTTAAAAGTAAAGGCATGTGAATAAGCCACAAGTGGTTTTCCTGCAAAATTAACTGTTTCATTATCACTATCGTGCATTCCTCCTAACAAATGACCAACTTCATGTGTAAAGGCAAAATCACCATTACTAATAGTATATACTTCAACACCACAATAGGCATCCTCGGTACTGGCATCTCTGTCTAATGCCCAACCTGCAAAATCGGAATAACCTTCATCTGTTAAAACGACAACAATATCCGCATTTGCAGCATCACGTGCATTTTGAACCTCAGGAACATCTCTTATTTGCATTAAGTCTCTTTCAAAATTACCTCTTGAGCTAAAATTAGGCATGAGGCTTTCAAGATTTATAACACCCGCTAATATTAATTTTGTTTGCCAATTGATGCCAGAATTCGCTGCAGCAGCATTAAATTGATCTATACCCATTTGGGCACATTGATTAATGTTAGAAACAGCATTTCTGGCATTTGCCGTTGACAATACTAAAGCGCGTATGCCACTAATAGTACATCCTACAACACTTCGATTTTCAATATTAACGGTGTTAGAACTTTGAGACACACGTTGTGTCCCTCTATTACCTGTTAAACCACACAAACCCTTTTTTAATGTTTGCAACATGAGACTTAGATCGTTGCTTAAACCATAAAGCGTGTAAAATTCATTGGTTTCTGTATTTTCATTCAAATAATGAATAAAACCAGATGTTAGACCATCTTGACATCGGATAGTAATATTGCCTTGCCCATTTTCGATAACGCCTTCCCACAAATAGTTATTATCTGAAAAGGCTTCTATCTTTCTTGCCGTTGCCGTTAATTGTCCATTAACGTTAGGTAAAGAAAACTTCAGTTTACCTTTTTTTTGAAGCTTTGAAATTTTGCCCACTTTAAAGCAAGCCATAAATTTTGTTTGAGAGTCTCTCTCTATCTTCGATAGCTTTGTCCGCATTTCGGAAGATAAATTTGCCCGACCATTGCCGTTATCAGGAGTAAATAAATCAGCTCCATTTTGAGCAGACATTGAAAATGAATACGCAAAAAAAGCGCATGAAAACAGAAGGGTTTTTACATTCTTCATAAGAAATTGTTTAATTTTGTTATTAAATTTAATATTAAGATGCCCTTTGCTGAATGAGATCATGAGGCAAAGGTTTTTTTTTATAGCACTTTGTATATGTATAAATTTTGTTGAATTTCCCAAAAGGAATGGTGATCCCATGATAAGTTTATACCATAGAGAAAACATAAAAAAATAATTATAGAATCGCTTAGAAGGATAGAACTTAAGCGTGAAGCGTGAAGCGTGAAGCGTGAAGCGTGAAGCTAACATAAATGTTTGATTTTAGAGTTTGGTGAAATAATGTTTATTGAGGAAATGAAAAAAAAACATTTCAACTGGCGATTAAAATAGGGATATTCAATTTGTTATTGACTCGCTTGAAAACATTGTTTTGTCATAACAGGGGCAAACATAGAAACACTGTTTGGCATGACCTATTACATTTTTTGGCCTTATTCGGTAAAAAAAATATTTTTCAAAAATCAAACGCCTGATTTGGCAATCTTTTTTTTTGTTGCTTTTTTATGCTTTTAATATCAAAAAGGATTGTTTTACACCTTATCTATTTCCAATTAGGCATTATAGTTTTCAGCGTTTTCGGAAAAAGTCTTTTTTCTCTTCGGAAAAAAAAATTAACAATTGGAATGTAAAAGAAAATCTCCAAAGGATTCCTTCGTTCAAACCAGTCTTGATTTTGGACAGCTTTTAAATTTTTTCCGAAGGGTCGGAAACAGTTTTGGACAGCTTTTAAAATTTTTCCGAAAGGTCGAAAACGATTTTGGACAGCTTTTAAAATTTTTTCTAAGGGTCGAAAAATTAATTTAGAGGTTAAATTTTATATTTTTAAAATACAAAAAGTTTAAATATAATAAACATAAATGAGGACTCCTATGGCATTGTAGAAAAAAAAAAACAGGGGTTTGTATTTGGGTTGTGTGGAAGTCGGCAAAAAATCTGCTTGTTTTCCTACCATAAAAATGGTAATTTTATTATTCAAATAAAAATTCATTAAAAAAAGAACAATATTTTTGTAGCTATAATGTTTTACTGCTATATTTAGATAATAAATATGAATTAAAACATTTTATTTAACCATTAAACCATTTTTAAATATGCATTACACAGTTTTGTTATCTTTCAAATCAGATAGCCAATCAGAGGTTATCCTTTTCACAGACAATGTGATTCAACAAACCACAAGCAATCCTATTTTTGCATCCCTCAAACCCTTCGTTGACCCTGTCGTTGATGCTTTTTCTGTTTTTCGGGTGGCTTTCAATCTCGCAAAAATGGGCGGCGCATTAGCCAATATTGAGCGAGACAAAAAACACATTGCGCTTCTTGATGTTTTGACTCTGCTTGCCAAAGAAGTGGAAAAATTAGCCAAAGGGGATAAAGCGATTATCATCGCCTCGGGGTTCAGACCGAGTAATGAAATCAAATTCATCACTGAATTGACAGCACCCACAAATTTTGTAGCGATTAATCTCGCGCCCAAAGGCGTTATCCAGTTGAATTGGGATAAAGTAGAAGGAAAATTGGCTTATGCCATCGAGATGCGCATTTTTAGTGAAGACACATGGAAAGCCATTGCGGCACCAACGGGTCGTTTCTTAACGCTCACCGACTTGGTGCGTGGCAGTCACTTGGAGTTTAGAATCCGCGCGACGGGTACTAAAAACTTGGTCAGCCCTTGGTCATTGATTGCCGATATTTATGTGGATTGAGCACCTAATTTTCTCCTGTTTTTTTGGGAAAAAGAGCCGTTGCATACTGAGGGGGTAATTATTGCCTTTTATTTTGTGATAAATAACTTTTTTGCAAAAGCCATGTTTCCTCTAAGTGGAAACATGGCTTTTTTTCAAAAAATACTGAGGGGGGCTGTTTTTTCTATTTTTCAAAAAATATTGAAAATAGCGACTTACTTTTACCCCTCTTTTGGTTAGTCAATTTACATTATACCCAAAAATGTAGAAAACAGGACAACGACCAACGGCTGAATTCAACTTCACTACCCGACGCAATATGAAACTGGACGATATAAAAAGACCTATAAACGACGAACTTGAAGAATTTGAAAAACATTTTCGAGATTCGATGAAGACCAATGTGGCGTTGCTTGACAAAATCATGTACTATATCGTGCAGCGAAAGGGTAAACAAGTACGTCCCATGTTTGTTTTTTTTGCGGCAAAGCTGTGTGGTACTTTTAATCCAGCCAGTTATGTGGCGGCTTCGTTGGTTGAGTTGTTGCACACAGCGTCGCTTGTACACGATGATGTGGTGGACGATAGCTACGAAAGGCGTGGCTTTTTTAGCGTCAATGCTTTGTGGAAAAACAAAATAGCGGTTTTAGTAGGCGATTACCTGTTATCGCAAGGGTTATTGGTTGCCTTGAAAAATGATCAGTTCAAGCTGTTGACCATCATGTCGAATGCCGTCAAAGAAATGGCAGAAGGGGAGTTACTCCAAATCGAAAAAGCCCGCCGATTGGACATTAAAGAAGACATTTACTACGATATTATTAGGCAAAAAACGGCTTCGCTCATTGCGGCGGCTTGTGCCGTTGGGGCGGCTTCGACGACTACGGATGCTGATTTGATTGAAAAAATGCGCCTTTTTGGAGAAAAAATTGGCATCGCCTTTCAAATTAGAGATGACCTGTTTGATTTTGGAACCGATGACGTCGGCAAACCATTAGGCATTGATATTAAAGAGAAAAAAATGACTTTACCACTCATTTATGCCCTCAACCAAGCTCCTAAAAAAGAGCGTGACCGCATCATCAATATCGTTAAACGCTACAACGAAGATCCCGTCAAGGTCGCAGAAGTCATAGATTTTGTCCGACAAAGTGGTGGCTTAAACTATTCAGAAGAGGCTATGCGCCGATACCGTTCCGAAGCGATTGATATTCTCAAAGGGTTTCCAGAATCAGACGTGCGTACTTCCTTGGAGCAGTTGGTTATGTTTGTAACTGAGCGTAAAAAATAAATTTGGTTATTGGTTATTAGGGATTGGTTATTACGAATAACCAATCCCTAATAACCAATAACCAATAACCAATCCCCAATAACCAATCAGTATTTAGCCATTTTCAACTCTACTAATATAGGCTTAGATAAATCAGAAAGCTGCTCAACCATCGGCGGTATGTCTTTAAGTTCAACCCGATTGCGCGAGCAGTGTTCAATGGTTTTGATCAGCGAAGTCATATCGGCATTACCAATAAAAGCAAGTGTCGTTTTCAGTTTATGGCTGAGTTGAAAAATCTCTTCCCAATCTTTTAGGACAACCGATTCTTGCATTTTGATGATTTCCGTAGGAATTTCATCAATGAGCATAGTGAGCATCTGATTCATCATTTCGGCATCACCGCCGGTCATGGTTTCGAGATATTCGAGATTGATGTGTTGATATGAAATAGTGGTACTCATGAATTGTAGCTGAGTTTCATGTTAAAAATAAATTTTCTCAAACCGTTATCCTTTTATGTTAAGGATTTTAACTTATTACTTACAAATATAATTCCTAATTTTTAAAATCGCCCTTTCTGTTAAGATAATAGTGAATTTTTTCAAAAAACTGTTCTGGCTCAAAGGGTTTTAAAACATAATCGTCGAAACCGTATGTTTTAAATGAATTGTCCTTTGAAATGTTGGCATGAGCGGTCATTGCCAAAATAGGCGTTTTAATATGAGGTATATGCTCTCTGATATAAGCAATTGTTTCAGTACCGTCCATTATCGGCATCTGAATATCCATCAAAATAATATCAAAATCACAACCTTGTTTCAGAATTTCAAGGCATTCCTTCCCGTTTTCGGCTATCTGAATGATGATATTATCAAATTGACGTTCCAACGTTTTGCGCGCAACGATTTGATTCATTTTATGGTCTTCAACCAATAATAGGCGGAAAATTCGTTGTTTTGACTCGTGATACTGAGGGGGGGCTTCAACTGTTTTTTCAACCGTCGCATCCGTATGAACTTTGGTAAAAGGCAATTCAATAACCATCGTTGTGCCTTTTGCTAAGGTACTTTCTGCCCACACACGACCTTCTTGCAACTGAACAAGGTTTTTGACAATCGCTAAACCCAAGCCTGTCCCTTCATAAATCCTATCTTTTGTCCGAACGCGTGTAAAGGATTCAAAAATAGCATCCACTTTATCCTCTGGAATACCGATGCCTGTGTCAATGACTTCAAAACGTACCACCATGGTATCATTTTGATTATCAACCAATTGCACATTAATTTTCACCACACCTTCATCCGTAAATTTAACAGAATTGCCTACGATATTGAACAAAACCTGATTTAATCGCAGTTTATCACCACTCATAATAGCGGGTACTGAGGGGTCAATAGATAATTGAAATTCAAGGGGTTTTTCATCTTTTTTATATTGCATGACATTCACAAGGTTGAACATCAATTCATGCAAATCAAAGTTTTTCGACTCAAAGCTCATTTTGCCATTTTGTAGCGTCGAAATTTCAAGAATATCGTTGATAACACCGAGCAGAATTTCACTCGATTGACGTACCGAATCAATAAAACTGCGTTGTTCGCCATCGAGCGTGGTCTGCGCCAAAAGGTTTGACATACCATAAATAGCATTCATGGGTGTACGCATTTCATGGCTTATGGAGGCGATGAATTGTTCCTTCATGCGAGCTGATTCTTCCGCCACTTCTCTTGCACGTGTCGCTGCAGCCAGTTTTATCAGCACGTTTTTACGCTCAATAGCATAGCGAAGCGTTTTTGCTAAGAGATCAGCATCAAAAACACCTTTTGTTAAAAAGTCTTGTGCACCCGCCTTAACCGCATTCAAACCTAAGGTTTTGTCTGAAAAACCCGTCATGACAACGACGTTTACATCGGGTTTTGCAGAAATAAGGCGTTGCAAAGTCTCGAAACCTCGTGAGTCGGGTAACGATAAATCCAGTAAAGCGACATCAAAATCGTTTTCCATCAGGGCACTCACGCCCTCCGCGAGGGTTTGGCAATGCGTAATTCTACATTCCGGTAAATCGGACTCTTCGAGTAAAATTTCGACAATGCGCGCATCTCCTGGATTATCTTCTATCAAAAGGATATTCAAAGGCGTGTTATCAGGCGTTGAACTTACGCCATTGATGAAACTTGTGTGACTGGGTATATTGAGTTCTTGAACCATATATGTAAAATTGAAGAATAAGGTATTCTTTTAGTATGAATAAAGTGTGGGCAATATTTATACCATAAATCATAAAATTGTACTATACTATTGAATAACTTACTATTTAGATTCAGAAAAAGTTGCATGTCGATTTTTTTACTTTAATCATGTGCCTTAAAATCGAATTTTCGTCTAAATTTAAAAAAAAATAATTACCGATAGTTGAAAAAAACACGACTTGAAACGGCATTTATGCTTATTTTATCGAAAGTTATTGATTTTCAACAAATTACGATGTATTTTTGAGCGAAGTCTTACAATTTAATCAAACAGCATGTCAATTGATATTTTATTCTTAGCCGCCGCTGCCTACGGTTTTTTTTTAGGCTTTAAAGACGGCATCATCAATTCCGTTTTTTCGGTCATGTCCATTGTGATGGCATTAATGGCAGCGTTTAAGTTCTCGCCTTATATGACGCGTGCTTTGGAGCAAGGTTTTGATATGTACAATCCACTCATGTTTGTCATTGGTTTTATCGTCACTTTTTTTATTTCGATGTGGTTGCTGCGGATGGTCGGTCATGCTATTTCAGGGGCTTTGGAAGTGGCACAGCTCGATTTACCCAATCAAATCATTGGTGGCTTTATATTGACACTTGTTTTTTCCTTTTTTTACAGCGTTTTGATATGGTTCGCAGATGGCGCGCGGATGCTCGATGAACAAACGAAGACGACTTCTATGTCTTATAGATACCTCGAACCGCTTCGGCAAACGACATTCAAATTGATTGCTAACGCCAAACCCATTGTTCAAAACTTTTTGGGGGAAACGGATAAAGTGATGAATCAAATTGAAGACAGCCGTATGAAACGAACAGAATCTAAAACCGATATCTATGATATTGATAACCCACTCAATTCGCCGGCGCAAAACCCCAATGGTTCAACCACCGTTAACGAACCACCTAAATAGATGATAATGGATAGATGATAATGGATAGTGGATAAATATTATCCACTATCCATTATCATCTATCCACTATCATCTATCCCTTCTTTCCAAACAACTCCGTAAACCGTTTGTCCCGATATGCCCAAATTTTGTTCAATTGAGGTCTTACAAACAAACGGTCAATCAATGGTTCCAAAAACCAACCGGGTGATAGATAATGTACTCGGTCAGTCATCAACACATAGTCGCCTTTGTCTTCAAACAGGTGTTCGTGATGCCACAACAGATAAGGTCCTTTCAATTGTTGGTCAACAAACCGCACAAGTGGTTCAAAGTCAGTGATTAATGTGCGCCAATAAAAAGGAATGCCGAATATTTTGATACGATAGTCTATCAAAGTCCCAACTTTTGCTGGTATAGGCGATGGCGTGAGAATTAAGAAACGGAGGTCAGAAGGTGTGACTTCATTCAAGTTTTCAGCTTTGCTGAAAAAATCAAAAATTTCGGTTAATGAACCGTACAGTTTTGTTTCAAATTCAAGGAGATGCGTTGCCATTATTTTTTTTTAACGGCTAACAAACTGAAAGCAAAGTGGTTGTGAAATTGCTAAAATTTTAAATCGGAAATACCCCCCTCAGTATAAAGCCCATCAAATACACATTTACTAAATTTTAAAAATTTAGTAAATGTGTAAAAATTCACCATTCACCATTAAAAAATTCACCATTACTCCTTTCTTTTCCAATTATTATTCAACACCTTCAAAATAGCCAGGGCTAATTCGCCTTTTATGGCACGACTATTTGCCAAAATAACCACCCCCGTTTTGGTTTGAGGGACGAATAAAACGACTGCCGAGTGACCCGCTGTTGCACCTGATGACACACAAATCAGCGGCTGTTTTTTCCTTTTGAAAATCTGCCACCCTTTGCCAACAGACGTATATTTATTCATTTTGGTTGGAAAGAGAGGCAATTGCGTATCTTTGAGCAGTTCAGTCTTATCCAAACTATCAATATTGAGTTGCCACTGTGTGAACCCTAAAAGTTGATTCATATCGGTACAGCCTCCAATAGCAGGTTGAAAAATTGGCGCAACCTCCCAAGGCTCGACGGCTTGTTTTCCCAAATTATAGCCTTGTGCAAGAGCAACGGCTGTTTTGTCAACAAAGGGCTGCCACCGCACGTCCGCATGGGTGTTTTCTAAAACTAGACCTAACAAAACAAAATTGAGGTTAGAAAATTGGTATTGTCCTTGCTTCCAAGTCGTTGTATCGTATGTTTGTAAAAAATTTAAAAAGCCCCCCTCAGTATAATGAGCGTAAGGTTGTGCGTTATCTTCTTCTGTGGCGCCCCAATCGTCCGTAAATTTTGGTAAACCACTTGTATGGGTAATGAGTTGAAGTAATGTTATTTTGTTGCCAATAGGAAAACATTGTTCTGGTTTCATATACACGTTGACCGCCGAATCGTAGTGTAAAATGCCTTGACGGACGAGTAAATGAATATTGGCAGCCGTAAACGTTTGGGTTAAAGAACCTATTTCAAAATAAGTACCGGCATCAGGTTTTTGGTTACTCGTTTTAGAAATTCGTCCATACGGGAATATCCACGTTGAGTCGTGGTCAATGCAACCGATAATGAGACCCGTTGTTTTTAAAGAGTCATAGCGGTTTTCATAAGCCACTGCCCGATCAATTTGTTTTTGCAAAAAATGCCCATCTTGAGCATAGTTATTTGACAATAAACCGATTATAAAACACAAAAAAAGCATAAACCTTTTCATGGACATTCATTTTTGATGATTTTACTGAGGGGGGCTAAAAAATACAAAGATGCAGTTTTCGATTGAAAACGGGTATTTTTTGCATTTGAAAATGCCGGCATTAATTCATTCCTTTGCACATGCGATTACTTTTATTCATATTTTTAATAGTTCAACCGTTCTATACGACCGCCCAAAATCAGCCGACGACGGCGATAATCCGCGATTTTATTTTTGAAGGTAATCGAAAAACGAAAGCAAAAGTTTTGACGAGGGAGTTTACTATTGGCATCGGCGACACGATACCCCTCAGTGAATTGGCAATAAAATTAGAGGAAAATCGCTTACGCCTTTTGAATACCAACTTGTTTAACGATGTCAAAATAAACGTCAAAAATTGGACTTTCGATGACAAAGTGAGCATCGTCATCAGTGTTGTTGAACGCTGGTATTTTTATCCTATCCCTATTTTGGAGTTAGCTGATCGCAATTTTAACGTCTGGTGGAAGGAGCAAAACCACGATTTTAGGCGCACAAATTATGGTATTCGCTTGACACACAGCAATATTACAGGCAGACGTGACCCTTTTTCAGCACTCATTCAATTTGGTTACACGCCTAAGTTTTCAGTTGGATACAATATCCCATATCTCAATAAAAAACAAACCATTGGGGCTTCTGTCAACTACCTCTATTCGACGAATCGTGAAATTGGCTACACAACTATCAACAATCGGCTTGTTTTTCACAGAAAGGCATTGGACAAAATTTTTACACGCCTGTCCTATTCTGGCGGCATCACTTATTCCCCGGGTTTGTTCGATAAGCATGTTTTTTCGTTCGGTTTTTCAAAACAAACATTGGATACATCGGTAACAGAGAGCTTAAATCGGGATTATTTCCTTGATAGCCGCACCGTTCAAGCCTACTCATGGCTGTCTTATAGTTACTCAAACGATACGCGAGATTTCAGACCTTACCCCATGAAAGGGCATCTTATGAGTTTGAATATCAATAAGTTAGGGCTGTTTTCAAAAGACAATGCGAATGCGCTCGACCTCAGTATGCGCTGGTCGCAATATTTTAAACTGACTAAAAAACTAAGTGTCGAAACGATTGCTCGTGCAAAGACAACGCTCATCCGTCAAGCGCAACCCTACAATTTTCAACGTGCCATCGGTTATGGTAGTGACTACATGCGCGGCTATGAGTTGTTTGTGGTTGATGGTTACGATTTTGGCATTTTAAAAAACAGCCTGCGCTTTCAGTTGATTGATAAAGACTATGACTTATCACGTTATACGCAACACAAACGGCTTAAAGGTTGGAAGACTTTGCCGATAAAAATGTTTCTGACGGGCAATCTCGATTTGGGATATTCTTACACCCCTCAGTATAAACCCACCAATGACTTCAATAATCGGCTCTTGTATGGCGGCGGCATAGGGCTTGATTTTTTAGCTTTTCATGGTATGCTTTGGCAGTTCGAGTATAGTTTTAACCACACTGGA
The DNA here is from genome assembly GCA_043772905.1 of Saprospiraceae bacterium. Classification (GTDB taxonomy): domain Bacteria; phylum Bacteroidota; class Bacteroidia; order Chitinophagales; family Saprospiraceae; genus JAAFJT01. The sequence goes on along the minus strand of JAYVFS010000109.1, from coordinate 29,089 downwards.
AAGGGTGGTTTAAACTTGCATTACAAATCTAACTTTTGAGAATAATAAGGATTTGCCCAATTAAAATTGCCCACCTTTTAAATTTGAGAAAAAAAAATCTATTTTTAGCCGTCAATTTAAAAATTAAATTTTTTCATCTTACCAAATCCAAATTATGGCAGAATTTGTCAAACCTACCTTAGCAGACATTCAGAACTTTGAAGGTAAATACCCTAAACAGCTTTGGTATTTGTTTTTCACTGAAATGTGGGAACGTTTTAGTTTTTATGGCATGAGAGGTGTTCTCGCTATATTTATGGTCAGTCAATTAGGGCTTTCAGACAGAGATTCCAATTTGAAATATGGAGCTATTCAAGCATTTGTGTATGCCTTCACGTTCATCGGGGGCATTTTTGCAGATAAAATTTTGGGTTTTAGAAAGTCATTGTTCTTTGGCGGCACTGTCATGACATTAGGCAACTTGATTATTGCCGCTTCACCGCAAGAATTCTTTTATGTAGGTATTACTTTATCCATTATTGGTACAGGCTTTTTCAAACCCAATGTCTCCTCAATGGTCGGCGATTTGTACAAAGAAGGTGACAGCCGCAGAGATGCGGGCTTCGGTCTTTTTTATGCGGGCATCAATATCGGTGGTTTTCTTGGCGGCTTTTTATGCGTATGGTTGGGCAAATACTATTCATGGAGTTATGCCTTTTTAGCTGCTGCCATTGTGATGATTTTAGGTCTGATAACTTTTATTTTTACCAGAAAACATTTAGGTCCTATCGGCGATTCTCCGCTTTTACATATTGATGAAGGCACAAAGAAAAAACGGGAACTCATGGTTTACGGCGGGTCGTTGTTGAGCATTCCTTTGATATTTTTGATGATTAAAAACACGGACTATACCGATATGTTTATGTACATAATTGGTCCTTTGGCAATCGTCTATTTCCTATACGAAACGTTTAAAATATCAGACCCTGCCGCAAGAAAAAAACTCTTTGCAGCCTTTACGTTTATTATGTTTTCAATCATATTTTGGGCATTTTTTGAGCAAAGTGGCGGTTCCTTATCGCTTTTTGCTGAAAAAAACCTTTCTTTTGATTTGTTAGGCATGAACATAGACCCCAATGTGGTCAACAATACAGCCAATACATTTTTTGTTGTGTTGTTCAGTCCTTTGATTGGTTTGTTGTGGTTGTGGATGGCAGGAAAGAAAATTGAACCTAACACAGTCATAAAATTTGGTATCGCTTTTTTATTCCTTGCCGCTGCATTTTATATATTTTATGCAACAAAGTTTTTTGCAAATGAAGAAGGTATCACGTCATTAAACGTGTTTACAGGTGCATATTTGGTCATTACGCTTGGCGAACTATGCCTCTCTCCAATAGGGTTGTCTATTATCACAAAACTATCGCCTAAGCATATGGGTGGTATGATGATGGGTATTTGGTTTTTGGCAACCGCTTATGGTCAATATGTCGCAGGTTTACTCGGTGCAAATATGTCCTTACCAGATAAAAACGCAGGTCTTCCCGAAAAACTCATTGCTTATACAGATGGCTATCTTCAGTTGTCCATTTACGCCCTTGTTGCAGGCATTGTATTGATAGTCGTCTCACCGCTTGTACGCAAATTGATGATGGAAGTAAAATAAAACTAAATAAGTTCTTAAAAACAGTATAATCATGTCAGATAACAGCACAAACGATTTCTTCAAAGACAAGGTCATAGGACATCCCGCAGGTCTTTTTGTTTTGTTTTTCACTGAAATGTGGGAACGATTTTCCTTTTATGGTATGCGTTCCTTATTGGTTCTCTTCTTCATGGCTCCCTTAGCAAAAGGCGGTTGGGAATGGGAACAAGGCACCGCTTCTTCACTATTCGGCACTTATGTCGGCTTAGTTTATCTCTCGACTATGTTAGGCGGCTATTTTGCAGACAAAATCATCGGCTTCCGTTGGGCAGTCGTTGTTGGGGCAACTTTAATGACATTGGGGCATTTTTCAATGGCTTTTGAAAGCACTTTCTCGATCTACTTAGGACTTGTCTTAATGGTCTTTGGCAATGGTTTTTTCAAACCCAATATGACCTCTATTATTTCAGAAATGTATAAAAACCATGTGGAAAAGAAAGATGGTGCTTATACGATTTTTTATATGGGTGTCAACTCAGGCGCATTTTTTGGCATTTTGTTATGCGGGTATCTCGGTGAAAAAGTAGGTTGGGGCTATGGTTTCGGTTTGGCAGGTGTTTTTATGTTTTTAGGAACGTTACAGTTTTGGCTATCACAAAACATTTTTGGTGACATTGGTCTAGTACCTGTCAAAAAAGAATTACAAGTCATTGACGAAGACGACACCGACATAAGAGTCCCTTTCCCAATGTGGCAAATGGTGATGATTGGAACAAGCGCCTTGTTAGGTATGTTGTGGCTCATCAACGCACCGGCGACCAAAATATCAAAAGGCAGTTTTAATATTTTCAACTTTGAGTTGTTCGGTTTGTCTGGCAATACAGTTGCTATCCTTTCAGCATTGATCATTTTTCTCATTTTAGTAGGTTATAGATTAGCCCAATATTCTAAAACAACAAGAGAAAAGTTGATTGCGGTTTTGTTTTTTGCCATCATTTCCGTCTTCTTTTGGGCAATTTTCGAACAATCTCCTAACAGTTTGACCGTTTTTGCACAAAAATATACCAATCGAGTCTTGACGGGTGATTCGAGTTTAATGTTTTTAATTTTTAATTCATTATTGACATTAGTACCCTTAATTATCATCAATTGGGTGATGCTCCAACTCTTTAAAAAGACGTTCAAAACCTATAAAGTGGCGAGTATCATTTTGACTTTTAGTTTTGTCATCATTTGGGGACTCGCTTTATGGATGCTAGCAAAAGACTATTACACAGCGGGGTATTTGTCTTTATCGGACGGCACCTTGTCTTTTTTGAAAATTGATAAAGTCACCATCCCACTCACAGAGATACCTGCTACGTGGTTTTCGACATTCAACTCCTTGTTTATCATCACATTAGCACCTTTGTTTTCTAAAGTATGGGAAAGCAAATACAATCCAACCGCTAATGTTAAATATGGTCTTGGTATGATACTTTTGGGTTTAGGCATGGTTGCCGTTGCTTTTGGTTCAAAAGATATTCTCCCTGGTGCAGAATCGGCTTCCGTCAGTATGATTTGGCTTATTTTGGTCTATCTACTTCATACAATGGGTGAGTTGTGTATTTCGCCTGTTGGCTTGTCCTATGTCAGCAAATTAGTTCCTGCACGTATGATTGCCTTCATGTTTGGTGTTTGGTATTTAGCCATTGCAATCGGTATGAAAGGCGCGGGTATGTTCGGCGAAAGTGTGGAACGTATTGCTGACGAAAAAGGCATCAGTTACTTTTTCTCGATGCTGGCAATCGTTTCGTTTGTTTTTGGCGCATTCTCCATTCTCATGCAGCCTGTTATTAAAAAACTCATGCACGGAGTGAGATAAGTTGAAAGTGATAAGTGAAAAGTGCCAAACGTAGAGTAAAACGTTTGGCACTTTTAGTTTTTCACTTATCACTTATCACTTATCACTTTCAACTTATCACTTATCACTTCAATATCCCCCTCAGTATGCAGCGCACTTAGAATGATTCTGGTAATCGGTGGGTCAGTTGGTTTGGGATATGAAAAGCTGGAAATCAATATTTTATGCGTTAATAAATAATCAAACAAGCCCTTTTCTTGTATAAAAAAAACGGGATAATTAGGTAAGTACGTTATGGGCAAATGGGGGCATTGAGAAAGGGCGGTTGTAAATAGTTGAATATTTTTTTGCAAAACAACACGTGCATCTGTATATGTTTTTTGAGATTGTAAAAACGCAAAAAGATAAGCCGGCACAATCGGCGAAGCACCGACAAACAAAGGGTTTTGGCGAATCGAAGCAATCGTTTTTTTATCCCCTAAAATCACACCGCCAGGAATTCCCACCGCTTTGGCAAGCGATGCGATGACAATGAGGTTGATATTCTGTCTATCATCAATCAACGTTTTAATTTTTTGAAAAATTCCACCCCCCTCAGTATATGTAATGCCAATACCATGAGAATCGTCAAATAACAAAGTAATAGGCTTATCAGAAGTCAAATTTTTTATCCATGAAAAATCATAAGATTCACCTTGTAAAGGGTCAATCGCATTTACTGCTATGACAACTGCGCCCGACTCCTTTTCAACAATACCCACTATCTTTTTTGAAAAATCATCGAAATTTTTGAAAATATAATGAGGGGGGGTATTCATTTGCCAAATGGCTGGATGAGCCGAAGGTGCTAATATAAACTTTTGATTCACAAGGCTTTGTACTGCCAATTGCCCTGCCATCAGACCTGAAGAAACCGTTAAAGCAGCCTCCGAACCTGTCCATTTAGCCATAAAGTCTTCCGTTTCGTCATAGATTTTCAATTGCACATTGTTGTTTCGCGAAGCGGAAAAGATAGTACCATATTGGTTAAAGCCTTCCAACAAAGCCGCTTTGAAATCGGGCTGATGCCCCATACCCAAATAAGATGTGCCGCTAAAAAACAAATGTTCCTCGCCGTTGAGGTATATGGTTCGGCTGGGTAAATGGTCTATTGTTGTGGTCATTAATTAGGTGATTTTGATAGCAAAACATTGAAAGCCCAAAAATGCAGCGTTTGAAGGGTGATACAGGTATAGAAGACGGAAAAATTGGATGTTTTTGTTTTTTTTTTGCAAAAAAAACAAAAAACATCCAATTTTTCCGTCTTCTATACCTTATTCTGTACTTTTAACGCAATATCAATTTTAAGTTTTAATATGAAAACATTGACAAATCTTGCTGAACAATATCAAGTTGTGCGCCAAATGACTGAAAAAATCTGTGCGCCCTTACACATTGAGGATTATGTTGTTCAACCTATTATAGATGTCAGCCCGCCGAAATGGCATCTGGCGCACACGACATGGTTTTTTGAAACCTTTATTTTGAAACCATACGCCCCTCATTATAAGGAGTATCACCCTGATTTCAGCTTTCTTTTTAACAGTTATTATGAAAATGTAGGCAAACGGGTCATGCGTCCGGATCGAGGCAATATGACCCGTCCGACGGTGGCAGAAGTTTATGCTTATCGGAAATATGTGGACGAACACATGACTGTTTTTTTAGAAAATACGGTTTTAAATAAAGACTTAGAATCCCTCTGTTTGCTTGGTTTTAACCATGAACAACAGCATCAAGAACTCTTGGTGACGGATTTGAAATACATTCTTGGCGGCAATCCGTTGTTTCCTGCGTTGCTCGAAACGCCTTTACCTACCCCCTCAGTAAAAAACCTCAAAATCCGTTATTTAGAAGTTGAAGAAGGCGTATATACCATTGGTTATCAAGGCGATGCGTTCCATTTTGACAATGAACTCGGCGTGCATAAAGTCTATTTACAAGCTTTTCAATGTCAAGACCGCTTAATTACCAATGGCGAATATTTAGAATTTATGGCAGCAGGTGCTTATCAAGATTTTAATCTTTGGTTTGCCGAAGCATGGGATTGGGTACAGGCAAATCAAATTGTTGCGCCCATGTATTGGCATTTTATTGAAGGCGAATGGTATCAATATACGTTGCATGGTTTGCAAAAACTTGACCTTTACGCACCTGTCACGCATGTGAGTTTTTATGAAGCCGAAGCTTATGCTCGATGGCGGGACAAACGTCTTTTGACTGAATTTGAATGGGAAATTGCTTGTAAAATGTACCATCTCCCCCATGGGGTCGGGGGTACTTTTTTAGAATCGCAACGGTATCAGCCGATGGCTCGGCAAGATGATTATACACAGTTTCTCGGCGATGTTTGGGAATGGACAAATAGCAGTTATTTACCTTATCCTTATTTCCAAAAAGCGGCGGGAGCGATTGGTGAATACAATGGCAAGTTTATGGTCAATCAAATGGTTTTGCGCGGTGGTTCTTGTGCCACCCCTCAGTCGCATATCCGAAATACATACCGCAATTTTTTTCAAACCAATTTGCGTTGGCAATTTACAGGCATCCGTTTGGCGGAGCATATTTAATAAAACAGACATTTATATAAACATTCATTATGGTCGCAACAACTACAGTTCTCGATGTTCAATTCGGGAAAGATATCAAAGAAGGCTTAACGTCTTTTCCCAAATTCCTCTCTTCAAAATATTTCTATGATGCAGAAGGCAGCCGTCTTTTTCAGCAAATCATGGAACTGGAAGAATATTACCTGACAGCTTGTGAATATGAAATATTGACGATGCACAAAGCGGGTATTCTGAGCACTTTGCCCGAATCCTTTGATTTGGTGGAATTGGGTGCGGGAGATGGTTTGAAAACCAAAATTTTGTTGAAACACTTTTTGAATAAAAACGTGGCGTTCAGCTATATGCCTGTGGATATTTCTTTGGATATTCTGCACGTTTTGGAGAAAAGTTTAGCACTTGAAATGCCTAATTTATCTGTTCAGCTTTTGCACAACGATTATTTTGGCGCATTACAGAAAATCTCTAATCTTTCAGATAAGTCGAAAGTTGTCTTGTTTTTGGGGGCAAATATTGGCAATTTTTCAGTTGAAAAAGCCGAAGCATTTTTAATGCAATTGCGTAATTCGCTGAATAAAGGTGATTTTTTATTGTTAGGTGTCGATTTGGTCAAAAACCCAAATATTATTTTACCGGCTTATAACGATGCGAAAGGCGTTACAGCCCGTTTCAATTATAATTTATTGCATCGCATAAACGAGGAATTCAATGCCCATTTTGATGTATCAAAATTTATGCATTATCCAACTTATAATCCACAAACGGGTGAAATCAAAAGCTATATGATGAGTAAAGAAGAGCAAACTGTTTGCATAGAAGATCTGGATTTAACCGTTCATTTCGCCGCTTGGGAAAGCCTTCATACAGAAGTGTCTCAAAAGTTTACGCTTACTCAAATTGCACACATAGCGCAACAGACAGGCTTTAAAATTAAAAACCATTTCTTTGATAGGAAGGAGTATTTTACGGATACGCTTTGGGAAGCGATTTGATATACCTAAAATTTCATCATTTATGAACAACAACCACTCAATCGAATTACATAAAGTGTCTCAAACATACAGTCAAAACGAGGTTTTGTCTGATATAACGCTCTCATTTTCAAGGTCTTCCGTCACCGCTTTATTGGGCAAAAGCGGCAGTGGCAAATCCACTTTATTGCAATTAATCAATGGTATGATTAAGCCATCAAAAGGGCTGGTTACTATTTTCGGAAACGATTTTGATTACAAAAATGCCAATGTTATTCGTTTAAAAATAGGTTATGTTGTGCAACAAGTCGGTTTGTTTCCACATCTAAATCTGTTTGAAAACATCAGTCTTTTAGGTAAAATAACCAAAATGCCCAAAGACGATATACTTGTGCGGGTGACTTCATTGATGAATACGGTTCAATTGCCGCTTTCTTATCTCACAAAATTTCCACATGAATTGTCAGGTGGTGAGCAACAAAGAGCAGGTTTATGCCGTGCTTTATTCCTAAAACCAGCTGTTTTATTGATGGACGAACCATTTGCCGCCTTAGATTATGCGACGAAACAGGCGATTTATAATTACTTTTTATTGTTGCAAAAATCAGAACCTTGCACAGTTGTTTTTGTTACGCACGATTTTCAAGAAGCTATGACGCTTGCCGATGAATACGTTTGGTTGGAAAACGGTAAAATCAAAAGCAAAGGCACTAAAAACGACTTATCTTCTATTCAATCTGCTTATTTAAGCAAGGTATAGTAGACGGAAAAATTGGATGTTTTTTTTGCAAAAAAAACATCCAATTTTTCCGTCTACTATACCTTGCTTAAATAAGCAGATTGAATAGAAGATAAGTCGTTTTTAGTGCCTTTGCTTTTGATTTTACCGTTTTCCAACCAAACGTATTCATCGGCAAGCGTCATAGCTTCTTGAAAATCGTGCGTAACAAAAACAACTGTGCAAGGTTCTGATTTTTGCAACAATAAAAAGTAATTATAAATCGCCTGTTTCGTCGCATAATCTAAGGCGGCAAATGGTTCGTCCATCAATAAAACAGCTGGTTTTAGGAATAAAGCACGGCATAAACCTGCTCTTTGTTGCTCACCACCTGACAATTCATGTGGAAATTTTGTGAGATAAGAAAGCGGCAATTGAACCGTATTCATCAATGAAGTCACCCGCACAAGTATATCGTCTTTGGGCATTTTGGTTATTTTACCTAAAAGACTGATGTTTTCAAACAGATTTAGATGTGGAAACAAACCGACTTGTTGCACAACATAACCTATTTTTAAACGAATAACATTGGCATTTTTGTAATCAAAATCGTTTCCGAAAATAGTAACCAGCCCTTTTGATGGCTTAATCATACCATTGATTAATTGCAATAAAGTGGATTTGCCACTGCCGCTTTTGCCCAATAAAGCGGTGACGGAAGACCTTGAAAATGAGAGCGTTATATCAGACAAAACCTCGTTTTGACTGTATGTTTGAGACACTTTATGTAATTCGATTGAGTGGTTGTTGTTCATAAATGATGAAATTTTAGGTATATCAAATCGCTTCCCAAAGCGTATCCGTAAAATACTCCTTCCTATCAAAGAAATGGTTTTTAATTTTAAAGCCTGTCTGTTGCGCTATGTGTGCAATTTGAGTAAGCGTAAACTTTTGAGACACTTCTGTATGAAGGCTTTCCCAAGCGGCGAAATGAACGGTTAAATCCAGATCTTCTATGCAAACAGTTTGCTCTTCTTTACTCATCATATAGCTTTTGATTTCACCCGTTTGTGGATTATAAGTTGGATAATGCATAAATTTTGATACATCAAAATGGGCATTGAATTCCTCGTTTATGCGATGCAATAAATTATAATTGAAACGGGCTGTAACGCCTTTCGCATCGTTATAAGCCGGTAAAATAATATTTGGGTTTTTGACCAAATCGACACCTAACAATAAAAAATCACCTTTATTCAGCGAATTACGCAATTGCATTAAAAATGCTTCGGCTTTTTCAACTGAAAAATTGCCAATATTTGCCCCCAAAAACAAGACAACTTTCGACTTATCTGAAAGATTAGAGATTTTCTGTAATGCGCCAAAATAATCGTTGTGCAAAAGCTGAACAGATAAATTAGGCATTTCAAGTGCTAAACTTTTCTCCAAAACGTGCAGAATATCCAAAGAAATATCCACAGGCATATAGCTGAACGCCACGTTTTTATTCAAAAAGTGTTTCAACAAAATTTTGGTTTTCAAACCATCTCCCGCACCCAATTCCACCAAATCAAAGGATTCGGGCAAAGTGCTCAGAATACCCGCTTTGTGCATCGTCAATATTTCATATTCACAAGCTGTCAGGTAATATTCTTCCAGTTCCATGATTTGCTGAAAAAGACGGCTGCCTTCTGCATCATAGAAATATTTTGAAGAGAGGAATTTGGGAAAAGACGTTAAGCCTTCTTTGATATCTTTCCCGAATTGAACATCGAGAACTGTAGTTGTTGCGACCATAATGAATGTTTATATAAATGTCTGTTTTATTAAATATGCTCCGCCAAACGGATGCCTGTAAATTGCCAACGCAAATTGGTTTGAAAAAAATTGCGGTATGTATTTCGGATATGCGACTGAGGGGTGGCACAAGAACCACCGCGCAAAACCATTTGATTGACCATAAACTTGCCATTGTATTCACCAATCGCTCCCGCCGCTTTTTGGAAATAAGGATAAGGTAAATAACTGCTATTTGTCCATTCCCAAACATCGCCGAGAAACTGTGTATAATCATCTTGCCGAGCCATCGGCTGATACCGTTGCGATTCTAAAAAAGTACCCCCGACCCCATGGGGGAGATGGTACATTTTACAAGCAATTTCCCATTCAAATTCAGTCAAAAGACGTTTGTCCCGCCATCGAGCATAAGCTTCGGCTTCATAAAAACTCACATGCGTGACAGGTGCGTAAAGGTCAAGTTTTTGCAAACCATGCAACGTATATTGATACCATTCGCCTTCAATAAAATGCCAATACATGGGCGCAACAATTTGATTTGCCTGTACCCAATCCCATGCTTCGGCAAACCAAAGATTAAAATCTTGATAAGCACCTGCTGCCATAAATTCTAAATATTCGCCATTGGTAATTAAGCGGTCTTGACATTGAAAAGCTTGTAAATAGACTTTATGCACGCCGAGTTCATTGTCAAAATGGAACGCATCGCCTTGATAACCAATGGTATATACGCCTTCTTCAACTTCTAAATAACGGATTTTGAGGTTTTTTACTGAGGGGGTAGGTAAAGGCGTTTCGAGCAACGCAGGAAACAACGGATTGCCGCCAAGAATGTATTTCAAATCCGTCACCAAGAGTTCTTGATGCTGTTGTTCATGGTTAAAACCAAGCAAACAGAGGGATTCTAAGTCTTTATTTAAAACCGTATTTTCTAAAAAAACAGTCATGTGTTCGTCCACATATTTCCGATAAGCATAAACTTCTGCCACCGTCGGACGGGTCATATTGCCTCGATCCGGACGCATGACCCGTTTGCCTACATTTTCATAATAACTGTTAAAAAGAAAGCTGAAATCAGGGTGATACTCCTTATAATGAGGGGCGTATGGTTTCAAAATAAAGGTTTCAAAAAACCATGTCGTGTGCGCCAGATGCCATTTCGGCGGGCTGACATCTATAATAGGTTGAACAACATAATCCTCAATGTGTAAGGGCGCACAGATTTTTTCAGTCATTTGGCGCACAACTTGATATTGTTCAGCAAGATTTGTCAATGTTTTCATATTAAAACTTAAAATTGATATTGCGTTAAAAGTACAGAATAAGGTATAGAAGACGGAAAAATTGGATGTTTTTTGTTTTTTTTGCAAAAAAAAAACAAAAACATCCAATTTTTCCGTCTTCTATACCTGTATCACCCTTCAAACGCTGCATTTTTGGGCTTTCAATGTTTTGCTATCAAAATCACCTAATTAATGACCACAACAATAGACCATTTACCCAGCCGAACCATATACCTCAACGGCGAGGAACATTTGTTTTTTAGCGGCACATCTTATTTGGGTATGGGGCATCAGCCCGATTTCAAAGCGGCTTTGTTGGAAGGCTTTAACCAATATGGTACTATCTTTTCCGCTTCGCGAAACAACAATGTGCAATTGAAAATCTATGACGAAACGGAAGACTTTATGGCTAAATGGACAGGTTCGGAGGCTGCTTTAACGGTTTCTTCAGGTCTGATGGCAGGGCAATTGGCAGTACAAAGCCTTGTGAATCAAAAGTTTATATTAGCACCTTCGGCTCATCCAGCCATTTGGCAAATGAATACCCCCCCTCATTATATTTTCAAAAATTTCGATGATTTTTCAAAAAAGATAGTGGGTATTGTTGAAAAGGAGTCGGGCGCAGTTGTCATAGCAGTAAATGCGATTGACCCTTTACAAGGTGAATCTTATGATTTTTCATGGATAAAAAATTTGACTTCTGATAAGCCTATTACTTTGTTATTTGACGATTCTCATGGTATTGGCATTACATATACTGAGGGGGGTGGAATTTTTCAAAAAATTAAAACGTTGATTGATGATAGACAGAATATCAACCTCATTGTCATCGCATCGCTTGCCAAAGCGGTGGGAATTCCTGGCGGTGTGATTTTAGGGGATAAAAAAACGATTGCTTCGATTCGCCAAAACCCTTTGTTTGTCGGTGCTTCGCCGATTGTGCCGGCTTATCTTTTTGCGTTTTTACAATCTCAAAAAACATATACAGATGCACGTGTTGTTTTGCAAAAAAATATTCAACTATTTACAACCGCCCTTTCTCAATGCCCCCATTTGCCCATAACGTACTTACCTAATTATCCCGTTTTTTTTATACAAGAAAAGGGCTTGTTTGATTATTTATTAACGCATAAAATATTGATTTCCAGCTTTTCATATCCCAAACCAACTGACCCACCGATTACCAGAATCATTCTAAGTGCGCTGCATACTGAGGGGGATATTGAAGTGATAAGTGATAAGTTGAAAGTGATAAGTGATAAGTGATAAGTGAAAAACTAAAAGTGCCAAACGTTTTACTCTACGTTTGGCACTTTTCACTTATCACTTTCAACTTATCTCACTCCGTGCATGAGTTTTTTAATAACAGGCTGCATGAGAATGGAGAATGCGCCAAAAACAAACGAAACGATTGCCAGCATCGAGAAAAAGTAACTGATGCCTTTTTCGTCAGCAATACGTTCCACACTTTCGCCGAACATACCCGCGCCTTTCATACCGATTGCAATGGCTAAATACCAAACACCAAACATGAAGGCAATCATACGTGCAGGAACTAATTTGCTGACATAGGACAAGCCAACAGGCGAAATACACAACTCACCCATTGTATGAAGTAGATAGACCAAAATAAGCCAAATCATACTGACGGAAGCCGATTCTGCACCAGGGAGAATATCTTTTGAACCAAAAGCAACGGCAACCATGCCTAAACCCAAAAGTATCATACCAAGACCATATTTAACATTAGCGGTTGGATTGTATTTGCTTTCCCATACTTTAGAAAACAAAGGTGCTAATGTGATGATAAACAAGGAGTTGAATGTCGAAAACCACGTAGCAGGTATCTCTGTGAGTGGGATGGTGACTTTATCAATTTTCAAAAAAGACAAGGTGCCGTCCGATAAAGACAAATACCCCGCTGTGTAATAGTCTTTTGCTAGCATCCATAAAGCGAGTCCCCAAATGATGACAAAACTAAAAGTCAAAATGATACTCGCCACTTTATAGGTTTTGAACGTCTTTTTAAAGAGTTGGAGCATCACCCAATTGATGATAATTAAGGGTACTAATGTCAATAATGAATTAAAAATTAAAAACATTAAACTCGAATCACCCGTCAAGACTCGATTGGTATATTTTTGTGCAAAAACGGTCAAACTGTTAGGAGATTGTTCGAAAATTGCCCAAAAGAAGACGGAAATGATGGCAAAAAACAAAACCGCAATCAACTTTTCTCTTGTTGTTTTAGAATATTGGGCTAATCTATAACCTACTAAAATGAGAAAAATGATCAATGCTGAAAGGATAGCAACTGTATTGCCAGACAAACCGAACAACTCAAAGTTGAAAATATTAAAACTGCCTTTTGATATTTTGGTCGCCGGTGCGTTGATGAGCCACAACATACCTAACAAGGCGCTTGTTCCAATCATCACCATTTGCCACATTGGGAAAGGGACTCTTATGTCGGTGTCGTCTTCGTCAATGACTTGTAATTCTTTTTTGACAGGTACTAGACCAATGTCACCAAAAATGTTTTGTGATAGCCAAAACTGTAACGTTCCTAAAAACATAAAAACACCTGCCAAACCGAAACCATAGCCCCAACCTACTTTTTCACCGAGATACCCGCATAACAAAATGCCAAAAAATGCGCCTGAGTTGACACCCATATAAAAAATCGTATAAGCACCATCTTTCTTTTCCACATGGTTTTTATACATTTCTGAAATAATAGAGGTCATATTGGGTTTGAAAAAACCATTGCCAAAGACCATTAAGACAAGTCCTAAGTAGATCGAGAAAGTGCTTTCAAAAGCCATTGAAAAATGCCCCAATGTCATTAAAGTTGCCCCAACAACGACTGCCCAACGGAAGCCGATGATTTTGTCTGCAAAATAGCCGCCTAACATAGTCGAGAGATAAACTAAGCCGACATAAGTGCCGAATAGTGAAGAAGCGGTGCCTTGTTCCCATTCCCAACCGCCTTTTGCTAAGGGAGCCATGAAGAAGAGAACCAATAAGGAACGCATACCATAAAAGGAAAATCGTTCCCACATTTCAGTGAAAAACAAAACAAAAAGACCTGCGGGATGTCCTATGACCTTGTCTTTGAAGAAATCGTTTGTGCTGTTATCTGACATGATTATACTGTTTTTAAGAACTTATTTAGTTTTATTTTACTTCCATCATCAATTTGCGTACAAGCGGTGAGACGACTATCAATACAATGCCTGCAACAAGGGCGTAAATGGACAACTGAAGATAGCCATCTGTATAAGCAATGAGTTTTTCGGGAAGACCTGCGTTTTTATCTGGTAAGGACATATTTGCACCGAGTAAACCTGCGACATATTGACCATAAGCGGTTGCCAAAAACCAAATACCCATCATCATACCACCCATATGCTTAGGCGATAGTTTTGTGATAATAGACAACCCTATTGGAGAGAGGCATAGTTCGCCAAGCGTAATGACCAAATATGCACCTGTAAACACGTTTAATGACGTGATACCTTCTTCATTTGCAAAAAACTTTGTTGCATAAAATATATAAAATGCAGCGGCAAGGAATAAAAAAGCGATACCAAATTTTATGACTGTGTTAGGTTCAATTTTCTTTCCTGCCATCCACAACCACAACAAACCAATCAAAGGACTGAACAACACAACAAAAAATGTATTGGCTGTATTGTTGACCACATTGGGGTCTATGTTCATGCCTAACAAATCAAAAGAAAGGTTTTTTTCAGCAAAAAGCGATAAGGAACCGCCACTTTGCTCAAAAAATGCCCAAAATATGATTGAAAACATAATAAACGTAAAGGCTGCAAAGAGTTTTTTTCTTGCGGCAGGGTCTGATATTTTAAACGTTTCGTATAGGAAATAGACGATTGCCAAAGGACCAATTATGTACATAAACATATCGGTATAGTCCGTGTTTTTAATCATCAAAAATATCAAAGGAATGCTCAACAACGACCCGCCGTAAACCATGAGTTCCCGTTTTTTCTTTGTGCCTTCATCAATATGTAAAAGCGGAGAATCGCCGATAGGACCTAAATGTTTTCTGGTAAAAATAAAAGTTATCAGACCTAAAATCATCACAATGGCAGCAGCTAAAAAGGCATAACTCCATGAATAGTATTTGCCCAACCATACGCATAAAAAGCCGCCAAGAAAACCACCGATATTGATGCCCGCATAAAAAAGACCGAAGCCCGCATCTCTGCGGCTGTCACCTTCTTTGTACAAATCGCCGACCATTGAGGAGACATTGGGTTTGAAAAAGCCTGTACCAATAATGGATAAAGTAATACCTACATAAAAGAATTCTTGCGGTGAAGCGGCAATAATCAAGTTGCCTAATGTCATGACAGTGCCGCCAAAGAACAATGACTTTCTAAAACCCAAAATTTTATCTGCAAAAATGCCCCCGATGAACGTGAAGGCATACACAAATGCTTGAATAGCTCCATATTTCAAATTGGAATCTCTGTCTGAAAGCCCTAATTGACTGACCATAAATATAGCGAGAACACCTCTCATGCCATAAAAACTAAAACGTTCCCACATTTCAGTGAAAAACAAATACCAAAGCTGTTTAGGGTATTTACCTTCAAAGTTCTGAATGTCTGCTAAGGTAGGTTTGACAAATTCTGCCATAATTTGGATTTGGTAAGATGAAAAAATTTAATTTTTAAATTGACGGCTAAAAATAGATTTTTTTTTCTCAAATTTAAAAGGTGGGCAATTTTAATTGGGCAAATCCTTATTATTCTCAAAAGTTAGATTTGTAATGCAAGTTTAAACCACCCTTTCCAGTGTGGTTAAAACTATACTCGAACTGCCAAAGCATACCATGAAAAGCTAAAAAATCAAGCCCTATGCCGCCGCCATACAAGAGCCGATTATTGAAGTCATTGGTGGGTTTATACTGAGGGGTGTAAGAATATCCCAAATCGAGATTGCCCGTCAGAAACATTTTTATCGGCAAAGTCTTCCAACCTTTAAGCCGTTTGTGTTGCGTATAACGTGATAAGTCATAGTCTTTATCAATCAACTGAAAGCGCAGGCTGTTTTTTAAAATGCCAAAATCGTAACCATCAACCACAAACAACTCATAGCCGCGCATGTAGTCACTACCATAACCGATGGCACGTTGAAAATTGTAGGGTTGCGCTTGACGGATGAGCGTTGTCTTTGCACGAGCAATCGTTTCGACACTTAGTTTTTTAGTCAGTTTAAAATATTGCGACCAGCGCATACTGAGGTCGAGCGCATTCGCATTGTCTTTTGAAAACAGCCCTAACTTATTGATATTCAAACTCATAAGATGCCCTTTCATGGGGTAAGGTCTGAAATCTCGCGTATCGTTTGAGTAACTATAAGACAGCCATGA
Source organism: Saprospiraceae bacterium (assembly GCA_043772905.1). GTDB lineage: Bacteria > Bacteroidota > Bacteroidia > Chitinophagales > Saprospiraceae > JAAFJT01. The sequence continues at coordinate 12,843 of JAYVFS010000109.1, read as the reverse complement.
GTAGGCTTGAACGGTGCGGCTATCAAGGAAATAATCCCGATTTAAGCTCTCTGTTACCGATGTATCCAATGTTTGTTTTGAAAAACCGAACGAAAAAACATGCTTATCGAACAAACCCGGGGAATAAGTGATGCCGCCAGAATAGGACAGGCGTGTAAAAATTTTGTCCAATGCCTTTCTGTGAAAAACAAGCCGATTGTTGATAGTTGTGTAGCCAATTTCACGATTCGTCGAATAGAGGTAGTTGACAGAAGCCCCAATGGTTTGTTTTTTATTGAGATATGGGATATTGTATCCAACTGAAAACTTAGGCGTGTAACCAAATTGAATGAGTGCTGAAAAAGGGTCACGTCTGCCTGTAATATTGCTGTGTGTCAAGCGAATACCATAATTTGTGCGCCTAAAATCGTGGTTTTGCTCCTTCCACCAGACGTTAAAATTGCGATCAGCTAACTCCAAAATAGGGATAGGATAAAAATACCAGCGTTCAACAACACTGATGACGATGCTCACTTTGTCATCGAAAGTCCAATTTTTGACGTTTATTTTGACATCGTTAAACAAGTTGGTATTCAAAAGGCGTAAGCGATTTTCCTCTAATTTTATTGCCAATTCACTGAGGGGTATCGTGTCGCCGATGCCAATAGTAAACTCCCTCGTCAAAACTTTTGCTTTCGTTTTTCGATTACCTTCAAAAATAAAATCGCGGATTATCGCCGTCGTCGGCTGATTTTGGGCGGTCGTATAGAACGGTTGAACTATTAAAAATATGAATAAAAGTAATCGCATGTGCAAAGGAATGAATTAATGCCGGCATTTTCAAATGCAAAAAATACCCGTTTTCAATCGAAAACTGCATCTTTGTATTTTTTAGCCCCCCTCAGTAAAATCATCAAAAATGAATGTCCATGAAAAGGTTTATGCTTTTTTTGTGTTTTATAATCGGTTTATTGTCAAATAACTATGCTCAAGATGGGCATTTTTTGCAAAAACAAATTGATCGGGCAGTGGCTTATGAAAACCGCTATGACTCTTTAAAAACAACGGGTCTCATTATCGGTTGCATTGACCACGACTCAACGTGGATATTCCCGTATGGACGAATTTCTAAAACGAGTAACCAAAAACCTGATGCCGGTACTTATTTTGAAATAGGTTCTTTAACCCAAACGTTTACGGCTGCCAATATTCATTTACTCGTCCGTCAAGGCATTTTACACTACGATTCGGCGGTCAACGTGTATATGAAACCAGAACAATGTTTTCCTATTGGCAACAAAATAACATTACTTCAACTCATTACCCATACAAGTGGTTTACCAAAATTTACGGACGATTGGGGCGCCACAGAAGAAGATAACGCACAACCTTACGCTCATTATACTGAGGGGGGCTTTTTAAATTTTTTACAAACATACGATACAACGACTTGGAAGCAAGGACAATACCAATTTTCTAACCTCAATTTTGTTTTGTTAGGTCTAGTTTTAGAAAACACCCATGCGGACGTGCGGTGGCAGCCCTTTGTTGACAAAACAGCCGTTGCTCTTGCACAAGGCTATAATTTGGGAAAACAAGCCGTCGAGCCTTGGGAGGTTGCGCCAATTTTTCAACCTGCTATTGGAGGCTGTACCGATATGAATCAACTTTTAGGGTTCACACAGTGGCAACTCAATATTGATAGTTTGGATAAGACTGAACTGCTCAAAGATACGCAATTGCCTCTCTTTCCAACCAAAATGAATAAATATACGTCTGTTGGCAAAGGGTGGCAGATTTTCAAAAGGAAAAAACAGCCGCTGATTTGTGTGTCATCAGGTGCAACAGCGGGTCACTCGGCAGTCGTTTTATTCGTCCCTCAAACCAAAACGGGGGTGGTTATTTTGGCAAATAGTCGTGCCATAAAAGGCGAATTAGCCCTGGCTATTTTGAAGGTGTTGAATAATAATTGGAAAAGAAAGGAGTAATGGTGAATTTTTTAATGGTGAATGGTGAATTTTTACACATTTACTAAATTTTTAAAATTTAGTAAATGTGTATTTGATGGGCTTTATACTGAGGGGGGTATTTCCGATTTAAAATTTTAGCAATTTCACAACCACTTTGCTTTCAGTTTGTTAGCCGTTAAAAAAAAATAATGGCAACGCATCTCCTTGAATTTGAAACAAAACTGTACGGTTCATTAACCGAAATTTTTGATTTTTTCAGCAAAGCTGAAAACTTGAATGAAGTCACACCTTCTGACCTCCGTTTCTTAATTCTCACGCCATCGCCTATACCAGCAAAAGTTGGGACTTTGATAGACTATCGTATCAAAATATTCGGCATTCCTTTTTATTGGCGCACATTAATCACTGACTTTGAACCACTTGTGCGGTTTGTTGACCAACAATTGAAAGGACCTTATCTGTTGTGGCATCACGAACACCTGTTTGAAGACAAAGGCGACTATGTGTTGATGACTGACCGAGTACATTATCTATCACCCGGTTGGTTTTTGGAACCATTGATTGACCGTTTGTTTGTAAGACCTCAATTGAACAAAATTTGGGCATATCGGGACAAACGGTTTACGGAGTTGTTTGGAAAGAAGGGATAGATGATAGTGGATAGATGATAATGGATAGTGGATAATATTTATCCACTATCCATTATCATCTATCCATTATCATCTATTTAGGTGGTTCGTTAACGGTGGTTGAACCATTGGGGTTTTGCGCCGGCGAATTGAGTGGGTTATCAATATCATAGATATCGGTTTTAGATTCTGTTCGTTTCATACGGCTGTCTTCAATTTGATTCATCACTTTATCCGTTTCCCCCAAAAAGTTTTGAACAATGGGTTTGGCGTTAGCAATCAATTTGAATGTCGTTTGCCGAAGCGGTTCGAGGTATCTATAAGACATAGAAGTCGTCTTCGTTTGTTCATCGAGCATCCGCGCGCCATCTGCGAACCATATCAAAACGCTGTAAAAAAAGGAAAAAACAAGTGTCAATATAAAGCCACCAATGATTTGATTGGGTAAATCGAGCTGTGCCACTTCCAAAGCCCCTGAAATAGCATGACCGACCATCCGCAGCAACCACATCGAAATAAAAAAAGTGACGATAAAACCAATGACAAACATGAGTGGATTGTACATATCAAAACCTTGCTCCAAAGCACGCGTCATATAAGGCGAGAACTTAAACGCTGCCATTAATGCCATCACAATGGACATGACCGAAAAAACGGAATTGATGATGCCGTCTTTAAAGCCTAAAAAAAAACCGTAGGCAGCGGCGGCTAAGAATAAAATATCAATTGACATGCTGTTTGATTAAATTGTAAGACTTCGCTCAAAAATACATCGTAATTTGTTGAAAATCAATAACTTTCGATAAAATAAGCATAAATGCCGTTTCAAGTCGTGTTTTTTTCAACTATCGGTAATTATTTTTTTTTAAATTTAGACGAAAATTCGATTTTAAGGCACATGATTAAAGTAAAAAAATCGACATGCAACTTTTTCTGAATCTAAATAGTAAGTTATTCAATAGTATAGTACAATTTTATGATTTATGGTATAAATATTGCCCACACTTTATTCATACTAAAAGAATACCTTATTCTTCAATTTTACATATATGGTTCAAGAACTCAATATACCCAGTCACACAAGTTTCATCAATGGCGTAAGTTCAACGCCTGATAACACGCCTTTGAATATCCTTTTGATAGAAGATAATCCAGGAGATGCGCGCATTGTCGAAATTTTACTCGAAGAGTCCGATTTACCGGAATGTAGAATTACGCATTGCCAAACCCTCGCGGAGGGCGTGAGTGCCCTGATGGAAAACGATTTTGATGTCGCTTTACTGGATTTATCGTTACCCGACTCACGAGGTTTCGAGACTTTGCAACGCCTTATTTCTGCAAAACCCGATGTAAACGTCGTTGTCATGACGGGTTTTTCAGACAAAACCTTAGGTTTGAATGCGGTTAAGGCGGGTGCACAAGACTTTTTAACAAAAGGTGTTTTTGATGCTGATCTCTTAGCAAAAACGCTTCGCTATGCTATTGAGCGTAAAAACGTGCTGATAAAACTGGCTGCAGCGACACGTGCAAGAGAAGTGGCGGAAGAATCAGCTCGCATGAAGGAACAATTCATCGCCTCCATAAGCCATGAAATGCGTACACCCATGAATGCTATTTATGGTATGTCAAACCTTTTGGCGCAGACCACGCTCGATGGCGAACAACGCAGTTTTATTGATTCGGTACGTCAATCGAGTGAAATTCTGCTCGGTGTTATCAACGATATTCTTGAAATTTCGACGCTACAAAATGGCAAAATGAGCTTTGAGTCGAAAAACTTTGATTTGCATGAATTGATGTTCAACCTTGTGAATGTCATGCAATATAAAAAAGATGAAAAACCCCTTGAATTTCAATTATCTATTGACCCCTCAGTACCCGCTATTATGAGTGGTGATAAACTGCGATTAAATCAGGTTTTGTTCAATATCGTAGGCAATTCTGTTAAATTTACGGATGAAGGTGTGGTGAAAATTAATGTGCAATTGGTTGATAATCAAAATGATACCATGGTGGTACGTTTTGAAGTCATTGACACAGGCATCGGTATTCCAGAGGATAAAGTGGATGCTATTTTTGAATCCTTTACACGCGTTCGGACAAAAGATAGGATTTATGAAGGGACAGGCTTGGGTTTAGCGATTGTCAAAAACCTTGTTCAGTTGCAAGAAGGTCGTGTGTGGGCAGAAAGTACCTTAGCAAAAGGCACAACGATGGTTATTGAATTGCCTTTTACCAAAGTTCATACGGATGCGACGGTTGAAAAAACAGTTGAAGCCCCCCCTCAGTATCACGAGTCAAAACAACGAATTTTCCGCCTATTATTGGTTGAAGACCATAAAATGAATCAAATCGTTGCGCGCAAAACGTTGGAACGTCAATTTGATAATATCATCATTCAGATAGCCGAAAACGGGAAGGAATGCCTTGAAATTCTGAAACAAGGTTGTGATTTTGATATTATTTTGATGGATATTCAGATGCCGATAATGGACGGTACTGAAACAATTGCTTATATCAGAGAGCATATACCTCATATTAAAACGCCTATTTTGGCAATGACCGCTCATGCCAACATTTCAAAGGACAATTCATTTAAAACATACGGTTTCGACGATTATGTTTTAAAACCCTTTGAGCCAGAACAGTTTTTTGAAAAAATTCACTATTATCTTAACAGAAAGGGCGATTTTAAAAATTAGGAATTATATTTGTAAGTAATAAGTTAAAATCCTTAACATAAAAGGATAACGGTTTGAGAAAATTTATTTTTAACATGAAACTCAGCTACAATTCATGAGTACCACTATTTCATATCAACACATCAATCTCGAATATCTCGAAACCATGACCGGCGGTGATGCCGAAATGATGAATCAGATGCTCACTATGCTCATTGATGAAATTCCTACGGAAATCATCAAAATGCAAGAATCGGTTGTCCTAAAAGATTGGGAAGAGATTTTTCAACTCAGCCATAAACTGAAAACGACACTTGCTTTTATTGGTAATGCCGATATGACTTCGCTGATCAAAACCATTGAACACTGCTCGCGCAATCGGGTTGAACTTAAAGACATACCGCCGATGGTTGAGCAGCTTTCTGATTTATCTAAGCCTATATTAGTAGAGTTGAAAATGGCTAAATACTGATTGGTTATTGGGGATTGGTTATTGGTTATTGGTTATTAGGGATTGGTTATTCGTAATAACCAATCCCTAATAACCAATAACCAAATTTATTTTTTACGCTCAGTTACAAACATAACCAACTGCTCCAAGGAAGTACGCACGTCTGATTCTGGAAACCCTTTGAGAATATCAATCGCTTCGGAACGGTATCGGCGCATAGCCTCTTCTGAATAGTTTAAGCCACCACTTTGTCGGACAAAATCTATGACTTCTGCGACCTTGACGGGATCTTCGTTGTAGCGTTTAACGATATTGATGATGCGGTCACGCTCTTTTTTAGGAGCTTGGTTGAGGGCATAAATGAGTGGTAAAGTCATTTTTTTCTCTTTAATATCAATGCCTAATGGTTTGCCGACGTCATCGGTTCCAAAATCAAACAGGTCATCTCTAATTTGAAAGGCGATGCCAATTTTTTCTCCAAAAAGGCGCATTTTTTCAATCAAATCAGCATCCGTAGTCGTCGAAGCCGCCCCAACGGCACAAGCCGCCGCAATGAGCGAAGCCGTTTTTTGCCTAATAATATCGTAGTAAATGTCTTCTTTAATGTCCAATCGGCGGGCTTTTTCGATTTGGAGTAACTCCCCTTCTGCCATTTCTTTGACGGCATTCGACATGATGGTCAACAGCTTGAACTGATCATTTTTCAAGGCAACCAATAACCCTTGCGATAACAGGTAATCGCCTACTAAAACCGCTATTTTGTTTTTCCACAAAGCATTGACGCTAAAAAAGCCACGCCTTTCGTAGCTATCGTCCACCACATCATCGTGTACAAGCGACGCTGTGTGCAACAACTCAACCAACGAAGCCGCCACATAACTGGCTGGATTAAAAGTACCACACAGCTTTGCCGCAAAAAAAACAAACATGGGACGTACTTGTTTACCCTTTCGCTGCACGATATAGTACATGATTTTGTCAAGCAACGCCACATTGGTCTTCATCGAATCTCGAAAATGTTTTTCAAATTCTTCAAGTTCGTCGTTTATAGGTCTTTTTATATCGTCCAGTTTCATATTGCGTCGGGTAGTGAAGTTGAATTCAGCCGTTGGTCGTTGTCCTGTTTTCTACATTTTTGGGTATAATGTAAATTGACTAACCAAAAGAGGGGTAAAAGTAAGTCGCTATTTTCAATATTTTTTGAAAAATAGAAAAAACAGCCCCCCTCAGTATTTTTTGAAAAAAAGCCATGTTTCCACTTAGAGGAAACATGGCTTTTGCAAAAAAGTTATTTATCACAAAATAAAAGGCAATAATTACCCCCTCAGTATGCAACGGCTCTTTTTCCCAAAAAAACAGGAGAAAATTAGGTGCTCAATCCACATAAATATCGGCAATCAATGACCAAGGGCTGACCAAGTTTTTAGTACCCGTCGCGCGGATTCTAAACTCCAAGTGACTGCCACGCACCAAGTCGGTGAGCGTTAAGAAACGACCCGTTGGTGCCGCAATGGCTTTCCATGTGTCTTCACTAAAAATGCGCATCTCGATGGCATAAGCCAATTTTCCTTCTACTTTATCCCAATTCAACTGGATAACGCCTTTGGGCGCGAGATTAATCGCTACAAAATTTGTGGGTGCTGTCAATTCAGTGATGAATTTGATTTCATTACTCGGTCTGAACCCCGAGGCGATGATAATCGCTTTATCCCCTTTGGCTAATTTTTCCACTTCTTTGGCAAGCAGAGTCAAAACATCAAGAAGCGCAATGTGTTTTTTGTCTCGCTCAATATTGGCTAATGCGCCGCCCATTTTTGCGAGATTGAAAGCCACCCGAAAAACAGAAAAAGCATCAACGACAGGGTCAACGAAGGGTTTGAGGGATGCAAAAATAGGATTGCTTGTGGTTTGTTGAATCACATTGTCTGTGAAAAGGATAACCTCTGATTGGCTATCTGATTTGAAAGATAACAAAACTGTGTAATGCATATTTAAAAATGGTTTAATGGTTAAATAAAATGTTTTAATTCATATTTATTATCTAAATATAGCAGTAAAACATTATAGCTACAAAAATATTGTTCTTTTTTTAATGAATTTTTATTTGAATAATAAAATTACCATTTTTATGGTAGGAAAACAAGCAGATTTTTTGCCGACTTCCACACAACCCAAATACAAACCCCTGTTTTTTTTTTTCTACAATGCCATAGGAGTCCTCATTTATGTTTATTATATTTAAACTTTTTGTATTTTAAAAATATAAAATTTAACCTCTAAATTAATTTTTCGACCCTTAGAAAAAATTTTAAAAGCTGTCCAAAATCGTTTTCGACCTTTCGGAAAAATTTTAAAAGCTGTCCAAAACTGTTTCCGACCCTTCGGAAAAAATTTAAAAGCTGTCCAAAATCAAGACTGGTTTGAACGAAGGAATCCTTTGGAGATTTTCTTTTACATTCCAATTGTTAATTTTTTTTTCCGAAGAGAAAAAAGACTTTTTCCGAAAACGCTGAAAACTATAATGCCTAATTGGAAATAGATAAGGTGTAAAACAATCCTTTTTGATATTAAAAGCATAAAAAAGCAACAAAAAAAAAGATTGCCAAATCAGGCGTTTGATTTTTGAAAAATATTTTTTTTACCGAATAAGGCCAAAAAATGTAATAGGTCATGCCAAACAGTGTTTCTATGTTTGCCCCTGTTATGACAAAACAATGTTTTCAAGCGAGTCAATAACAAATTGAATATCCCTATTTTAATCGCCAGTTGAAATGTTTTTTTTTCATTTCCTCAATAAACATTATTTCACCAAACTCTAAAATCAAACATTTATGTTAGCTTCACGCTTCACGCTTCACGCTTCACGCTTCACGCTTAAGTTCTATCCTTCTAAGCGATTCTATAATTATTTTTTTATGTTTTCTCTATGGTATAAACTTATCATGGGATCACCATTCCTTTTGGGAAATTCAACAAAATTTATACATATACAAAGTGCTATAAAAAAAAACCTTTGCCTCATGATCTCATTCAGCAAAGGGCATCTTAATATTAAATTTAATAACAAAATTAAACAATTTCTTATGAAGAATGTAAAAACCCTTCTGTTTTCATGCGCTTTTTTTGCGTATTCATTTTCAATGTCTGCTCAAAATGGAGCTGATTTATTTACTCCTGATAACGGCAATGGTCGGGCAAATTTATCTTCCGAAATGCGGACAAAGCTATCGAAGATAGAGAGAGACTCTCAAACAAAATTTATGGCTTGCTTTAAAGTGGGCAAAATTTCAAAGCTTCAAAAAAAAGGTAAACTGAAGTTTTCTTTACCTAACGTTAATGGACAATTAACGGCAACGGCAAGAAAGATAGAAGCCTTTTCAGATAATAACTATTTGTGGGAAGGCGTTATCGAAAATGGGCAAGGCAATATTACTATCCGATGTCAAGATGGTCTAACATCTGGTTTTATTCATTATTTGAATGAAAATACAGAAACCAATGAATTTTACACGCTTTATGGTTTAAGCAACGATCTAAGTCTCATGTTGCAAACATTAAAAAAGGGTTTGTGTGGTTTAACAGGTAATAGAGGGACACAACGTGTGTCTCAAAGTTCTAACACCGTTAATATTGAAAATCGAAGTGTTGTAGGATGTACTATTAGTGGCATACGCGCTTTAGTATTGTCAACGGCAAATGCCAGAAATGCTGTTTCTAACATTAATCAATGTGCCCAAATGGGTATAGATCAATTTAATGCTGCTGCAGCGAATTCTGGCATCAATTGGCAAACAAAATTAATATTAGCGGGTGTTATAAATCTTGAAAGCCTCATGCCTAATTTTAGCTCAAGAGGTAATTTTGAAAGAGACTTAATGCAAATAAGAGATGTTCCTGAGGTTCAAAATGCACGTGATGCTGCAAATGCGGATATTGTTGTCGTTTTAACAGATGAAGGTTATTCCGATTTTGCAGGTTGGGCATTAGACAGAGATGCCAGTACCGAGGATGCCTATTGTGGTGTTGAAGTATATACTATTAGTAATGGTGATTTTGCCTTTACACATGAAGTTGGTCATTTGTTAGGAGGAATGCACGATAGTGATAATGAAACAGTTAATTTTGCAGGAAAACCACTTGTGGCTTATTCACATGCCTTTACTTTTAAAAATCATTGGTTTACAAATAGGTTGCAATATGCTACTGTAATGAATGCAGGTGAAAATAATCCACGTTGGAAACTTAACCAATTTTCCAACCCCAATATTACACATAATGGCTTTGCTACTGGAACAACAAATAGAAATAATGTTGCTCGTCGTATAGGTGAAACAACAACACGTATTGGTAATTATGCCCCTGAACCCACAATTACTGTTTATATCAATGGTCCCACTGTAATTAATGATTTTGGTACTTTTAGTTACGATGCTGTTACTTCTTGTGGCACTGCACCTTACAGATGGTTTTGGGAAGCCAGTACCGATGGTTTCAATTACCAAACCGTTTTGGGCTCTGACGATATATTTAATCACTATTACTATGGTTATGGTCAACAATGGTCTTCACTAAAAGTAACTGTTGTGGATGCCCAAGGTCGTTCAAATACTGCTTTTAAACAAATTATTTATGGAGGAGATATAGGTATTTATCGAGTGGTTAATAACACAAATTCTAATAATACCCTATCAAATAAAGATAACAAAGAAGCGTTTCTAAATTTAATGATATATCCTAACCCTACTCAAAATACATTAACAGTAGATTTTGAACAGAATAATGATGAACCTATTGGCTTTAAATTATTAGATGCACAAGGGCGGGAGGTAATGAATGATATAGATGAAAACTTAAATAAAGGTAGAGTCTCTAAAAAATTAGATATAAGCCAAATCCCAAGCGGTATCTATATTTTAAAAATGACTTCAGGAGAAAATTCGATTATTGAAAAAATAACAATTCAAAAATAAATTAATCATCTGCCGTCTATCTTTACGGATAGACGGCATAACTCTTTTATGACATGAAAAATTTTAGAATATTCGGTCTGCTTTTTAGTATTATTTTTTTGACCTACTGTAAAAAAGAAAAGAAAGTTGGGTTTAGTTACTATAATACTTTTAGTTCAACAATCACAGGTACAATTAATGGTTTTTCATGGAAAAAAAACGATTGGACATTATTAGGCGTTTTTCGAGATTTAAATCCAAGTGTTTATTCAAATTTAGGAGAGACATCCTCATTGATATGCCTTATACATGAAGATAGATTTACATTAACTATATCCCAATTTAATGAACAAAATCAATTTAGGGAACAATTGTTTATCGGAGGGCTATCAAAGAAAAAAGGGCGTTTCAGCGTAATAAGTAGGGTTTACCCAGATTGTAATATTAAAGATTCCATAAGTGCAAGTTTTATAACTATTCAAGCTGATGGTGATGTTGGAAAAGATTCTTATGATAAAGTTGATGCAAAATATGCAAATTATCTTGAAATAACCGATTTTAAATCTAATCAAGTAAAAGGAATTTTTGATATAAAATTTTTAATGACCAGGCGAAGAGATTTGCAAGGTGCTATATATCCAGATACACTCCATTTAAAGGGGACTTTTGATGTAAAAAAATGAAATAATATTGATTGTTTGGCATTGAATCTTACAGACATTAGCCACATTGAATTGCGAAAACCAAACCACGACAACGTATTCGGACTCGTACCCTGCAACAAGCCCAACGATGCCAGTTAGGATAAGCAAACAGTTCATAGACGGTTTGGGTCGTCCGTTTATGGCTTATCGGCAAGGTTATACACAGGATAATAAGCATCAAAAAACATACATGACTTACGATCCTTTGGGTCGTCCCGATAAATCTTATCAACCTTTTGGTAGTGGTAGTGAAGATGTTCACGCTTCAGATGCAACGACTTTGGCTTTGACAACGACTAAATTTGTTCAATCTGTTTACGAAGCCTCCCCCCTCAGTCGTCCGATAAGACAGACGAATGTGGATGGTACAACTGTTCAGACAAGTTATGGCACAAACACAGGGGATGAAGTACGCAATATCTTTTCGGGCAGTTCAGCTACAGAAGTAAGGACGTATCAAACTTTCGCTTACGACAATGGGCAGCGACTGACAGACCAAAAGTATATGTACACCCTCAATGGCGTGGGTGTGTCTGTACCTACTGACATTCTATCCAATATGGTCTATAATTTTAAAGACCAGTTGATAGAAAAAAACATCGGTCACAAAGTTTCTCACGGCAAATACTTGCAGTCAACGGACTATGCCTATAATTTAAGGGGTTGGTTGACGAGTATCAATAGTGGGTTTTTGCCTTCTGCATTGGATTATCCACTGTTTAACGTAACGGGAACATCCAATGCGTCGTATTATGAATCTTTGGCAACATCGGGTTATTTGACACCACCTGCACAATCGGGCGAAAGTAATCCCGATTTGTTTAAAGAAATTATCAATTACAGCAATCCCACCCTCTATAATGGGTTAAATTCTGTCACGAGTCAGTACAATGGCAATATCAGTCAAGTTGAATGGCAAGTGGCAGGGCGCGAAGCACAAGCCTACACATTTGATTATGACGATTTGGACAGATTGACGAATGCTCGTTATACGGATATTCACAGTCCAGGTTGGGCAAGCCGAGGTTGGTCAAATGGTTCTGAAACCAATAATAATTACAACGAATCACCTACTTACGATGTGCGGGGTAATATCCTAAGCCTCAATCGGTACGGTATGAGTGCCAATACAGTGATTACGTCAAATGGAAAAACGCTTTTAGCAGGTTTATTTTCGCCAATAGACAATTTGGCATATACTTATGGTGACAGTAACCGCTTGAAAAAAGTAACAGATGGCTCTAATTGGGCGACAAAAGGTTTTATCTACGCAAACAGTGGCAACACAAGAGATTACGAATACGACAACAATGGTAACTTAACTGCGGACAGAAACAAAGGCATCACGAATATCACGTACAATTATTTGAATTTGCCACAAGTGATTACATTTACAGGCAACCGCATCATCACTTTTGTCTATGATGCAAGCGGTGCGAAATTGAGAAAGATTACAAGCGACAATGGCACTGTGACGACT
>JAYVFS010000108.1:0-14113 GCA_043772905.1 Saprospiraceae bacterium | reverse complement strand
ACGTATAAAATCACTATTTTCAATATTTCAAAACCGACTTACGATTTGTTTCTATCTTTAAATACCAGTGAACCCACAACAGGCGACCCGTTTTTTGAACCTAATGTGATTACCAACCAAGTGAAAAATGGTTTGGGTGTTTTTGGTGCTTACAGCAGTTCAACTTATATTTTGAAATTATAATTTCCTTTGTAAAGCAAACAACGCATTCAAACACAACCAGCCCAACATAGCTGTAAAAGACAATTCATAAGCCATTGAAAACAAAAGTTTTGTCTGCAAATTAAGGTCAAAAAGGCGATAGCTGAAATAATCTGTCAAAATAAAAGACGCATGAATACCAAATACTATAAACAGAACTTTGACCATGCGTTTGAGCCAACCGACGACCAAAACATGCCGTCTGCCTGACATCAACGACTTTCGTTTTTTCATCAAAGCAAAGCGTTCATGTAAGATAAAGCGATAAGAGAAATAGAGGTATAGAAAAAACTGCATGATGAAAACGCCTTTCTCAAAATTGCCATAAAATGGGCTAAAAAACTCTGTTCGGAACGCTGCCTTCGATTCTGCTGAACGAAAAGTCATCATCAATAACAAAGCAATTTGGACAGTTGGCAATATAAAATGCTTGAAATCGCTTCTGTCCATGTCGAAATGACGATATAAACGGCTTTTGACATAGTAAAAAAGGAGTGGTCCAAAAGCAAACGACAAGTAAATCGGCGTTACCAATACTGAGGGGTGTCTTTTAGTCAATTCTGTAAAGTTCAAAAACTTATCCAACAAGGTCAAAGACAAGGCAACCAACAAGGCTGCGAACAACCAATTCGCCCATTTATTCGGTTGCGTTTTACGTATCAAAAACAGACTCGCCATGCCTAAACCAGACAAAACACCTGCCGCCATCGCCAAAGCGGTGAACCAACGAAGAAGGTTGAAAAGGAGAGACAGCATATAAGGATTGATTATTGTTTATTGATGATTGATTATTCGTGTATGTTTATCGGTTTTGGTGCAAAGTTTATAAAAAATAGTAGTTTTGCGCCCTAAAACGGAAGAAATTATTTGGTTATTGGTTATTGGGGATTAGTTATTGGCTATTCTCGTTTAGTTTTATTGAGGTAGTTAATATAGCCATTTATGAGTTTACCACAAGTATCAATATGCGTTTTATATGACATTAGGTTTTCTTTTGTGATATAAGTCTCATCGAATGCTGTAATTAAATGTTCAAGTGTTTCCATTAAAGAACCTCTTGCCATTCTACAATATTGAACATTCTCTTGATAGTGATAGCGACCATAACCTTCTGCAAGACAAGCAGTTATTCGACGCGAGCATCGGATAATTTGGTCTGATAGTTTATATTTTTCTTCTGGGGGAAAATGATTTTTTACAAGTTTTGATACATTGATTCGTAAAGTTCTACATTCTTTATAGACCTCTAAATCAGTAAAAGAAGTATGTCCCATAATATTCCGTTTTAGTTAAAAATACTTTGATGTACAAAGCTAAAACAAATTCTCAACAATCAATAACCAGTAAACAGTAACCAATCCCCAATAACCAGTAACCAATAACTAATAATTATGATAGATTTTGTAAAAGGGTTAATAGTCTTTAAAAATCCTGCTTTTGTTGTCATAGAAACAACAGGCGGTGTCGGTTATCGCATCAATATCAGTTTGAATACGTATGCTAAAATTGAATCCTTGGAACAAGTGAAGTTGCTCACACATTTGCAAGTGCGCGAAGACGCTCACGTCCTATTTGGTTTTGGTGACGAATCAGAGCGGTCTTTATTTCAGATGCTGATTTCGGTGTCAGGCGTAGGACCTGCAACGGCGCAAATTTTGCTTTCGGGCATGACTGCCGACGATGCTCGGGTCGCTATTTTGAGCGAAAACGAAGCGGCTTTTTCAAAAGTGAAAGGTATTGGCCCTAAAACGGCAAAACGCATCATCCTTGACTTGAAAGACAAATTGAAAAAGGACGGTGGCGAAGGTGCATTAAACTTAGCCGTTGCTGGCAATACGATGCGTGACGAAGCCTTGTCCGCACTCGTTTCTCTTGGTTTTCAACGGATTGCGGTGCAGAAGATATTGAACAAAATTCTGCAAGAACAAAAGACAGCCAATGTCGAAGATTTGGTAAAGGTGGCTTTGAAATTGCTTATGTAAAGACATTCAACTATACGTCTTTGGGGTAAAAAGAATGTCTTTATGGAAAATACAAGACAACAGTTAAAATTTTGTTAACAAATAACACGTTTTAGATTGTTCACGTTTGACTGACTGAATAATCTTTTCATTGTATAAAATACTTCGATTAAAATACTCAAAAATACTGAGGGGGGTGGATAGTACAATTGGGTAGCGAAAAACCTAACCAATCATTAATCCAACATCCTGATGCGATTTAATATTTTGACATGAACAAAAAAGGACTTTTACACAACCGCCGGTTTTTAAGGCAAATTTTACTTGGTTTTGCATTTTTGGTGGTCGTTACGACCATTTCGGAAGCCAAAACGACTTTGACAGATACCATTCCTCTGCGCGACCGCAAGGGCGACTATCTCCGCGACTCGGTGATACATCCTTTCAACCTGAATGACCCTGCAGTTATCAACAAATCTGTTGAGTATGACCCCCTCAGTAATCAGTACATTATTACCGAAAAAGTAGGTGATGACTTCTATTACCGTGCCCCAACGGTGATGACTTATGATGAATATCTGAACTGGAAATCGAAGGAGCAGGAGCGTGCTTATTTTGAACGCTTGGCGGGTTTGAGTAAGAAAAATGGCGGCAACAAGACCGACCCTTTTTCTAAAATAGATTTTTCGTCAACGCAAAACAGTAAGCTCAAAATGCTTTTGAAGTCGGTGGGTGTGAACGGCAAATTGCCAGAAGTGCCTAAACTCGACATCAAAAAGATGGGCGACAACTTAATCGGGATGATTTTCGGCGACCCGCCAACGGTTGATATTCGTCCGCAAGGACAAATTGACTTGACTTTAGGAGGGGACTATCGCTACTACGCCAACCCTATTTTGCCGACCTATGCCCGCCGAAGTGGGGGTTTGTTGTTCAATATGGACATTCAGATGAACGTAACAGGTAAAATTGGTGAAAAACTGAACCTAAATACGTCATTTAACAATAAAGCAACGTTTGATTTTGATAATTTGATGAAAATCAATTACAACTCAAATGTGTTCAGCGAAGACGATATCATCAAGTCAATCGAAGGCGGTAACGTCAATTTGCCTCTTCGTGGCTCGTTGATTAAAGGCAGCCAAAACCTTTTTGGTGTCAAAACAGAATTGCAATTTGGATATTTACGCCTAACAGCTATTGCAGCCCAACAGAAAAATCGTCGCCAAAACTTAGCGATACAAGGAGGTAGTCAGGTACAAAACTTCAATGTGCCGATTGACCAATACGATGAAAACCGTCACTTCTTTTTGACGCATTTCAACCGCAATACGTTTGAAAAAGCCTTGAAAGAACTGCCACTTGTCAACAGTTTGTTTTCGATTGATAAGATGGAAGTTTGGGTATCGAATGAGCGTAACGAGGACAAAGAGGTGCGCCAAATTGTCGCCTTTGCGGATATAGGTGAACCGACAAGGCTCAATAATCCGCAGTATATTCGACGCAAATCAACCGCAAGATTTTCTAATTTAGACAATGAATATTTGCCAGAAAACACGGCGAACGATTTGTATGAGCGTTTGCAAGCAGATGCGGCACAAACGCGACGTGTCGGTTCTGTCATTCGGCACATCGAGAGCAATTATAATTTGACGCAAGGGCAGGACTTTATTAAACGTTCCGCAAAACGTTTGCAGCCTACGGAGTATCAATTTAATCCTAAACTCGGTACTTTGAGCATCAATAATGTTGACCGCCAACAGGTTTTAGGTGTGGCGTTCACGTATTTTTATAATGGACAAGGCCCTTTCCAAGTCGGTGAATTTGGTCAAGACGTGCCAGCCTTTACAGGTACGGACTCTGTTTCGCAGGTTTTATTTGTTAAATTGTTGAAAAACACGATTCAAAACCCTGTTATTCCGCTTTATGACTTGATGATGAAAAACGTCTATTCGGTGGGTGCTTATGTCACGAACCCGCAGGATTTACGACTCGACATCGTTTATCAAGACGTAAGCGCAGAGAAAGCAGACAAACGTTCATTACCTGAATTGAGTAAAATTCCGTTATT
Organism: Saprospiraceae bacterium; assembly: GCA_043772905.1. Lineage (GTDB taxonomy): Bacteria > Bacteroidota > Bacteroidia > Chitinophagales > Saprospiraceae > JAAFJT01. Next base: position 9,880 of record JAYVFS010000108.1, on the reverse strand, counting down.
GACCGTTTTGAACCTCGACCGTTTGAATCAAGTAGGCGACCCACAGCCCGATGGACAATTTGACTTTATTCCTGATGTGACTATCAACACACGTAATGGTCGTATCATGTTTCCAAAATTAGAGCCGTTCGGTTCGTCGCTTGCGGCACGTTTGACAGAGTTGGGCATGGACCCCTCAGTAATTGAGAAATATACTTATCAAGCACTATATGACTCCACGCTTTTCCGCGCGCAAGAGCGTCAGGAGAAAAACCGTTTTATCATCAGAGGTCAAGTCAAATCTACGGCGAGTAACCGTATTCAGTTGAATGCTTTCGGCTTGCGCCCAGGTGCAGTGACAGTGACAGCGGGTTCGTTCCAACTTTTGGAAGGTGTGGATTTTGCGATTGACTACGGTACTTCGACGTTGACGATTTTGAATCCTGCCTATGTTGCGCCGAACATTCCGTTGAACGTCAGTTATGAAGACAATGCCTTGTTTGGGTTTCAAACCCGAACCATGTTGGGACTTCGTGCGGATTATGCCTTGAAAAAGAATTTCAATATTGGGGCGACGTTTATGAACCTCTTTGAAATCCCTTATACACGTAAAGTCAATTTTGGAGACGACCCTATTAATAATAAGGTGTATGGTGCCGACATTAACTTTGCAGAGGATGCACCGTGGTTGACCAAACTGATAGATAAAATACCTTTTATAGAAACCAAAGAGCCGTCGAAAATCACATTGAGTGCAGAAGGTGCTTTGCTACAACCGGGTCACTCGAAAGCAATTGAAGGACCTTCGGGTGATTGTAATGAAAGCGGTGGTATTGTCTATCTTGATGATTTTGAAGGAAGTAGCTCACCTTTTTCCTTGATGTCGCAGCCAAATGCGTGGCAAATAGCGAGTGTGCCGCAGAAAAACCGTTTATTCCCAGAAGCCGATCAAGATGGTCTGGTAACGGGTTCGAACCGTGCGATGCTCAACTGGTTTAGGATTGACCAATTTGTTTTGGAACGGGGTGCAGCATCAGATAGGACAGACCCTTGCACCGCACCGATTGCTCAAACAGAGGTTTTCCCGAATCGTGACCCTTTGCAAAACGGTGGTTTGAGCAATTATTTACCGACGTTTGACTTGAATTATTATCCAAGTGAGCGTGGTCCTTACAATTTTGATGCGCCTCCTGGTGCACCTCGAACACCTTTTGGAGCAGGTTTGCGTGGCGATGGCAATTTGAATGCACCGACTACACGTTGGGCGGGCATCATGCGTGGTTTGACAACAACGGATTTTGAACAGTCGAATGTGGAATATGTGGATTTTTGGGTACTCGACCCTTTCCTGAAAAATCCAAATCCGAATGAGAATGAGGGTACGATGTACATTCACTTGGGCGATATTTCAGAAGACATTTTGAAAGATGGACGCAAGGCTTACGAAAACGGTTTGCCTTCGCCTGAAAATCCAGATTTTAAAATAGACAAATCACCATGGGGTATTGTGCCACGTACAGAAATTCCGTTGCCGAACTCATTTTCAGCTTCTGATGCGGCACGTGAAGCGCAGGATGTGGGTCTCGATGGTATGAAAGACGATCAAGAAACGAGTTTTTACAGCGATTGGTTGTCGAAATTCAGTCCAATCCCAACAAAAATTGCAGCTGACCCTGCCAATGATAACTTCACGTATTATAACGATGAAGGTGCTTATCCAAAGGGAACACCTGTCTTAGATAGGTATAAAAGATTCAATGGCTTGCAAGGTAACTCCGCTTCAAATGCAGGTTCTCAAATCCAATCTGCAACGAATTTACCCGATGCAGAGGACATCAACCGTGACAACTCTTTTGAGGAAAACGAAGCCTATTTTTCTTATAAGATACCAATTTCAAGGAATGCTTTCAATCCTTTGACCAATAAATATTACATCGAAAATACGCCTGACCCGAATGGTAGTGGACGTATTTGGCACCATTTCCGAGTGCCGATTGATGCTTTTGACTCAAAACATGGCGCGATAAACGACTTCCGTTCTATCCGTTTTATGCGTATTGTGGTTAAGGATTTTGCACAACCTGTTTGCCTTCGTTTTGCAAAATTAGACCTTATCCGCAACCAATGGCGACGTTATAAGAGACCCCTCAGTATAGACGGTGTGGATATCTTAAACCGTGCGGACAACAGTGCGATGGAGCTTGTTTCGGTCAATTTGGAGGAAAATTCAAAGAAAACACCGTTCAATTACGTCATTCCACCTTGTATTCAGCGTGAAGTTATTCCAAATGCTTTTGCCGCAAATGCCCGTCAAAACGAACAGGCTTTGGGTATTCGTATGCTCAATTTGTTGCCAAACGTACCACGTGCAGCGTTCAAATTGTTCAGTTCAGATATGCGTATTTATGAGCGGCTCAAAATGTTTGTTCACGCAGAGCAAGCAGATGGACGGACGGTTTTGAATGATAAAATGAGTATTTTCATGCGTATTGGTTCCGATTTTGAGCGCAACTACTACGAATATGAGATTCCACTTAAAATGTCTGATGAATCAACATTGCCCGCTTCAAATACCACAGATGCGTATAAAGAAGCCGTTTGGTTGAAAGACAATAAATTTGACTTCCCCCTCAGTCTATTGACACAAGTTAAGACAGAACGGAATGCGACCAATGCGGATTTGGGTAAAATATATTCAATCGTCAGTTCTGAAAATGCTGCTCACCGTGTTAAGGTGATTGGTAATCCAGATATTGGTTCTGTCAAAGGCATCATGGTGGGTGTTTACAACAAAGACCGTGTACCACACGACCTTGAATTGTGGATTAACGAGTTGCGTATGACGGGTCTGAATGAAAATGCAGGCGGTGCAGCTATCGCTCGTTTGGATTTTAAAATGGCAGATTTTGGCAATTTAAGTCTTTCCGGAAACTACCTTGGTGTCGGTTATGGGGCGATTGACCAACGTGTGACGCAACGCAGCCGTGAGCAAGTCATTGAGGCGGGCTTGAATGGTAACTTTGAATTGGGCAAGTTTTTTAATCCTAAAATTGGACTACATATACCTTTCAATGTCCAATATGCGAACAATACCAGAACGCCAGAGTATGACCCTTACGACTTGGATATTAAGTTAAAAGATAAATTGCAATCACAAATTGATGGTGATAAACGTGCTGAAATCAAAGCCGCAGCACAAACCGTTCAAATCATCAAAGGTTATTCGTTCAACAATGTCCGCAAAGACCGTACAGGTACGAGTGAACGCAAACCTGCGCCGTGGGATATTGAGAATTTTGCGGTTTCGTATGCCAATACAACCGTTGACCTTCACGACCCGCTTGTAGAAAGTGATGCCAAAGAGAATAAAAAAGGCAGTTTGGATTACAATTACTCGCGTGAACCGCTTTACCTCACGCCGTTCAAACGTTTGGTTAAAAATCCAAATGTTGAGAAATATACGAAATTGATTACAGAGATTAATTTCAATCCAATTCCGAATAATTTCGGTTTTAATACCATTCTCGACCGTCAATTGAACATTACAAAATACCGTTTCTCTGGTGATGATGATGCCTACAACACGTTTTATATCCGTCGTTTCAGTTGGGATAGAAACTACAATTTGCAATGGGATTTGACCCGTTCTTTGAAGTTGAATTTTGATGCCAAAAACTTTGCAATTATTGATGAATTACCTGATTATGACCAACTCGGTCAACAGGTTGACCCTGATGCACAACGCAAGTTTTTGAACGATAATCTTAAAAACTTCGGACGTACCAAGCGTTATGACCATAATATCAATGTCAACTATACTGTTCCGACACGGAACATTCCGTATTTGGATTGGGTGCAGTTGCGCGGTACTTTCACCTCGTCGTATGGTTGGGAAGCGGCGGCATTGGGTTTTGAAGGTATTGGCAACAATATCAACAACAAACAAGCACGGCAAGTAAATGCAGACTTGAATTTTACGCAGTTGTACAATCAATTCAAGTATTTACGTAAAATTCAAGAACCACTTTTCAAACCTAAAACCGATAAGAAGAAAACCAAACCTGGTTTGGGAGCCCCCTCAGTAAAATTGCCTTCTGACATAGCTTCTGACACCACAAAAGGTAAAAAGAAGAAAAAGGAAATAAAAGACTACGAGCCGTCAGGTGTTGAAAAAATCGTCATTCGTCCGCTTTTACTGCTGCGCAATGCGCGTTTGAATTATACAGAACAATACAACTCGTTTGTGCCAGGCTTTACGCCACAAGCCCGGTTGTTTGGTATGTCCGATTTGTCTCGTCCGGGTTGGGATTATGTATTAGGCTATCGCCAATCAGATGATAATTGGCTCGACGATGCGGGTGCGAGAAGTTGGATTTCAAGGGATATTCGACAGGTAAGACCGACTTTGAACAATTATTCACAACAAATTGATGCGCGTATAACCGTTGAACCGTTCACGGATTTCCGTGTGGATATTGATTTGAATAAAAATTACATTAAAAATCAATCACAGGAGTACCGCGTTACAGACTCTACAAATGGACCATTGTATCATAATAATCGTTTTGATGAAGGCTCTTACAATATTTCGTATTTTACGCTGAATACGTTTTTTAGCAATATTGATGACGTTTTTCAAACATTTAGCGATAACCGGCAAGTCATGTCGCAGATTCTCGGTGGCAGCAATGCTGTACATCCCGAGTTTCCAACGTATCGGGAGGGGTTTGGACCGACAAATCAAGACGTTGTTGTTCCCGCTTTCATCGCTGCTTATACGGGACGTGATGTTCGGACAAGCAACCGCAATTTGTTCAATGAACGCCCCTCAGTAAACTGGCGTTTGTCGTACAATGGTTTGGCAAAATTGCCTGGTTTGAAAAATACGTTCAATAATATCAGTATCACACACGGCTATAAATCGTCTTTAACGGTCAATTCATATCGGACTTCACAGTTCTATGATATCGCACAGCCGCAAAAATCTCGTATCGGTTCGCCTTATGAGTATTATTCGCAGTACGATATTCCTGTTGTGGCTATTTCAGAGCAGTTTTCACCGCTTTTGGGCATAGATATGAGTTTCAAATCAGGTGCAAATTTTGGGGTGCAATACCGCAAGAGCCGCAACTTGGCTTTGAGTTTATCGGATACACGTTTACAAGAAACAAAAACATCTGAAATTCAAATCAAATTCGGACACCGCATCAAAAATGTCTATATCAAAATGCTCGACATTAATTTTGATGGCAAAGCAAAGAAAAAGCCTGTCAAAAAGAAAGACGAAGACTTGACAGCCCCATCGGGCGACCCAACAGCAGACCCAAAAGCGAAGAAGAAAAAAGAACCAAAACCTAAAAGAGGCAATGATTTGGTCTTGAATTTTGACCTTTCTTTCCGCGATGATATTACTGAAAATCATCTTTTAGGTCAAGGAACGGACGTACCTTCACGTGGTTCTCAAACGTTTAGATTATCGCCTTCGGCAACTTATACGATAAACAAACGCCTCGATTTGCGTTTTTATGTGGACTACAACCGCATCATACCTTATACCACAGCCGCGTTCCCTTCGACAACGGCTACAGGTGGTTTTGTTGTGACGTTTAAGTTGAATTAAGGTTTTTTAAGGTTAAATAACGAAGCCCAAAGTTGAGTATGCACTTGACTTTGGGCTTTCTTTTTTTTAAGAAACTAAATAGCCACTTTTCTTGTTTTCATTAAAGAGAGCCTTGAAAACGCCTCAAATGATATGTTAAAATTGTAAAACGAGTTTAAATACATAAATTTTAACACTTTTAACACAATACTTCGTAGAATTAAAATAGTCTTAACTACATATCTTGTCAAAATACCGTAATTTTATGGTGTGATTAAAAAACGATTATGTACTAGTCTTCCTTATACTTTTAAAACTTTGTGTCTGATGAAAAAATGGATATTTTTAGCAACAATGATGACGCTGATGTCGCTCTCCGTCAAAGCTCAATTTGACGATGTATATTACGACCCAGCGAAAGATAGCCGCCCGACGGCAACGACAACCCGTAGCCAAACACCGCAACCGCGTTACGAGGACAACACTGCGCAATCGGGCAGCGACAATGAATTTTATGATAATGGCAGCACTGGCGGCGACTATTATGAATACGATGACGACTACGACGATTATAAATACTCAACGCGTATTCGCCGTTTTCACCGCCCATATAGCGGTTTCAATTATTACAGTGATGCTTATGTAGATTATGGTTATTATGACCCCAACTACTACAACCGCTTTAATAGAGGTGCGACAATTATTGTTGGCAACGGCTATTGGAATCGTTGGAACAGCTACAACCGTTGGAACAACTGGTCTTGGTTTAATAACTATTGGGACGATTGGCGTTATTCAAGCTACGGTTTCTGCAATCCGAACTATTATGCCAGTTCTTTCTATCCGTCATGGGGTTACTCGCCTTATGGATACAGCGGTTATAACGGCTATTATGATGGTTTTGGCTACAACAGTGGTTTTGGTTACAACAATTATTATAACTACAATAACTACGGTAATTACTACAATCCTTATCAAACAGGACGCACGAATGTGACCACTGTTGGCAATAAATATTATGCCCCACGTAATAGTGGCGGCTCAATACGTGAGGTCACAGGTCCAAGTGGTCAAGCGACGACAGGCAGACGTGGTGATGTCGGCAATGGCAATATTAATCCAACTCGGAATAACACACCAGCTCGTACAGATGTTAAAAAAGAAGCAATTGGAGATGGTGGCATTACACCTAGAAATAGTGGCAGTATAACGCCTACAAAACGTTATGATCCTATTTCATCTGACGGACGTACTGAGGGGGTCACTGACCGCCCAACACGTACGACAGAGCGTCCAACACCGAGCTACGACCGTCCACAACGGACAGAAGTACCAAATAATGACCGTCCAACACGTACGACAGAGCGCCCAACACCGAGCTACGACCGTCCACAACGGACAGATGTACCAAGTAATGACCGCCCAACGCGGACTTATGACCGTCCTGCACCGAACTACGACCGTCCGCAACGTACAGAAGCACCAAGTAATGACCGCCCAACGCGGACTTACGAGCGTCCTGCACCGAATTACGACCGTCCACAAAGGGCAGAAACGCCACGCAGCGAACCAACACGTTCAACGCCACGTTATGAGACACCACGTCAAGAGTCTCCACGTTATGAAGCACCACGCCAGGAGTCACGCAGTTACTCGCCTCCTGCAAGCAATAATAGTCCTGCACCGGCGGCTGCACCTTCTCGAAGCGAAAATAATAGTGGTGGCAGTACACCACGAAGAGGTAATTAATTGTATTTCAATTAGTTAAATAGGAAGATATTAGGCGGGTGTCACTCTGCTCCCGCCTTTTTTATGTCAAAAATCAAGTTATCAGGCTCCGTTTACCCCCTCAGTATTTTTACTTTTTTAATCTTAAAATTTAGACCGTTATGAAAAAAGCTATCTTAATATTCGTTTCTATTTTATCCTTATACACCTTAAAAGCCCAAATCGCTTCCGACGCATTGCGCTATTCCTACATCCCTCAGTATGGCGGCACAGCCCGAGCCATAGGTGTAGGTGGCTCGATGGGAGCTATTGGTGGTGACTTTTCGACTCTCTCAACAAATCCCGCAGGTTTGGCAACTTATCGGAGTGGTGAGTTTATCTTTTCACCTTCGTTTCATGGTGCAAAAACGACTTCAGTCTTAGAAAATGGAGGAAAAGATGCTGCGGCACAACGTTTTTCAAAGTTTTCATTAGACAACCTCGGTCTTGTTTTCAGCAAAGATGGCAATCCTTCATCGAAATGGAAAACACGGAATTTTGCCATTGGCTTCAATAAATTGCAAGATTTCAGCAGCAACCTATTTTATGAAGGGACAACAACAGGCTCTATCACTGCCCGTTTTCGTGACCAAGCCAATATTGAAGGGCTTGATGCTTTTGAAAGTCAATTGGCAGATTCAACAGGAGCGATTTATACAAAAACAGTCAACAACGTCCGTAAATATACCACCGATTTCGATTTAAATCCCGCCGCAGGTGTTTACAAAAGTCAAGTCATAGAAACGAGAGGCGGCATCAACGAAATGGTCATTTCTTATGCGGGCAATTATGCTGAAAAACTCCAAATAGGTGGCACCATCGGCATTCCGTTCCTCCATTATACTGAATCAAAAATATATAACGAAGACGATGTGCGCAAAGAAGTACCGTTTTTTGAAAAGCTACAATTTGACCAAAGCTTAACGACAACAGGCATTGGTATTAATGCCAAAATTGGCGCAATTTTCCGTCCAACACAAGCTCTTCGCTTAGGTTTTGCTGTTCATACCCCCACAAGGTATCAGATGAGTGATAGTTACAATAATAAGTTGTATTACGTTTATACCGATAGTTTGCGTTACAGTTCAGAAGCCGCATCGCCTGAAGGAGAATTCAAATATAAGCTCGCAACGCCATGGCGTTTCATAGGCAGCGCAGGTTTTATAATTGGAAAATCAGGCTTTTTAAGTGCTGATGTGGAATGGGCAGATTACAGCAAATCGAATTTTATTCTTGAAAAAGAGTATGTTGTGAATCAAAATGATGTCAATGCACAAATTACAAGTCGTTATAAAAATGCTTTAAATATCCGTTTTGGCGGTGAATATGTCTATGATATTTTCCGTTTCCGTGCAGGAGCAGGTCTAAATGGTTCGCCACGTCAAGACAAGGATTTTTGGAATACGACTTTAAATGCAGGTGTAGGGCTTCGAGGTCGCCATTTTTTCATGGATTTTGCTTGGCAACAACGGACTCAAAAGGAGAACTATACGCCCTATAAAGTTCTTGTAGCACAAGCCAATTTGGAGCAAAATGTCACTAATGCCTACACATACAACGATTATGTATTGACTTTTGGCATTAAATTTTAACCCCCTCAGTAAAAATAGTCTTTTTTCTATTAAAAAAATATTAAGTTTGTCACCCTTTGTCTGATACGCAACGTAGAAGACAAAGGGTTTAATTTTTTATCTAACAAAAATGAAATCATAAGTTTATGGGAATTGAAATGCAAAACGGCACAACCAACAAACGCCGTAAAGAATGGACGAAAATGAAAGGCGAAAACGCTTGGACGATGTTTAAAGTCATGGCAGAATTTGTGGACGGTTTTGAAAAACTGAATACGATTGGGCCGTGTATCTCCATATTTGGTTCGGCACGTACCAAACCAGATCATCCACACTATAAAAAAGCAATTGATGTCGCACGGCGGTTCACCGAAGAAGGTTATGGTGTCATCACAGGTGGCGGTCCCGGTGTTATGGAAGCAGGTAATAAAGGAGCTAAGATTGCAGGCGGCACTTCCGTTGGTTTGAATATCGAATTGCCTTTCGAGCAACACCACAACCCTTATATTGACGATGACAAGAGTTTAGATCACCGCTATTTTTTCGTTCGTAAAGTCATGTTTGTCAAATATGCACAAGCTTTTGTCGTCCTTCCGGGCGGTTTCGGAACGATGGATGAATTGTTTGAGGTCTTAACATTGATTCAAACAGGTAAAATTACTCGTGTGCCGATTGTTTTGATGGGTACAAGTTTTTGGAATGGACTAAGGAGTTGGATTCACGATATCATGCTCGAACAAGAAGGTAATATCAATCTGAAAGATTTAGACCTTTTCCTTATAACCGATGACATCGAAGAAACGGTGCAATATGTTAACGATTTTTATTCTGCGGAAAGCTCTAATAATAAGTTAGCACCTAATTATGAGTTATAATTAATGGATAATGGATAGTTGATAATGGATAATTCAAATAGTTGAAAATCAATTTGAATTATCCATTATCAACTATCCATTATCCATTA
>JAYVFS010000107.1:0-42830 GCA_043772905.1 Saprospiraceae bacterium | reverse complement strand
TTTTGTCATTCTGAACGCAGTGAAAGAATCTAAATGCTTCATTTTTAATGGTTTATACAGATTCTTTCACTGCGTTACTAATGAACAGCATCACAAACGTCGGCGAGGTTTGAAACCTCGCCGACGTTTGTACAAAACAAAACCCAAAAAAAAACACCCCTAAGATTCTTTTGAAACCCATCTTTTTCTCTCCTTTGCGTACCTTTTTGTAAAAGGCTATTTCTCAACAAAGACATTCAACATCAAACAGAACAAGCAATGAATTCGGCATCAGAAAAGCGATTGACATATATCGGTATAGGTTTATTTTTTGTCATTATGTGCGGCATCGCCCTTTTTGCCAAAGGAACGGGCGACGATGGCGACAGTATTTCTCATTTTTTTTATAGTCGGGATGCGTTTTTGTTCCCAAAGTATTTTTTTAATCATTGGGCAAAGCCTTTATTTGTCCTTATTTCTGCTCCTTTTGCGCAATTCGGTTTGGTCGGTGTGAAGTTGATGAATGTTGTTATGTTGACGGCTTCCTTGATTTTGACCTATAAATTGGCTTGTCGTTTTCAAATTCCACATGCTTGGTTAGCACCCCTTTTTGTCGTGGCTCAACAGCGCGTTTTGACGCATACACTGTCTGGATTAACAGAACCGATGTTCGCTTTTGCATTGGTGGGTTGCGTGTGGTTATATCATCGGGAGCGTTATTTTTGGGGTACTTTAGTGGCTTCTTTTCTACCATTCATTCGTTCTGAAGGTCTGATTATCTTTTGTGTACTCGTTATATATTTAGCGATTCGAAAGCAGTGGAAATACATACCGTTCTTGTCTTTCGGTCATATTTTCTATAGTGTGGCAGGTTATTCGACGCATGAATCTTTGCTTTGGGTGTTCAGTAAAATGGTTTATGCCACAACAGATCATGTTTATGGCATTGGCAAATGGAATGATTTTATCGTTAATATGCCTTGGGTAACGGGCGGTTTTGTCTATTTTATGATTGTCGTTGGTTTATCGGATGGTTTGCGGCGTTTGATATTGTTTCTGAAAAAGAAGATGCCTTTTGATGTAGATGAAATGTGGTTGGTCTATGGCATTTTCGTCGCGTATTTCATAGCACATTCATTGTTTTGGACGTACGGCATCTTTTCGTCTCAAGGTTTGATGCGCGTGATGTTATGTGTTGCTCCGATGATGGGTATCATTTGTTTACGTGGTGCGAACCTCATTACTGAGGGGGTCGAAATGCGGTTACCAAAACTGCCGTCCCTTTATGTTAGAGGGCTTTTGGTCCTTCTGGCTTTTGTTTTTCTACATAGAAATTTGAATTGGCAAATTGATTTTAACCTACATCCTTCGCAACTGACGCAATATAAAGCAGCAGCGAAATACAAAAATAAAATACAAAAAGAAGGCTATTCGCTCTATTCAGAAGGGATGTACATTGATATGATTTTTGGCTTAAATCCTTTTGAAGACCCACGTCATCGCAGTTTTCATCAGATTCTAAAGCATGAACCCGTACCTACAAAAAGCCTTTTGGTTTGGGAAAGTATTTTTGCGGGCGGCATGTACAAAGTCCCTTTTGATACCATTAAAAATGATAGGCGTTTTCAATTAATTGATTCTTTTCAACACGCCGATTTTATATGGGGTGGTACATTCAAAACCTATGTATTTCAAACCGATACCGCTTATATGCGTCAACTGACTGACAATAAGCCGCTTTTTTTCAATGATTTTGAATCAACAAATTATCCTAATCAAGATCAATCACGAACGAAAAAAGGTACGTTTATCATCAAATTAGATGAAAAACAACCCTTTGCGCCAGGTATGGCGGGAACAATCAGTAGTTATTTCACAAAACAAGAACATCGTTTCAAGATCTCTTTTGATGTCTATGTTGAGGACGTGAATCAAGTGCCCAGCGTCGTTTTTCAAACGATTACAACAACGGGACAATCAGCCGATTGGAAAAACTATACTTTAGAAACTCAAGTTAAATCAGCGCATCAATGGTATAATGTCTCTATTATCGGCACATCGCATCAAACCACGGATGTTAGGGATGTTTTTAAAACCTATGTATGGCATCCAAATAAAGCGCCTGCCTATATTGACAATTTTAAAGTGGAATATGCGGATTGAAAAACCTCATTATTTTATTTATTGACAAAATAACCTGTCAAAATGACCCCCCTCAGTATAATTAGCTACATTTGCCGACTTTTTGAAAGCGCATCTGCAATTTTGTCAGTCAAAAGGCGGGTGGCACGAGAAATGATAGGGAGTAGTCGTTGAAAGCATCAATATATGTATGTTTTTGACGCCTATTAACGTCAAACTTTATTTAATTCATTTAACAAAACTAAAAATTTAAGGACTATGAAGCCGATAAACGACAGAGTAGTTGTGAAACCCGCTCCTGCGGAAGAGAAGACAAAGGGTGGTATCATCATCCCGGACACAGCAAAAGAAAAACCACAACGTGGCGAAGTTGTCGCCGTTGGACCCGGTAAAGAAGGCGTTGCCTTGACCGTCAGTGTAGGAGACATCGTATTGTATGGCAAATATTCTGGACAAGAATTGAGCCACGAAGGTGTTGACTATCTCATCATGCGTGAGGACGATATCCTCATTATTCTTTAATTATGAGTTGTCAGTTATGAGTTATGAGTTATTACGACTGTAATAATTCCTAATTCCTAATTCTTCATTCCTAATTAAAAAAGATTCTTAATTGTTTAATTATCAATTTTAAAAATTAAAAATGGCTAAGGAAATTAGTTTTAATACCGACGCCCGCGAAAAACTTAAAAGCGGTATAGATGCGTTGGCAGATGCAGTAAAAGTAACGTTGGGACCTAAAGGTCGTAACGTTGTTATCCAAAAAAGTTTCGGTGCACCACAAATCACAAAAGACGGTGTAACGGTTGCTAAGGAAATCGAATTGAGTGACCCAATCGCTAACATGGGTGCACAAATGGTTAAAGAAGTGGCATCGAAAACAGCTGATGCAGCTGGTGACGGTACAACAACTGCAACTGTTTTGGCACAAGCAATGGTTCGTGCAGGTTTGAAAAACGTGGCGGCAGGCGCAAATCCAATGGATTTGAAACGCGGTATGGACAAAGCTGTGGCTAAAGTTGTTGAAAACTTGAAAACACAAAGCGAGCATATCCTCAACGATTTTGATAAAATCCAACAAGTTGCGGCTATCTCTGCGAACAACGACGAAACAATTGGTTTGTTGATTGCTGACGCTATGCAACGTGTATCAACTGATGGCGTTATCACGGTTGAGGAAGCAAAAGGTACAGACACGTATGTTGAGGAAGTAATCGGTATGCAGTTCGACAGAGGTTATTTGTCGCCTTATTTTGTCACCAATGCAGATACAATGGTTGCAGAGTACGAAAACCCGCTTATCCTCATTTATGATAAGAAAATCAGCAACATGCAAGAAATGTTGCCGATTTTGGAAAAAGCATTGGGTACTGGTCGTCCGTTATTGATTATCGCAGAAGATGTTGATTCTCAAGCATTGGGCGTATTGGTTGTCAACCGTTTACGTGCTGGTTTGAAAGTTGTTGCTGTTAAAGCACCAGGTTTCGGTGACCGGCGTAAAGCGATGTTGGAAGATATTGCTATCCTTACAGGTGGTACTGTTATTTCAGAAGAGCAAGGTTACAAACTTGAAAACACAGGTTTGGAGCATTTGGGCAATTGCGAAAAAATCACTGTTGACAAAGATAACACAACTGTTATCAATGGTAAAGGTGATGCAAATGACCTTAAAGCGCGTATCAACCAAATCAAAGGTCAAATCGAAACCACAACAAGTGACTACGACCGTGAGAAACTACAAGAACGTCTTGCTAAATTGGCAGGTGGTGTTGCAGTTCTTTACATCGGTGCAGCTACTGAAGTGGAAATGAAAGAGAAAAAAGACCGCGTTGACGATGCTTTACACGCAACTCGTGCAGCTATCGAAGAAGGTATCGTTGCAGGTGGTGGTGTCGCATTAGTACGTGCTATCAGTGCTTTAGACGGTATGGCTGGTGTAAATGCAGACGAAACGACTGGTATTGATATCATCCGTAAAGCTCTTGAAGCACCACTTCGTACAATTGCTGAAAACGCAGGTGTTGAAGGTTCGGTTGTTTCAATGAACGTTAAAACAGGCACTGGTGCTTATGGCTACAATGCTCGTACAGACGTTTACGAAGACTTGAAAGCAGCAGGTGTCATTGACCCAACTAAAGTAACGCGTATTGCTTTGGAAAATGCGTCTTCAATTGCAGGTATGGTGTTGACAACAGAGTGTGTCATCAACGACTTGCCGGCGAAGGACGATCATGGTCACTCACATGGCGGCGGCATGGGCGGCGGTGGAATGGGTGGCATGATGTAATGTCATTCTGACTTATAAAATACTGAGGGGTTGTTCGTTTAGGCGGGCAGCCTCTTTTTTCTTTTGTTTTATAGTAAAGGTAAATTAGAATAGAAGTGTAACTTTGCCCCAATGATAAAAGAAGAAAAAGATAAAATCAAATCCGAGTTTCTACAAAATGTGCAATCATTTGCAGAAACCTTGAAAGAATACGTCTCAACACCCGACAATCAATGGACAATTAAAGGGTTTATAGATGTCTTTGAACGTATTTATACCATTTCAAACGATACTAAAATCGTTTCAAAAGTTCTTGAAATCCAACTATTTGCTAAGTTTTTAGAATTTAGCGAGCAATATGGGTACAATTTGGTGTTAGCTAAAAAACAAAATTGGTATCCTGACATATCACTTGTTTCAAAAACAAATCCAGCCATAAAATTTGCACTTGACTTAAAAACAACATATCGTTTAGAAGACAATCCAGGTTATTGCAATGGTTTTACATTAGGCTCTCATGGTATGTACTTCATTGAGCGTACGAGTAGTAAGAATATTCAATTTCCTTATGGTGATTATTTAGGACATTATTGTTTAGGCATTATTTATTCTCGAAGTGCTGTTAATAGTATAGATGAAACAAGAACCTATCCCATCGAAAAGCTAAAAGCTATCCCCTCAGTAATCAATAACTTCACCTTCTTTGCTTGTGAAAAATGGACGATTGCCAGTGATAAAGGTGGAAGTGGTAATACTGCAAATATTGGGAGCATTTCCAATATTCAAGATATAATTTCTGGACATGGCACTTTCAAACATTTGGGCGAAGAATGGTTCGATGACTATTGGATGAACTTTGGAAAAATAACCATCATCGATGAAAATGAGAAAACAAAAAAAATTACCTCATTAAAGGATTTTCTAAAATACAGAGGTGCTGATGAGACCTTAGTAAATCCAAAAACATCAAAGAAAGGAGGTAAAAATGGAAGATAAAATCATTGTACCACCGATAAAGATTCAGGGTAAAAAAACCAAATTAGTACCTTGGATAAAGCAAAATGTTATTAAACAAGACTACAACCGCTACATTGAACCTTTTTTAGGCTCGGGTGTCGTCGGTTTTAATATTGCACCACCCAATGCTTTATTTTCAGATAGTAATCCGCACATTATTAATTTCTACAATGCTGTTAAAGAAGGCAATATTAATCCAGCTATTGCTAAAGATTTCCTTGAAAAACAAGGCAAATTATTGTCAGAACAAGGACAATCATATTTTAACTATGTCAGAAAACGATTTAATGAACAGCATGAACCTTTAGATTTTTTGTTCTTAAATCGGTCATGTTTTAATGGCATGATACGTTTTAACAAGCAATTTAAATTCAACGTGCCTTATGGACATAAACCAGAGCGATTTGCACAAGCGTATGTCACTAAGATATACAATCAAATCAAACACATTGAATTACTCATTAAATTAAACGACTGGCATTTTGTCTGCCAAGATTTCAAATCAACACTTGAACAAGCCACAAAAGACGATTTTATATATTGTGACCCACCTTATATAGGCAGACATGTTGATTATTTTGATAGTTGGACAGAACAAGATGAACTGGATTTACATCATTTGCTTCACAAATCTGGCAGTCAATTTATGGTTTCTACATGGCATAGCAATAAGTATAGGACTAACGAATATATCCGTACCCTTTGGCAAGAATGTAAAGTTGTAACAAGAACTCACTTTTATCATGTAGGCGCAAAAGAAGAAAATAGAAATGAGATGTTAGAAGCCCTCATTTTAAATTATGAGCCTAATGAAGTGATATTGGACACCATAAAATCGAAGTCTTTGCAATTGGAAATGTTTTAAAGGGAATGATAAATTTGCAAATTACTGAGGGGTAGTACTTCAAAGCTCGGGGAATTTTAAAAATCCCCCGAACATAAAGTTTATTTTATAATCAATTGATAATCAATACCTTGCAAATTAATCATTCAGCATTTCCCTAAAATTTAGTTTCAATATAATAAGGCAACATCTTACGCCATGTATCCCAATCATGCGGCATATCATAACCCCAAACATCGAGTTCGTTAGGAATCCCTTTCATATTGAGCATGTGAGAAAAACGGCGGCTGGCTTCGGGCGTTTCAAAAGAACCTGAACCTGTCGAAATGAGAATCTTTTTAGCCGTTTTGATGCGGGGCAAAAAATAATCGTCATCCAAATCGGGCATATAATGTTCGGGCGAATTGTAATAGACATCATCGTCAAAGTACCCGTCAGTATAACTCGTCAAATCGTAGCAACCACTCATCGCAATCACGCCGCTAATCAAATCGGGGCGTTTCAAAAACAAATTCATCGAATGTAATGCGCCGAAGCTGGCGCCACAAGTAATAATCGGTGTATCGGGGCTTGTTTTGGCATGAATGTACGGCAACACTTCATTAAACACATAATCATTGAATTGTTGATGCCGAATCGCTTTGTGGCGTGGATTCATTTGTTGATTCATCCAAGACTCCATATTGATGGAATTGATGCTAAAAACCTTAATTTTTCCTTCATTTATCAAAGGTTCAATGGCTTTTATGAGCTGAAAACGCTCATATTCGAGGTAATCAGCCGCAGCTGTTGGCACTAAAAGTAGGGCGAAACCGAAATGCCCATAAGAAGCGATTTCCATGTATTTATTAAGGCGTGGACTATGCCAACCGTCGAGTTCTCTGTGCATAATGGTTATTGATTGATTGATTGATTGATTGATTGATTGATTGATTGATTGATTATTCATCGTCTCCCCTCTGGGGTCGGGGGTAGAGTTGTGAAAATCCGATTTTATTTTCAGATAACCAAACGAACCGCTTGTTTTATCAAAATTACTGAGGGGGGTATAAATGACTGACATTTTGTCACGCCTTTTGACAAAAAGGGTTAACTTTGCACCCTAAAAAATAAAGGCGAGTAGCAATGCTTACTTTTTATCATTCATAATTTATCATTCAAAATTATACAATGCTTTACGATAGCAACCCAACAATAGATTTTTTACCTTTAGTAGGTAAAAAAATAGAAGAAGACCGTCAAGGAGAAGTTTTGTTTCAAGAATTTGAGCAAGATACTGAGGGAGATGGTTCAAAGAAATTTTACATCGAAAGCTATGGCTGTCAGATGAATTTTTCAGATTCTGAAATCGTTGCTTCGATTTTAGCAGATGCCAATTATCGTCCGACACGTATGATGGAAGCGGCTGATTTGATATTGGTCAATACCTGTTCAATTCGTGAAAAAGCGGAAGATACGGTGCGTAAACGCTTGCGGGTGTTTGAAAAATCGAAAAAGAAAGGTTCTCTCGTTGGTGTTTTGGGCTGCATGGCTGAACGCTTGAAAGCAAAGTTTTTAGAACAAGAGAAATTGGTGGATTTAGTCGTTGGTCCTGATGCGTATCGTGATTTGCCTAACTTAATCGGTGGGGCAGAAGACGGTGAAAAAGGTGTCAACGTCTTTTTGTCAAGAGAAGAAACCTATGCCGATATTGCTCCTGTGCGCCTTGATACAAATGGTGTAACCGCTTTCATTTCTATTATGCGTGGCTGTGATAATATGTGTTCATTCTGCGTTGTGCCTTTCACACGTGGTCGTGAGCGTTCACGTGACCCCCTCAGTATCGTAGCAGAAGCGAGGGATTTGTATGAAAAAGGCTATCGTGAAGTGACTCTTTTAGGTCAAAATGTGGATTCTTACAAGTGGTCTGCTGATAAAAACAAGGCTGAAAACGGTGAAATTACTGAGGGGGCTATTTTAGATTCTGATTTGACTTCAAAAGTCAATTTCTCAAATTTGCTTGAAATGGTCGCAGCGATTCACCCTGATTTGCGTATCCGTTTTTCAACATCACATCCAAAAGATATTACAGACGAAGTTTTGCATACAATGGCAAAACATGAAAATATCTGTAAATACATTCACTTACCTGTTCAGTCGGGCAATTCACGCATTTTGAAGCGCATGAATCGGACGTATGACCGTGAATGGTATATGGATAAAATCAAAAGGGTTTATGAAATCATGCCCGATTGTGCGATTTCAAGCGATGTCATTGCAGGTTTTTGCGGAGAAACAGAGGAGGAACATGCAGATACAATCAGCATCATGTCTTATGCAAATTATTCGATGTCTTATATGTTTGTGTATTCTGAACGTCCAGGCACGCCTGCGGCTAAGAAATACACGGACGATATTCCTGATGAAATTAAAAAACGTCGTTTGAATGAAATTGTACGTTTGCAAAATCATATCTCATTGGAACACAACAAAAAAGAGCTTGGAAAAACTTTTAAAGTATTGATTGAAGGCGATTCTAAAAAATCGGATCAGGAGTTTAAAGGTAGAAATTCACAAAACAAAATGCTTGTTTTCCCGAAAATCGAAGGTTTGAAAGCGGGCGATTATTGCAATGTGAAAGTTAATAGTGTGACAAGTGCTACGTTGATAGGGGAATTGGTATAAGATTTTTGTCATTCTGAACGCAGTGAAAGAATCTGTATAAACAATTGAAAATGAATTATTTAGATTCTTTCACTGCGTTCAGAATGACAAAAAAGCGTATTGTTAAATTCCTGTTGCGCAAACGGTGATTTTATCAAAACTTAAAACAACATACAATGAAGGAAGAACTATTTAATCCATTACCTGAATGGGCTACGCTTGAAAAATACCTTGAAATCATTGGTAAAAGTGAACGCCGTTTAGAATTTCATAATGGAAAAGTTGTTGATATTCAATCAGGTACGATTCAACATGGTTTACTTCGTACAAATCTTGTTGGTTTGATAAGAAATCGCATTCACCATACAGATGCAAGGATTTATTCGGGTGACAGAGAGGTTTGGATTGAAGAAAGTAATCAAATGTTTTATCCTGACCTAATCATTGTTTCAGGAAAACATGAAATGAAAAAAATGTCTGAACTTGTCAAAGCAACAATCAATCCGTCTGTTGTTTACGTTTCGCAAGATGAAAAATATATAGAGGTTAACAATCGAACCAATAATGAGAGAGTTTGGGGCATGACAGAATATTTTGAAGATGATGAAAATATCCCTATTAGCGATTGTAAAATTTCATTAAAAGACATCTATGAGCATGTCAAATTTGAAAATCAACCTGAACGCGCAACCGAATTTTAACCCATTAAAAAATTCACCATTCACCATTCATCATTCACCATTAATATATGAGTTCTAATCTTCAAGCTATAAAACAACGTTTTGGCATCATTGGCACATCAAAATTGCTCGATGCGGCATTGGATACAGCTACGAGAGTGGCGGCAACCGATTTGTCTGTTTTGATACAAGGCGAAAGTGGGGTAGGAAAGGAGGCGTTTTCTAAGATAATTCATTCATTATCAAAGCGTAAACACAGTCCGTTTATTGCGATTAACTGTGGTGCAATTCCAGAAGGCACTATCAATTCTGAACTATTTGGGCATGAAAAAGGGGCTTTTACAGGCGCTGTCAGTGATAGAAAAGGTTATTTTGAAACAGTCAATGGAGGCACTATTTTCCTTGATGAAATCGGTGAATTGCCTTTGGATACCCAAGCTATGTTGTTGCGAATTTTAGAAAATGGTGAGTTTGTCCGTGTGGGTGCTTCAAAAGTAGAAAAGACAGATGTTCGGGTCATTGCGGCTACAAATATTGAATTGGTGAAAGCGGTTCAAAAAGGAAAATTTAGAGAAGATTTGTTTTATCGTTTGTCAACAGTGCCGATTAAAGTGCCTTCTTTGAAGGAACGTTCAGAGGATATTTACATGCTTTTCAGACGTTTTAGCCTTGATTTTGCTGAAAGTCACCGCATGGAGCCAATTCGATTAGACGAAAGAGCACGGCTTCTGTTGGAACGTTATAATTGGCCAGGCAATATTCGTGAGTTGAAAAATGTGGCAGAACGCTTGTCCGTACTTTCACAGGAACGCACCATATCGGCTGAACAATTGATAGACCAACTACCACATTTGATGGATAATCGTTTGCCGACGGCAAAAAAAGATACCAATGGTGAGTCGAGTTTTGAGGAACGCGACATCATGTTTAAGTTTTTGGTGGATATGAAAAATGACCTCAATTACGTGAAAACAGTCATCGCAGAATTGATAAAAAACAACAATCTGACTGCACCACATTCATTTAGTATCAATAGTAATTTAGGTTTACCTGCCCCCTCAGTATCTCGACCTGATTTTGGGCATTTTGAGCAAAATGACAACCGTTTTCCAACCAATAATGATGATTACGTTGAAGAAGTTTATTCGGATTCTAACCTTGATAATTCATCTGTTCGGTCGCAAAACAATCAGCCTATTATCATTCAAAACCCGCAATCCAATGCTTATGAAAACAAAGTAGAAGCCGTAGATGCTTCCCTTAATTTAGCTGAAAAAGAAAAAGAAATCATTGTTTTGGCTTTGAAAAAACACCATAATAGGCGCAAAGAAGCATCAGAAGATTTGGGCATTTCTGAACGGACTTTGTATCGTAAGATAAAAGATTATGGTTTGGACTAAATTACTGAGGGGTATCATTTGAACAACGCAAAAATCGCTTCACTCAAATAAGCCAAAACAAATGCCATAACACTCAAAGAAATCATCGCAACAGGATAGGTTAAACGGTGTTGCCGATAAAATTTGGCAACAATAATTGTCCCAACAGGCACAGATAAAAACAAGGGTGCGAATAGGCAAATAAGCCAAAAACCACTTTTCGATTTTTTGGTATTGACCATCAGCTTGTTCAGTTTTGTAAACGTATTTTTCTTCTTATACGTCCCATTATGAATCGCACGGATTTGCTTTTCCTTAGCAATACGCATAAAAAAACCTGAACTCCAATAGAAAACATTGAAACTTAATAGTGCACCCAAACCTGTTGAAATCGCTATTTCAATAGGTGTTAATGCCGTTGTGCTAACAATTGAAGCGGCAAATAGGAATTTTACTGAACCCAACAGGAAAGCTAAACCGTATAGACCGATATTATTCATAGTTTTCTGACATAGATTATTTTATGTTTAAACACAACCTGCGTCAAGTTTCAAAACTTGACGCAGGTTTTTTTATTCATCATTTATCACTTATCATTCATCATTATTAAGGCACCATAAAGCTGTTGATCCGATGCAATTTGTTTTGCAAATCGTACAAATTGACACTGTTTTTAATCGCCTCTGATACATTACCAAGCAAGCCATTTAAGGTTTTAACTTTCATATCAATTTTCCCAATGTCACCCAATTTATTGCTTTTCGAGTTAGACAAAACCTTTTCAACATTGTTTTGATATGTATAAAGGTTGGACGTAAAGCCGCGCGAAATACTTTCCAATTCATCATAAATAACTTGTGCTTGATTGACCGCAAATTCAGGATAGTATAAACGCTTGTCGCTCAATGCTTTTTCATAGTTAAAAACGCCTTTATCGCTTTTAAATTCTGCCATAATTCTTTCCACCTTCATTTCTGCATCCTCTTTGTTGCAATGAATATTGACCAAATGCGTGAAATTGCGGAAAGTATCCAAATTTACTGAGGGGTTAATTGGGCGCAATCTTTCTGTTGCATAATTCCTTAAAATCAATTTCAAAGCATCTAAACGCACATTGAGGTTGTTGAGATTCGACGTAAAAGTAAGATTCGCTTGCTCCAAACCTTCGTAATGTTCGATATATTTTTTCATATCGTTTTTCATTTTTACGAAATCTTCTACTTCTACATTTTTTTCGGAAGCCGTCAAATTAATGACCAAATCAATTACACCTTTAATATTACTAACAATCGGGATAGATTTAGTGAAGGCATTGGTCACAGGCGAATTGATGACCTCTTTGACGATAGCTGTAAACTTATTCGGGTCGGTTTTTAGCTTTTTTTTGCTCAAAATACGTTCTTCAATGATTTTAATGAGGTCATCAGAAAGCGCAAACCCCAATTCGCTATTTGACGGATTATTGAGTTGACCAATTTGATCTAAATAGCTGGAAACACTGCCGACAACTTGTAAGGCGTTCAGGCTCGTATTGGCACTGCGAATGAAATCAACCGTATTGATTATTTTAGAACACTGTTGTTTAAGTGATCTGTCATAAGTAAACAATTGTGCATTTGTAATGCGTTTCATAGACTCATTATTCGACTTCAAAATCGCATCAAAATTCTGATACTGCGTTTGAAGTGACGCTAAAACCTTGTGCATACTGTCCAATTGACTTGTTTTGGTGGTCAATTGCAAGTATCTGGTGTATAGCTCGACTAAACTATCTTGTGTGGATTGGGCAAAAGAAGTAGATAAAGTAATTGAAATAAAAGCAAGAAGAAAGTTCAATTTGAGTTTAGACATGACGATTTTAATTTTTAATTTTTTTTGATTCCTTTATATAAAACGCAAAAATAACGTTATTTAGGGTATAAATTGTATATGAAAAAGAAATCAATGTGGAAAAACATCATTTGCCATGCTCAATGATCGAATAAATTGCTGGTAGTCAATTTTTAACGATTCTGATGTTTCTGTAAAATAAGATATGAGGTTTTCTGTTGCCATATTACCCGTTAAATCGTCTTTTGCCATAGGGCAACCACCAAAGCCTTTCATCGCTGAATCGAAGCGAACACAGCCATTTTCGTAGGCGGCGTGTACTTTTTCACGCCAATTATAAGGCTGCGTATGCAAGTGCGCACCGATTTCAAGTTCTGGATATGCGGGAATGAGATTGCTGAATAAGTAACGAATACTTTGCGGATTTGAGACCCCCACAGTATCAGACAGAGAAAAAATACGAATATCTAAATCCGATAATTTACTCACCCATTCCATCACAACTTCTGCATTCCATGGGTCGCCATAAGGGTTGCCAAAACCCATAGAAATATATAAAACCAGCTCTTTTCCATGGTTTATACACGTTTCTTGTATGAATTTGACCCGTTCAACCGACTCCGCTATCGTCGCATTGGTATTCCGCAACTGAAAGGTTTCGCTGACACTGAACGGATAACCTAAGTAAGAAATTTCCGGAAATTGCGCCGCTTGTTCCGCCCCGCGTTCATTGGCAACAATCGCCAAAAGCTTCGTAGGCGTGCTCGATAAATCTAATTTTGAGAGGACTTCTGCAGTGTCACGCATTTGCGGAATCGCTTTGGGCGACACGAAAGAACCGAAATCAATCGTATGAAACCCGACGCGCAAAAGTTGATTAATATAAGCAACTTTCACATCAGTTTTGATGAAATCAGGCAAGCCTTGCATAGCGTCTCTCGGACATTCAATCAGTTGAATCATTTTTTTTCTATTTGGTAAGACGTGCAAATTTAAAGGGTTTGTTTAATTTTGCAGCAACAATTCGCATCTTTAAAGGTTTTAAATATAAAAAATGAAAAAAGCAATATTACTCATACTCGCCTTTCTGTCATTCCTCTTCGGTGCATCGGCATTGGTATTGAGTTTGGTTGGCGTTAAGCTGTCATTCCTTTTGTGGTTAGATGTGGGTGGTCCGTTATTGGGCTTTGTCCTACGTTTGCTCATGATTTTCGGTGGTGTTACCTTAGCATGGTTAGCCAATCACAATTGGGAAGCCGACGACGAGGAGAATGACCCGTATATTACGCGGAATGAAAAGTATTGAATTATTCTTTTTTCGTAATTTGTAAATTGGCAAAATCACCGTCTGAATCATCGCCAACCCAAAATCCTATTTTCCCTTTTTTACGGTCACTCAATTGGTCAACCGTCAAACTCGGTTCTAAACTGCCATTCACAAAAACGGTAACTTGCGGATAGTCGATGACAATTTTTGCATGAAACCAATCATTGGCATTTGGCGGAGATAAAACGGCTTTTTCATATTGCCCATTATTATTGTCTCTAAGTTTTTTCCATGTAAAGTTTGGATGCGAAACATATTGCACCGCATGAATGCGACGAACAGAGTCAGTTGAATGGAAATTAAAAGGTCTGAAATAGACAGCATCAAAAGTTTTACTATCCACACCGTGAAAAGCGATACCCACAAAACTTTGTTGTAATATATCTTTGCCTCGAATATCAACTTCAACTGTCCCGTTACTAAATTCAGCACCTTGAAGCCAAGCCACACCATCCCCTTTTTTCTTCGAGAATCGCAAGCCTTTCTTATTGTCTTCTGAAAAAAGGCTTAATTCACGATTAGCAACTTCAAATTTTTGAGTTTCTGAAAAAGTGAAAATTGTATAATTTGAATTGTTTGTTTCCTGACCGCATGAAAGGAAACAAAATGTAAACATTAAGAAACTTGCTATTTTCATAATTGCTTGATTTTTTATGTAATAATGAGTCGCATTTGGCAAAGCTAATACAAACGTAGTGTGTTTAATAGTGAAATCTATTTTGGTGTGAAAAAACTTAGGTTTAGGGTTGTGAGGCACCCCTTCAGTATAAATTGCCAAAAAGTGCATCATGATTTGACACAAATTATTGCAATAACTAATAAAATTCAATTGTTTTAATAGAAAATTTGAACAACATTTTGTTTTTTTGCAAAAATAATAATCAATTCAAATACCTTGCACCATAGAATCACCTATCACTATTAATATGCGCTATACCCTTTTTTTTGGTCTAAACTACGATAATTGCGTTTTCCCTCGTCCAGATACTGAGGGAGGGCATTTGTATCTGGGTGTGAAAAGTCTGTTGCGTTGGTTCGAGATGCACTTAGGTTTGTCGGGTCATACGGAGCGCATTGAGCATATTCGCGTTGAACAGTATCGGCAAGCCATGCGGCGTTATCACAATGAATATCCCACAGTTTTTTTCCAAAAATCCTTTGAAGCTGACCAATTAGCATGTGCAGAAGCCTTGTTGAAAAGGCGTGATGAATTGCTGTTAGCAGGTTTTGATTTCAATTATAAAGAAAACTTACCCTTTCGTTTACAAGTTTTGGTGGAAGTTGAACAACGTTTTTTGATAAATGAAGACGGTGTTTCTAAACTCATCGCTGGTGAAGCCGATAGATTTGAAAAAGTTTTAGCTGCTTTGCAACATAAAAATGTGCCCATAGAGCAAATTGTTGTCAACGAAAGTAAAGAACAGGCAGGAGAATTAAGCACTTTTTTACCC
Organism: Saprospiraceae bacterium; assembly: GCA_043772905.1. Classification (GTDB taxonomy): domain Bacteria; phylum Bacteroidota; class Bacteroidia; order Chitinophagales; family Saprospiraceae; genus JAAFJT01. The sequence continues at coordinate 27,272 of JAYVFS010000107.1, read as the reverse complement.
CCTCAGTATAAACGCCTTTTTGACGTATTAGCGAAGCAAAATATCACTTTTTTGAGTAACGATAAGTTTAGGAAACTTTCAAAGTTTCCTAAACTTGGTAGTAATATAAGCAAAGAAACCGACCTCCAGACCTTCAAAGATTTCATTACCAATAAATTAGAACGTGGCGCAAAACAGACGCTCAAAGCAGATGGTTCACTCATCATTTTAGAAAGTGAACGTGATACTGAGGGGGGCGATTTTATCGCTAAGGTTTTGAGTCTCAATCCCAATTTCAGACCCACCTTTTTGATTCCAGATAGAAACCGAACGCTTGATGAAGCCTTGATACAGAATGGTTTACCTGCTTTTGGACTACCTTCTGCTTCGCTCGGAAGACCGACGTTGCAACTTTTGAAATTGGTCACAGCGTTCTTATGGCAACCTTTGGATTTGTATAAAATCCTTGAATTTGTCACCATGCCCGTTAAGCCACTTGATGCGGATTTGGGCAATGTTATCGGTAATGTCATAGCCCAACGTCCAGGCATCAATAGTGACCATTGGTATTATGAAACGAATCGTTTTTTTGAAAAATTAGAAGAAAAATCGAAAGACGATGCGACAATAAACGTTCGAAAAGTCAGGGAGCAATTTAACTTTTGGTTTCATCGCCCAACCTATGACATTGCTGCATCGGCACCGAAACAAGAGGTTATCAGTATTTTTAATTTTTTAAAAGAATGGGCAACTGAGGAATTTGAAGTTTCGGGCAGTAAAAACACATCTTTATTGGTGTTGTCTGAACAAGCCCGTCGTGTCGTAGAATTTTTATACGAACTGCCTCCGAGCGAATCGTGGTTGACTTTTTTGGAATTAGAACGCATCATCAGAACTATTTATGAGCCTTCGCCCGTCTCACCGCGTCCTCAAGAGTTGGGTCATTACTCCTACGTAACGCATGGTGATTGTTTGTTACAGTCAGTTGACTCCTTAATTTGGTGGAATTTTACGGATACTGAGGGGGTGCATTTTTTCAGTCGTTGGTATGTTGATGAAGTCGCTTTTCTAAAACAAGAAGGCGTAAACCTGCAATCGCCGCAGGATGAAAATGCGCTGATGTTGTGGCAACGCATTCAAGGCGTGGTGCGGACAAATAAGCAATTGATATTGGTTTATCCTAAAAAAGTTAATGGTGAACACGCTCCGGAACACCCGTTATTCAGCCATTTAAGGGCGTGTTATGGTGATTTGTCGCGCATAACAGTATGCACAAAGGAGGATTGGGCAGATTTTGATAATTTAACAAATTTAGATACGCCTGAATGGGTGAGCCTAAAACCGCATCGTTTGGGCAAAGTTCAACCTATTATAAATGTAGAATCACGTCTATTGAATAAGCGGGCGCATGAGACTTTGACGAGCCTTGAAAGCCTGTTTTACTATCCACATCAATGGGTTTTTAGACATAAAGCAAAGCTCAATAAGTCGTCAATTTTGAGTATTGTCAAGGAAAATACGCTTAAAGGCAACCTGTCGCATCGTTTTTTTGAATTTATATTAAAGGAAAATTTCCATGATTGGTCGTTTGACCAAATCAAAAGCTGGGTGGACGAACACAGTAAAAAATTGTTGGCAAAAGAAGCCGCAACACTTTTGATGTACGGTTTTGAGCCGCAAAAACTGCAATTGATTCGCCAAATAGAATACGCTATTTGGACATTGATTGAACACATTCGACGGAACAAATGGACAGTTGAAGCCACTGAAAAAGAGTTAGAAGGTCAGTTTTCAGATACGCCTGTGAAAGGCAAAGCAGATGTTGTTTTAGTACGAGGCAATGAACGTTGTATTTTGGATTTGAAATGGAGTGGACATACCTATCGTGAGCGTTTGATAAAAAACGCCGAAGATTTGCAACTTGTCATGTACGCGCGCTTGCTCGATGATTCGAATGATTGGGCGCATACAGGCTATTTTATAATCGAAAGTGCTAGACTTTTAGCGCGAAATACGGCTGCTTTCTCTGAAATAAAGCCATTGACTACGGACGATGCCTTTGAAGTCAATGAAATAATTTGGCAAAAAATGCTCAAAACATACACGTGGCGTTTGAATCAAGTGACCAAAGGGCAGATAGAAATAAGGACAACAAAAACGGTTCGTGAGCTCGAAGAACACTACGGTATGGAACTGTTAGATGTTCTGGAAATGAAAAATGAGGAATCGCGCTTCGATGATTACGGCACTTTAATAGGCTTAGTTAAGTGAAAAGTGGGAAGTGAAAAGTGGGAAGTGATAAGTGAAAAGTAAGACAGCACTTTTCAATTTCCACTTTTCACTAAATTGATTTCCACATCAAATAATCTTTTTGAGCATCGTTACCGATTTGAAAAATATGCTCACCAAAAGTACTGAAGCCACATTTTTCGTAGTAACGAATCGCTTTTGGGTTCATTGTCCAAACGCCAAGCCAAATGAATTGACTATTTTTTTTACGAGCGCAATCTTCAATAAAAGACATCATTCGAGAAGCGAAACCTTTGCCTTGAAAGTCTTTCTTCAAGTAAATGCGTTCTAATTCAGTCATTTCAATAGATTCAAACGGAGAAAAATCAGAATAGAAATGCGGTCTATCGGTATGCAAAGGTGATTTATTGGTATTGATTTTGAAATAACCGATAATATGATTATCGTGTTCAATGAAATAAAAAATTGACTCCTCAGTATTCAGTTCTTTTTGAAGTTGTTCGGGCGCAAAGGTTTGTTCAACGTAAGCGTAAAACTCCGTTGGGTCGTTTTTTTCTGCATACGTTTCAATAAACGTTGTACAAGCGATTTCGACCAATTGATATAAGTCCTTAGGTTCGATAAGTCGGTAAGTCATGGTGTATTTTGCCCAATAGCTTTGTTTTTAAAAACACAAAAGTAAGCATAAAAAGGAGTTTATTAATTTTTTTTTCCTTTTTGCTTTTTAACCAAAAAAGGAACTAAGTGTAAGAAATACAATCTAAATTTGCCGCCACAAGTAATATCAAAAGCAATCTTTACAAACAAAATCATTTTTTTTAAATAAATACATACTCAACAAAAGGCATTTTGAAATTAAATCATTTTGAAATCCTTCAAGTATAAAAATCCTCACTTTTTAGTATGAACAAAATCGAAACGTGTATTTTCGACCTCGACGGTGTCATTTGCGATACCGCAAAATATCATTTTAGAGCATGGAGACGATTGGCAAATGAACTCGGATTTGACTTTACAGAAGACGACAATGAGAAACTGAAAGGCGTTAGTCGTGTCGAATCTCTCAATTTAATCCTTCATTGGGGCGGTAAAGTGGAACATAACGAAGAAGTAAAAGCGATGTATGCCGAAAAGAAAAATAATTGGTATCTCGAATACATTCTGCGCATGACACCTGAAGAAATCCTTCCGGGCGTTAAACAATTTCTTAATGAATTGAAAAGCAAAGGTGTGCATATCGTTTTGGGTTCTGCTTCAAAAAATTCAAGAACAATTTTAGACCGTGTTGAATTGACCGATTATTTCGATGCGATTATTGACGGTAATTCTACGACAAAAAGTAAACCCGACCCCGAAGTATTCCTGTTAGGCGCAGCAGCCGTCGGCTCAAAACCTAAAAGTTGTATCGTTTTTGAAGATGCTGAAAAAGGTGTTGAAGCAGCTTTACGTGGCGGTTTTTATACGGTCGGTGTTGGGCATCCTGATGTTTTGGACGAGGCACATATTGTGATTCCTGGGTTTGAGTATATTGAGTATGCGGAGATATTGGATGCGTTGAAATCGTCTGTTGGCACTATGGCATAAACAATTAATTATCAATCAAATAAAGTGTATGAAAAATTATATTATCCACGACGAATGGAAAATTATTGAGGACAAATGGCGGCCTGAATACAACGAAATTTCGGAATCGCTTTGCTCTCTTGGTAACGGTCGCATGGGACAACGTGCCAATTTTGAAGAGGCATATTCTGGAAAAACATTGAAAGGCAGCTATGTCGCAGGCGTTTATTATCCCGACAAAACAAAGGTGGGCTGGTGGAAAAACGGTTATCCTGAATATTTTGCAAAAGTGCTGAATGCACCGTCTTGGATAGGAATTGATGTTGAAATTGACAGCGAAATGCTTGATTTAGCCACGTGTGAAGTAACGGCTTTTGAGCGTGTTTTGAACATGAAACAAGGCGTTTTGACCCGCAAAGTGACGGCTAAAATGCCTTCTGGAAAAATCGTGAAAATTGATTCAACTCGTTTTTGCTCGATTGTAGATGATGAATGTGGCGCAATTCGTTATGCAATTACAGCCGTTAATTTCAAAGGAAAACTGTCTGTGACCCCCTCAGTAGATGCCGATATTTCGAATAAAGATACCAATTGGGATGAAAAATTTTGGAAAGAAGTGACCAAAGTTGTGAAAAACGCACACGCTTATGTTGTTGCGGAAACGAAAAAAACAGCTTTTCAAGTGGCAACGGGCATGAAATTCAGTATTTTTCACAAGGGAAAAGAGATTGATGATTTTGTTGCGTTTAGACGCAAAAGAGAAAAATATGCTGCTTGCACTGTTGACGTGCCTGTTACTGAGGGGTCGGAAGTGGTTGTTTATAAATATGCTGCCGTTTTGTCGTCTGAAAATCATCCGACAGAAACGCTTTTGAAAGACTGTCAAGAAGTACTCAAAAAATTTGAGAAAAAAGGATTTGACAAAGCATTGTCTGAACAAGCAGCAGCTTGGGAAGACAAATGGTCGAAGTCTGACATCATTATTGAAGGCGATGTGGCGGCACAACAAGGCATTCGGTTCAATATTTTTCAACTCAACCAAACCTATACAGGCGAGGACGAAAGGCTTAATATTGGACCAAAAGGCTTTACAGGTGAGAAGTATGGTGGCTCGACTTATTGGGACACAGAGGCGTATTGCTTGCCTTTTTACTTAGTCAATGCAGATGAAAAAGTGGCGCGTAACTTATTGGTTTACAGATACAAACAGCTTGATAAAGCCATTGAAAACGCTCAAAAATTGGGCTTTACCAACGGTGCAGCTTTGTATCCGATGGTGACGATGAATGGCGAGGAATGCCACAATGAGTGGGAAATTACCTTCGAGGAAATCCATAGAAATGGGGCAATTGCTTATGCGATTTATAATTATATCAACTACACAGGGGATATAAAATACTTATCTGAATACGGTTTAGAAGTGCTGATTGGCATTGCACGTTTTTGGGCGCAACGGGTTCATTGGTCAAAACATAAAAACCAATACGTCATGTTTGGTGTGACAGGACCCAATGAGTATGAAAATAACATCAATAACAATTGGTACACAAGCTATATCGCTGTTTGGTGCTTGAAATATGCGGCAGAAAGTTTGGCGTGGGCGCGTGAAAATACCCCCCCTCAGTATGAAGCCATTTTGGAGAAGACCAATTTTAATGTTGAAACAGAATTGGCACACTGGGCAGACATTCAAGCAAAAATGTTTTTACCAGAAAGTAAAGAATTAGGTGTTTTCCTTCAACAAGAGGATTTCCTGGATAAAGACTTGATGAATGTCGCTGATTTGCGTCCCGAAGACCGTCCGTTGAATCAAAAATGGTCGTGGGATAGAATTTTGCGGAGTTGTTTCATCAAACAGGCAGACGTTTTGCAAGGCTTATATTTCTTTGAAGACGATTTTGATTTGGAAACTGTTAAGCGGAATTTCGATTTTTATGAACCGATGACGGTGCATGAATCGTCGTTGTCGCCTTGTGTTCACGTTATTTTGGCTTGTAAAATTGGTAATTATCCAAAAGCGATGGAGATGTATCAGCGCACAAGCCGTCTCGACCTCGATGACTACAACAACGATACGGAAGATGGTTTGCACATCACGTCAATGGCGGGTACGTGGATGTCTGTCGTTGAAGGTTTTGGTGGAATGCGAGTGAAAAATGGGCAGGTTCATTTTAATCCTTATTTGCCTGAAAGTTGGCAGTCCATTGCTTTCAAAGTCCGTTTTAGAGGGGCTATTGTTGAAGTTAAAGTTTCAAAAACAGGTATTGAAGTGATAAACTTGAGCGATAAAGCAATCGAAGTTGTGATTTATGATAAACCCTACACAATAGGAGGGCATGAAGACTTGCTTTTGAGAAGGTAATAGATATCTCGTTGAAAAACAAAGCGTTATGAATAATTACATTCATAACGCTTTGTTTTTTTAATTACTTAATCAACAATAAATGACTATCTTTTTGTGCATCAACCCAATGTTTGACCATTGGCTCAATTTCTACATAATCACCTGATTTTAAAGGACTTATCATTCCTTTTTCATTATTAAAAATCACTTCGCCTGTGACACAAACCAACAGGGCAGGTGCTTTTGTAATATGTTCTTTCAGTTGATTGCCCGCCAAAATGCGAAGGGAATTAACATTCCCTTCGGTTGTTGAAAACAGTTTTTTAAGCTGAACGGGCTTGTCGTCCGTGAATAATGCTGTTAAATTCATTGAAAATAGGTGTTATATGATGATAAATGAGCTTTGATGATGGCAATGTCAGCAACGTCGGCATGTTCTTCCAATCTGTCTAACAATCCTTTCAAGGGTAACAAAAAGTTGTGCAACTGATTGTGTGCTTCCCCTTTCATCGTGCATTTTTCAAAAATAGTGGTGAACTCTTTGTTTAAATCGGCGTGCAATTTTTTGTTATCTGTACTTTTATTGGTTTCAAAATTTTCAATCAATGAGACCATTTTTTGCACCCCCTCAGTAGTTTCGGCATTAGCGACCCATTTTTTACCGTTGTCTAACTGAACGTTTAGCATTTCAGCCGCTTCTTGATGAGCGTGTTCGCTGTGCGGCATTTCAGATTCCGAATGTTCCTTGTTTTCTGCGTTTTTCGGCTCGTTTTTACAGCCAATTGCTAAAAAAACGACGGAAAGAGCGATTAATACGGTTATTTTTTTCATAATGAATTAAATTTTATTGTGATTGATATTCTTAAAAATGATGTTTAAATTTCCTTCTTTGTAATTGTAAAATAAGCAACCAATGCAAAAACCAGCGTTAGCGATGTTCTGAAAACCATAGCATAAATGGTTCGTGTTTCATGGATGCCGCCAGAATTGACATAAATGAGTAAACTTATAAATGCGACAATGAGGACAATTGCGGAAAGGCTCAAAATTTGAGTTGTCCATTTTTTAGATTTTAGAAAACCATAAGCTCCAAAAAGATAGATGACGCTGCTTATGAAATTTGCCCAAACGATGAACAAAACGTAGTTACCCTCTTTGGCTCTGATGCCAAATAAATCGAATATTACAGAGCCACTTAGGAATAAAGTGAGCAGACCAAAAGCCGCTAAAACGGTTGCCATTATGTACGGAATGAATTTTTTCATCTTATTTGTCTTTTATTAAAGTTAAAATAGATTGAATCATATTGTCCCCATTTCTTATAATATCAAATTGAAAATTAGCGACTCGCCATTTATACATCTGCAGCCTGAAAGTTCCCATAACAATATGTGTTAATTCGTCGGTTGTCAGGGCATTTGTAAAGACCTTTTTCTGTTGCCCCTCCATAATAATGGGCATCAAGTATTTCATTTTAACACTCATAATTTTGAAAATAGCATCATTGATTTTTTGATTTTCTTCCATCAAACCATCAGAAAAAACGGCGACGACAAAATGTGGATTCTGCGAAAAAAAGGAAAATTGGCTTTGAAACAATGTTATAAACTGCTCTTCAGGCGTTTGATTTTCAGAATGGACAAGCTCTAAACGCTCGCCCATTGTCTTTGCGAGATATGTCAACATCGTTAAAACAATTTCCTCTTTCCCCGAAAAATGCCGATAAAGAGCGGATTCACTGAATCCTACCTTTTGAGCTAAGTTCTTGGTAGTCAAGCTATTAATGCCTGATTCAGTGAGTATTTTACCCGCTGCTTCTATGATTTCTAATTGTCTATTTGTGATTTCCGCAGTCATCAATGATTATTTTAAATTGTATTAATTTTTAAATTTAAAAAAGAGACACCCAACCATAAAACAGAGACGGTCATGGCAATGGCACCTATTAAAACTAAGACAGGGGGTACTCCAAAATAGACTTCCGATAAAATGCCAATAGGCATCAATAAACCCGTTAAAGCCAGCCACGAAATCGCTTTTACATTATTGAGTTTTTCTCTAAAATGCAGCAAAAGGTAGCCGATGAGGATGTTCAAAAAAGCAAATAAATTGCCGTGCACGTGTGCCAGTCGGCTTTCAAAATGTTTGCCGATTGAGTAACTGTTGACCCATGCTTCTTTGTCGGGTGCAAAATCCCTCAAATAAATTAAGAGGAATCCGTAAGCCATAAAAAGCCCCATTGTTAAAAACCCAATAGCGATGTTATTTTTACCGTTCATCTTGATTTGTTTTTATTGATAAAGTGAGTGAATATTCACTTACAAGTGCAAATGTACAATATTATTTCATATTGTCAAGATGATAAGTATCACCTTGCGCCATGACTTTTTAAAAGTAACAAAAGTAACAAACCGACTTCGTTTCAATAGCGACCTTTGCATTATCAATACTCAATAAGCGTATTGTTTACCAGCGAAATATTTAAATTAAACTCGCTGGATTTTTTTATGTGCAATTATAATATCAATAAATATTTTACAAATGGCATCAATAACAATAGATGTACGCTCGCCCGAAGAATGGCAATACGATGGTCATGCCGAATGTAGCGTCAATTATCCATTAGATAATTTCTCTTCACATATAGAAAGTCTTAGATCTTACGATAAAATCGTGTTGGTCTGCCGCAGTGGCAATCGAGCGAATTTCGCTATGGATTTGCTCAAAAAAGCGGGTATCAAAAACATAGAAAACAAAGGGGCATGGCAAAATGTCAAATGCCCAAAAGTAGAAAGCGAACCCAAGCCACAAAAAGAGAAAATAGACGCTCCACGCACAGAGGCACTTAAAATATTAATTCCGACTGACTTTTCTGTACAAGCAGAATATGCTTATACGATGGTGCAAAAATTGGGAGAAAGAGCCTTAATAGATGTACACTTTATCCATGTGCTTGATGTACCTGATACCGTGACGATGGATGAAAAAGGTAAAATTGAGACCTGCGGTGAAATTGATGTGAATTATGTAATATCTCAAAAAAACATAGCAACTAGAAATCTCAACAATCTGAAAATATTGTATGGCAACGACATAAATACGCATTTGGTATTGGGTAAGGTGACGCATGACACCGTCACTTTCGCTGAAAAACAGGGCTTCGATTTAGTCGTCATGGGTACAAAAGGTGCTTGGGGTTTGAAAGAATTGTTATCGGGAACAGAGGCGCAAAGCATCGCCAGACGCTCAAAAGTGCCTTTATTGACCTTGATGTGCGATAGGTCGGATTTGAATATTGAAAATATTTTGTTGGTTCATGACTTTACCAAACATGAAAAAGTTGATATGACTTTGCTCCATAAACTCATCAAAGCATTTAATACAAAAGTACACCTATTACAAGTCGTTTCAAGACAAACTCAGAGTGAAGAGGAAGCGACATTGAATGAAATGAAAAAATTTGCTGCAGACAATAACCTTAACAATATTGAAGCGCATATCATTAAAGACAGCGATGTTGAAAAAGGCGTGATGCATTTTGAGCAATTATATAAAATGGATATTATTTGCATCGGTACGCATGGCAAAGGCGGTTTTTTCCATAAAAGTGCCACCGAAAAATTGATTAATCACTTATTCAAGCCGATTATCTCATTTCATTTAGGGTAATACCCTCCTCAGTATCTCATGTGTTTTTAATATATTACAACACTCTTTTTAATAAAATTTAATATTCAATGTTAGAACTCATTAAGCAAACATGGTCGTGGTGGTTTTCAGGTGCTGCCATAGCGAGTATTATGTTTTTTATGCTTTTTTTCGGTCAATCCTTTGGCTTTTCTGCCAATTTGAGAACTATTTGTGCGGTTGCGGGCGCAGGGAAAACCGCAAAATTTTTCGATTTCAATTGGAAAGGTCAAATCTGGAATCTTGTTTTTCTGGTAGGTGCTATTATCGGTGGTTTTATCAGCAGTCAATTTTTATCCACTGGCGAGCCTGTTAATATTTCGGCTGCGACCATACAAGATTTATCCAATTTAGGCATTTCAGCACCAACATCAGTACAACCCGATGAGCTTTTTAGCTTAAACGCCATTTTTACATTGAAAGGTTTTTTAATCCTTGCAATAGGTGGTTTGTTGGTTGGTTTTGGTGCGCGCTATGCAGGCGGCTGCACATCAGGTCACGCTATCAGTGGTTTATCTGATTTGCAAGTGCCTTCACTCATTGCTGTTGTGGGGTTTTTCATCGGCGGTTTGTTGATGACTTTTGTTTTATTACCCTTGATTTTGTAAGCTTCTAAATTCCCCAAAGGGGATTTTTTCTTAAACATTATTCAACGCAACTTATGAAATTATTAAAATTCCTTATACTCGGTATCGTGTTCGGTATCGTCATGGCAAAATCGGAAGCTTTTTCTTGGTATCGCATTCAGGAAATGTTCCGTTTTCAAGCCTTTCACATGTATGGCATTATTGGTACAGCCGTTGTTATGGGTGTAATAGGTGTCTTTTTGATTAAAAAATTCAATTTAAAAGACTTTTACGGCAACCCGATTACATTTTATCCGAAAGAAAAATCTATCGTCCGCTATTTGGTGGGTGGTACGATATTCGGCTTGGGTTGGGCGTTGAGTGGTGCTTGCCCCGGTCCGATGGTCGTTAACATCGGTTATGGTTATCTGGGTATGGTCATTGTGTTTTTCTTTGCCACTGTCGGCACGTATTTATATGGTTATTTTAAAGAAAAATTGCCACATTAAAACGCCTATTTAAACATAGGCTCGAAGATATTAGGAGGCATTAAATAAAAACAAGCATTTAGATATTCTTCTGAATGCCCTTTTATTTAATGCTTTTTTTGTTTCATTTTATGTAAAACATTAAAGTTATGAATAAGTATATTTCTCTGATATTATTAATTTTAGGATTAAATTCTGTTATCAAAGCACAGCACCAAGAAGTAAATGAAAAACCTGATATGTGGAAAGGTCAAATAAGCCAAACTGAAGATACGACTTCCCTATTGAGGGCTTTCAAAAATGGGCAATTTCAGGGTCATTTCAGATATTATTTTATGGCTACGGATAATGATAAAAATTTGACGGATTATTATGCCAATGCGGTCGGTGGTGGTATCCGCTTTGAAACGGCAAATTTTCATGGCTTTCAGTTTGGGGTGAGTGGTTTTTATATTTTCAACTTAGGGTCGAGCGATTTTACAAAACCCGATGCGACAACAGCACAAATGAACCGTTACGAAATTGGGTTATTTGACCAAGAAGACCCAACCAACAAAAAGAATATTGACCGTCTGGAGGAGTTTTTTTTGAAATATAATTACAAAAAATCTAACGTCACCTTCGGTAAACAACTCTTGAATACGCCTTTTATTAATCTGCAAGATGGACGTATGCGCCCAACAGGTGAGGGTATATGGGGCGAGGTGAATGCTATTAAAAACACGAAAATCGAAGGTGGTTGGCTGTATGCTATCTCGCCACGCGGCACTACGGAATTTTATGATATAGGCGAATCCATAGGCATATATTCTGTGGGTGTCAATAGTAATGGTGTGAAATCGGGCTATGCGGGACATTTAGAAAGCAAAAGCGTCGCCATGTTGGGTATCAATACAAAAATCAATAAGTTTTTGAAATTACAAGCATGGGAACTGCATGCTGACAACCTTTTTAATACAGCGATGTTGCAAGTTGATGGCGAATTTCCTTTTAAAAACGATTCAAAACTCTTTGCCGCAGGGCAATTTATTCGCCAAGATGCCGTAAAAGATGGCGGCAATGAAGACCCTACTAAAACCTATTTTGAAAAAAACGGCAAAGCCATAACTTTCGGGGCAAAAGTAGGTTGGAAAAACAGGCAGTTAGAAGCATCTGTTAATTACAATCGCATTACGTCTGATGGACGTTATCTTATGCCTCGTGAATGGGGTCGAGATCCATTTTTTACTTTTATGCCCCGTGAAAGAAACGAAGGTTTTGGCGATGTGCATGCTATTATGGGTAAAATAAACTACAATATGCCTAAAAAACGGTTGAAAACTTCTTTAGCAATGGGTTATTATCAATTACCTGATGTTAAAAATTATAGGCTTAATAAATATGGATTACCTTCATACGCTCAAATCAATGCCGATGTCCGCTACACTTTTCAAGGTGTTTTCAAGGGCTTAGAAGCACAATTATTATTATCGCATAAACTAAATAGAGGTGAAGTTTATAATAATGATAAATTTGTGATTAATAAGGTGAATGTGACGCTTTACAATTTTATACTCAATTATCATTTTTAAATCGTAAAAACTTAGCCATCAGCTTTTAGCTTTCAGTTATTCAAGCATATTTTATATAAAACGGGCTTAAAAAAGGTGATTTCTGATAGCTCAAGACTGATAGCTAAGTTTTACCTTTAGATAATACGCAACGATATGACATTTAACAAACAACTCTCAACCATTTTTGAAGCCAATTTAGTAAAAGAGATAGAAGCACTGGGTGAAACCAAAACCTTCATAGAAGGTGATATTATTATGGATTATGATAAACATATTCGCATGATGCCTTTCATTGTGAAAGGGACTGTAAAAGTGCTGCGCAAAGATGAAAATGGTAAAGAACTGCTTTTATACTATCTTTCAAGTTCCGAAAGTTGTTCAATGGCATATAGCTGTTGTATGGAAGCTAAAAAAAGCGAAGTGCGGGCTATTGCCGAAGATGATGTTGAACTCATAGGCATTCCACATGCTAAATTAGATGAATGGCTTTGCAAGTATCCTTCATGGAAAAACTATATCATGCGGAGTTTTAATGACCGTTTCAATGAAATGCTCAAATCCATTGAAAGTATTGCCTTCCATAAATTGGACCAACGGCTTATCAATTATTTGAAAGAAAAACAACGCCTTTCGGGGTCAAGCATCGTAAAAGTTTCACATAATTTAATAGCAGATGAGTTAGCGACCTCAAGGGTTGTCATATCCCGTTTGCTCAAACTTTTAGAGAATGATGGTAAATTGATTTTATACAGAAATGAAATAAAATTACTCAAAGCCTTCAATGAATGAGCATTTTTTCGTAAAATACTGAGGGGGTATATCCCAAAATAAAAGCGTGTTCATCTTGCATTTTCGTAAGATGAACACGCTTTTATTTTAGTCACTTCTGGCAACCCTAAATTCCATTTGTAACATTTGTAACTAACCACAGCTTTTAGCCAGCCTACCTTTGCAGCACGAAAAAATTAGAATTAAAACATTTTAAAATCACTCTAAGTTATGGTCATTTTAGGAATAGTGTTGGCAATGATTGTCGGTAGTTCATTAGGCTTAATTGGTAGCGGAGGCTCGATATTAACAGTGCCCATTCTCGTTTACGTCATGGGCGTTGAGCCTGTATTGGCGACGGCTTACTCACTCTTTATTGTTGGTACAACGGCTTTAGTAGGCGGTGTGCAAAGTGCGGTTCAGAAAAAAGTAGATTTTAAAACGGTTCTTATTTTTGGTATTCCGTCCATTGCGGCGGTTTTTATAACCCGTTTGTGGTTAGTGCCGCTTATTCCGAAACAAATAATGACGATTGGGGCATTTGTCGTGACAAAGCCTATTGCCATTATGGTCTTATTCGCCATTGTTATGATTGCTGCGTCTATTTCGATGATTAGACCGAGCAAAAATAAAGAGGATGCAAACGATGAAAATGCACCCATGACTTATAACTACCCGATGATATTATTAGAAGGTGCGGTTGTCGGTTTATTAACAGGTTTGGTCGGTGCAGGTGGTGGATTTTTGATTATTCCTGCTTTGGTTTTATTGGCTAAAATGCCAATGAAATTAGCGGTTGGCACGTCTCTTTTCATCATTGCTGCCAAATCTTTAATTGGTTTTGTAGGCGATATGCAAGGCGATGAAATTATTGATTGGTCATTATTGGGCAGCTTTACTGCAGCAGCCGTTGTCGGTATTTTTATCGGCATTTATCTTTCTAAAAAAGTACCTGGCGATAAATTGAAAACGGCTTTTGGCTGGTTTGTTTTGGTTATGGGTATTTATATTATCGTTAAAGAATTGTTCTTGAAATAGGTGCTAAATGTAACAAAAGTAACCATTCTTGGATTATGAAACCCTCAACTTTGTATCATAAATTAATAAAGATTTAAATCACTTTTTTTAAAAAAATATTCATCATGTTTTTCCAACACGTATATGATAAGAGTTTAGCGCAAGCCAGTTATTTCATTGGTTGCCAAAAAGCGGGTGTCGCTATTGTTATTGACGCAAAAAGAGATATTGATACATATCTCGAAATTGCCAAGCAAAACAATATGAAAATTACCCACATCACCGAAACGCATATTCATGCCGATTTTTTGACGGGTTCAAGAGAATTAGCCGCTGTGACAGGTGCTAAAATATACCTTTCAGATGAAGGTGGTGAAGGCTGGGAATACGAGTTTGCACACGAAGGTTTGAAAGATGGCAGTATCATCAAAGTCGGTAATTTGACGCTTGAAGTCATGCACACGCCTGGTCACACGCCCGAAAGTATCAGTTTTTTATTGACCGACCATCCTGCTACTAAAAAACCTGTTATGTTGTTCACAGGCGATTTTGTCTTCGTTGGCGATGTTGGCAGACCTGATTTGCTCGAAAAAGCGGCGGGTATTACGGGTACAGCCGATGCAGGTGCACTTGAAATGTATAGATCTATCAACAAATTCAGTGCAATCCCTGACTATGTTCAAGTATGGCCTGGTCATGGTGCAGGCTCGGCTTGCGGCAAGGCATTGGGTGCTGTGCCAAGTACAACAGTGGGTTACGAAAAAGTACGCAACTGGGCTTTGCAATACGAAAACGATAGAGATGGTTTTGTGAAATTCCTTTTGGCTGACCAACCAGAGCCGCCTAAGTATTTTGCCATGATGAAAAAACTGAATAAAGTTGACCGTCCATTGTTGACTTCAGTTCCTAAACATGCCCAATTGTCACCTTCAAATTTCATCGAAGCGATGAATAACGGGATGAAAGTGATTGACACGCGCAATAAAGTAGATTTTGCTCAAGGTCATATCGCAGGTACGATTAACATTCAAGGAAACAATGCTTTTGCAACATGGATGGGATGGTTTTTAACTTACGACGAGCCTTTCATTTTGGTAGCTGACGAAGATAAAATGGACGACCTTACCCGCAAGTTGATGCGTATTGGTTTGGATAATATCCACGGTTTTATTCCTTCTGATGTAGCAGCAATGGGTCTTCCGCTTGAAAAAAATGAAATCATCTCTATTGAAGAGTTTAAAACGCTTTTAGACAAAACAGATGTTCAAGTGGTGGACGTACGTGGTGTAGCAGAGTTCAATACGGCTCATGTGAAAGGTGCAGAAAATATTTTTGTAGGCACTTTGCCTCAAAATTTGGATAAATTGAGCAAAGACAAGCAAATCGTGATTCATTGCCAAAGCGGTGACAGAGCAACGATTGCAACCTCACTTCTCGCCAAAAATGGTTTTAAAAATGTGAAAAACTATTCAGGTGGCATGGGCGAGTGGGTCAATAAAGGCAACGCTGTTTTTTCAGAAAATTAATTTTTCATATAAAGCAAGGCAATCTCTTTTTGGTTGCCTTGCTTTATTACGCAACCACCTTTAGTGGCTTTGGGCAACGATGATTGCTTTTGTGGATTGGACCTATGTACTATGTTATTACTTCATTGGCATAATGCACATTTGGGATTTTGATAAAAATACTGAGGGGGGGCTGGAAAAGAAGAGGATTACAGATTCATAATTTGTCCTTTTTCAAACGGTTTTCATTGATTTCTTGCTGCTCTTGTTGAATTTTTTCAATGTCTTCTGTATTTTCAAATATATTCCAGACAATTGTTGGTTGTATGCCATTCCATTCTATACATAAAAAGGAACAATCATAATACGATGAAATGCCATTGGATTTGAACTCAACACGAGGAATAAAAATCTCAGGCGTATCGAGGTCTAAATTGATTAAAACAGGAAAAATGCTTTCAATAAAAGGCGACCAATCCGTCACCGGACGATGCCGTTGTGGAAGAGTCGAAAAAATGGTGTCTGTACTCTCCAGTATGAAACCATGAGAATCCATCAAAATTTGCTGATGAGCAATTTTGTTCATAACTATATTTGATTGCGTTGATGTGTCTTGCATTACCAATGATTTGCGATTAATTTTTTAGCAAGTTCGATGAACATATCTTCAACGTTCTCACCCGTTTTAGCACTTGTTGCGTAATCCCATTTTTGTTTAATGTTTTGCTTGATTTCTTCTAATTGTTCTGCAGTAACAAGGTCAAGTTTATTTGCGACAATAATGAGTGAGGCATCTGGTAGTAAATCAGTCAAAAATTGAACATCAGTTACCATATTGTCAAACGTTGAAGGGCGGCTCAAATCTACGACATAGACAATACCACTTGCGCCTAAGAAATAAGAAGCGGGCACTTTGTCTTGCAAAATCTCTCCTGCAATGTCCCATAACAACATGGAAACCTCTTCATCTTCAACTGAAATATCTTTTTTATTGACCTTTACACCGATGGTGGTCATGTATTTGTCCGTGAATTGTTGATAGATAAAACGATTGAAAAGCGAGGTTTTACCGACCCCGAAACTACCTGTAAGTATGACTTTTTTGCTAATCATTTTGTTGGATTCTGTTTTATTTTTATTTTTTGTAACCGCTCTCTTTGTGGTACAATAAATTGATTGTCAAGTGCTTGTGAAATTTTTTCTTGGGTGGTTGAATCAAAGTTGTTACTTCGTAATAGCTCATTATCTTGAATGAAATCAATAATTTGATTGCGCAATACTGCCCCCTCAGTATTTGAAATCGAACCACTTATCGCTAAAGCAAAATAGTGAGAGGGCATGTTTTCAATGAGGATTTTATACGTACCATATTGAATCATTTCCAAATCCTCATGCTCACGTTCAAACGCATCTTCTACAAAACTTTTAATTGCCGTCAACATACCAGCAACGACATCCCGATTGACTGTGGGGTACAAAGCTGCACTACCATAAAGCAAACCTGAATCGCGTTGAATCACAAAAACTTCTTCTATGATGGGCGTATCTAAACTTGATAACAGCGTTTCTGCGTTGTCTATGCCAAATACTTTGTTCCTAATCCACCAAATCAAACCTTGTTTTGAAAAAAGTGCATCAATGCGTGCATTGATACTGTCTTTCATTTCTTGAAACTGAAAAGCAATATACTTATTTATCATTTTTCCCATAACAGGATAAATAACATCTAAAATCTCTGTTTGGCTTGATTTTAATTTTTGTTCAACCATTCGATTGACAATTTTGGCGTATTCTTTAGGGAAATTTTGCCTTAAAAACGTCAAATGATCTTCAACAATAGGATTGATTTTTTCAGCCAATAACTGCTTTTCGTTTAGGGTGCGTTGCAATTCTTCAAGGGCAGAACGGTCTTCGCGCAACAAAATCTCTTTCAGTTGCGACATCAATACGGTCTCGTCTTGTGGTTCTTGCAATTGCCCGTTTGTCATATTTAGTCTTTCAATTTTTTACTCAATTCGACGAGTAAATCAGCCAAACCTGCTTTGTCATTTTTACTCATATTGTTCATCTGAGTATTGATCTTGTCAACATTTTGGTTCAGCAATTCCTCCAAACGGTCAAAACGAGCGTTTATATCACGTTCAAAAGCTTCAAAACGAGCTTTAGTGGCATCTTCATTTTTCTGAATGTGCGATAAAGTCTCGTCATTAATTTTTTTAATGAGAGCCTGAGTTGTATTGTCATTTTTCTGAATAAGTGCATCCGTATCTGTGAACTTTTGCTCATATTCTATGACTTTAGGACCCATGATGATTTCGCGCAACAAGCTCATGTCGCCGAACATGCCCATTGCGCCGCTGTTGTTTTCTGCTGCTGCTGCTGTGTTGTTGGTTTCTTTAGACATATAGAATTAAGTCTTTATTTTTAGATGATAGTAAAGGATTTTTATGAAAAAGCTACGATTGTTTCTAAATGTAGAATTAAGGTGGCAAATTACGTCCTATTTTTGGAGAATTTATCAGTCAAAGCCTAAAATTTGTTTACTTAATTGATATAAAATTTAGAATTTCTTAATGTATAACAACTCAATCGTTTTTTTTTCTCATACGATAACCAATCGTTTGGTTTATGTTGCAGAACTTGTTTTTCAAGATTTGTTGGGTTTGACTATTATTTTTACTCAAAATGAAAATGAGTATCGAAGTAGCACATTACCAAAAATAATTTATACTGACACCCCCCTCAGTATGTCAGGCGATAAGCCCCAAATACAAGCGTTTTTTATTCAAAATCAAGCAGTTTTGTTTGAAAATGAGATTTTAAGGAAGCATATAGATATTGATTTTACTTATTTCCTACACGCATCGCCTTTTGATTTTGATGTTTTAGCAGCCATATTTTTACTCGTCACGCGCTATGAAGAGTACGTCGTTGACCCGTCTTTATTGGACAATCATAATCGTTTTTCATCAAAATTAAGTATTGCCAAAAAGTATAATTTTTTGCAAAAACCTATTGTCAATCAATGGGTTATGGAAATAAATAAACGATTAAATGAGTTGTTTCCAGAACTTAAAACGACTTTGCCGTCCTATCGTTTCCAACCGACTTTTGATATTGATATGCCATGGAAATACAAAAACAAAGGCTTTCTTAGAACAATAGGCGGCTTTGTCAAAGATTTAATCAATCTGAATGTTGTAGAATTAAAAAATAGGGCAAATATACTGAGGGGGGTAAAAGACGACCCTGATTTTACTTTTGACTATATTTTTGATGTCCATAAAAAGAATAATCTCAAACCTATTTTCTTTTTTCTTTTAGGCGACCATGCCGAATTTGATAAAAACCCTGATGAACGCAATTCGGCTTTTCAAGAGCTTATTCGTTTTATTTCATCAAACTACGTTGTGGGTTTACATCCTTCTTATCGGTCTAATTTTGATTTATCTATATTGAAAAAAGAGAAAGAACGGTTCGAAAGATTGACCCATCAAACCCTTGTTTTAAGTCGGCAACATTTTCTAAAACTGCGGTTTCCCGAAACGTATCATAACCTTTTGTCATTAGGCGTAAAACAAGACTACTCAATGGGTTATGCGGATGATATTGGTTTTCGAGTGAGTATTGCCACACCTTTTCGTTGGTTCGATTTGACAAAAAATGAAGTGACAGATTTATGGATTTATCCTTTTCAAGTCATGGATGTGACACTTAGAGATTACTTGAAATTAAGTCCAGATGAAGCCGTAGAACGTGTGAAAATATTAAAAAAAGAAACGGAAAAGGTAGGCGGTACTTTTATGACGCTTTGGCACAATTCCAGTTTTTCAAATACTGAGGGGTGGGAGCGTTGGCGAGAGGTATATGAAAAAATAGCCCTAAACGATGTTTAGAGCTATTAAAATTGTGTGTTAAACCATATTTCTCAAACTAATCTTTTTTCAATATTTATCAATGACAATATGATGCGCTTCGCCTTTTGCCCAATCGTTGAACGGTGCACGTATATATATGCGTCCATTTTCAAATTTTGCAGAAATGCGTTCCACATCGACTTCTGGCGAAAGCGGTAAGTTGATTAAAAAGTAAGGCATTTGCTCTTTACCTTCCAATACGTCTATCATATAGTAAACCATAAATCGCTGGTTTGCTGTTTGGATTTGAATTTTATCTATATCCACACTCGGTGCTTTTAAGACCAATTTATAGCCATCTTCTTCGCGCCAAGCTTGAGCGTTTGTTTCGATCATACCGCCAGTGACGGTGTTGGCAAAATCAATTTGTGCTAATAATTCCTTCGGTATCGAAATATCTAATTTCATTTTTTTTGATTTTGAAGTTTAGAAAATGTGTTTGAGTCTTCTAACGGACTATCATGTATTCAACATCAAAATAAGCAATAATGTTGAAACCATAATTGCAATTTAAATACCAAGTCGTAATAGCGGTCAAAATGGCAGATTGACTAAAGTGCAACTGACATTTTGTCGCTAAAAAAACAACGAAAGCATCAGAATGACACTTTCGCTGTTTGTTTTATCTCTTTTTGCCTTTTACCTCGTTTTCGAGGTTTTATACTGAGGGGGTCATGGTTGCTTAAAATTTTGAATAACACGCCTAACCGAGCCATGTTCGTTGAGCAAGGTTGTGGCGGTTTTCAAGTCCACGCCCAATTCAAACATAATCATTCTAACACCTCGATTGACCAGTTTTTCGTTGGTCAACTGCATATCTACCATACGATTGCCTTTGACTCGACCCATTTTTATCATCAAACTGGTTGAAATCATATTGAGGACGAGCTTAGTCGCTGTTCCCGATTTCATACGCGTTGAGCCTGTAACGAATTCAGAACCTACGATGACTTCAATGGGGAATTCTGATTCTTCAGCAACTGGAGAGCCAGCGTTGCAGACAATACAACCTGTAAGCAACCCCTCAGAGCGTGCTTTGCGCAAGCCGCCAATCACATAAGGTGTTCTGCCCGAAGCAGCTATGCCCACGAGAATATCACCGGCATCGGGATTGAAAAGTTTTAGGTCTTTCCAAGCTTGTTCCTCATCGTCTTCGGCAAATTCAACGGCATTGCGAATTGCATGGTCTCCTCCTGCAATGGTACCAATGACCCAATCGGTAGGGGCACCATAAGTCGGTGGAATCTCAGAGGCATCTAGGATACCCAAACGTCCGCTTGTACCTGCGCCGATATAAAAAAGCCGTCCACCTTCGCGCATGCGCTCATAAGCAGCTTTCACGAATGCCTCAATTTGAGGTAAAGCGTCTTCAACGACAAAAGGCACTTTTTTGTCCTCTGCGTTCATGCTTTGCAGCATTTCGGCAATGGACATTTTATCGAGGTTGTCGTAAAGAGAAGGGGCTTCGGTGGTTTGTACGAAAGATTGTTTCACCATAAAACTGTTGATTATCGTTAAAAGTTAATTTGTGGATTAGTCTTGATTTTTATAAGGAATTTCTACAATTGGAATTTGAATTTCGACGCGTGTCCCTATCGGTTTATTACTGAGGGGGTCAATCAAGTCGATAGTTTTTACGAAAAACGCATTTTTTTTAGAAGCATGAAGAATCTCTAAACGTTTTTCAGTAATACTCGTTCCTCTTGATTTATGTTTCAGATGATAGTCGTCGAGGGCTTGAATTTCTCTTGCCCGCGCACGACCGACGCCATTGTCTTCAATGATGCAGAGGATAGCAGTGTCGTCAACGAGTTTAAATTCGATTTTTATCAAGCCACTTTTTTTAGGTCTGATGCCGTGTTCAATGGCATTTTCGATATACGGTTGGACAATCATAGTGGGAACGCCTATAATGTCTTCTTCGATGTCTTCGTCAACGGTCAGGGTATATTCAAGCCGATTTTCAAACCTAAGTTGTTGATTGATAAGGAGATAGTCTTCTAAAAACTCGATTTCATTTTCTAACGAAATGACTTCCAATTCTGAATATTCAAGGCTTGCACGCATCAATTTGGCAAATCGAGCCAAACATTTACCTGCAAATTCACGGTCGTTGCTGTTGATATAATATTGAATCGAATTGAGTGCATTGAACATAAAATGCGGATTCATCTGCGCACGAAGGGCTTTTAGCTGCAACCCTGTTGCTTGTAAACGCAGTAGTTCTGCTTCTTTCCTTCTTCTCTCGGCTTCGTACTTAAATTCGAGTTCGTCAATTTTGATTTTATTGGTATCTTCATAATACTTTCTTACAAATTGGTTGTGTAACACTTCGTAGTCGTAGGCATTTCTGAAATCACCTTTATCGGCATACATATCGGCAATGTCACGACAAATTATGGCTTGTTGCTTGATATCTTTACCCAATTTGGCGAGTTCGAGTGCTTCGACGAGTCGTTTTTCAGCCCGTTTTGTTTTGCCAATGGCATCAAAAAGCAAACCTTTCCATCTGGACAAAATGGATAGGTTTTCGTAATCATCTGTTTTGCGTTTATATATGATTTCTGCTCGATTGTAGAGGTTTAAAGCCTCATCGTAACGCCCACCAAGATAGTAACAAAAACCTAAGTTGGCGGTCGCATGTGCCCTTGCAGACAAGCTAATATCATCTTTAATGCGGTCCGCTTTGAGAAAAAACTCTTCTGCATTGTCATAATCGTTCAGAGTCATATAGGCTTTGCCGACGTTGACGTAATGCCAAGCTAAACGACTTCTGATACCTGCTTTTTCACACATTTCAACGACTCGGCGATAGGCTTTTACACAACGTTCACGGTCTCCAGTTTTCTCAAAAATAAGCCCCAGTCCCGAATAAACAAGTGTTTGAAAGTATAAGTCCTTTATCTTCAATATTTTAGGTTCAATGTCTGCAAACAGCTTCTCTGCTTCAAAGAGCCGTTCAGTTGCTTTGTCATAATCAGTATAATGTAACCAAACAATTCCTTCGCGGCAAATCAAATGAGCAGACAAGAGCTTATCAGGAAAAGCTAAAAGATGTCGTTGTGCTTTTGCAATAAATTCCATGGCTTTTTCTTTCTCATTGAGATTTATAAGCGTCCCGGCGTAGTCAATATAGACTTCAACAAGTTGACTAATATTGCCTTGGTCTTCAACGATTTCTAATGCATGTTTGAAATGGATTTCAGAAAGTTTATAGTTGTAAAATTGATTTTCAACAATGGCCGTATTGAGATGAAAACGCAACAAAAAGTCGGGATGTCGATGTTTTTGTAACAGAATGTGCAGTTCTGCCAATAGTTTTTGGGCTTCACGGATGTTCGTAAAAGTATAAAATTCGGATAGTTCGCTAAGCGCCAGCATCTTACTGCCATCGTCTTCGATATGACTGAGGCGATTTTCAATTTCTTTGATACGCGTTGTTACGGGAGCATGAGTGGGCATGTTTAAGGATATTTTGTTAACGACAAGCATCGTTTTATTTCAAATTCCAAATTCCAATTTTGAAATAGGAATTTTACTGAGGGGGTGCTTGCCGAAAATAATGCTCAAAATTAATAAAAGTTGTTAATTTAAATTGTTTATTCCTAAAAAAAGAATTGGGAGACAATGCATAAGCTTGCCTCCCGATTTTTGAGTTTTTGCAACGTGTCAATTCTTTGCTCAACACATTTAAGTGGAGCGATGGTTCATAAGACATTATTGGAAAAATCATTGTGGAACGATACCACCACAGTGGTTATTCCATTTGTCTTTTTCCAATGCTTTGCCCCCTGTAACTGTAAGGGACTGTTGACTTGTCAGTTCTTGCAATTCCTTTTTCAGGTCTTGCAGACTTTTTGAACCATGATTGCTGTTGCCTCCTTTTTTGTCTCCCATCATAGTACCTGGATTTGTAGAATTCGTATAAAGTAAGTTATGGTCTTCACTCAATAATGACTTAAATTTATTCATGGGTGGTCTTCCAACGTTTAGGTGGATTAAAAATAGGATTATTTCCGCTTATAACAAAATTACAGTAGAACTAATTTCAGAATTTATAACATAAGCAATAAGATTATGCTTAAACATCTGAAAATCACTACCGTAAAAATTAATCAAAAAAGATTGATGTAAACCGTGTTTGAACTGAGAGCTTAGTTCTCGGAAATGTCTGTTTTCTGCGTATAATCAAATTTACGTAATCCCACAAAATATAGTTGCAATAACTTATATTTTTTTTAACAAAAAATATAGCCCAATTTTATAAATCTTTGAATATCAATGAGTTAAAAATAATAATATCTATCTCTTATAATTCCTGTATTTCAACTTGTAAACGTTTCATCAATTCCATAAACTGTGGACGACGACGGCGCGACACGTCTATTTTCATACCATCATCCATAACAACGAGGCTTTCGCCTTTCATAAATTTACTCATGAAATTCAAGTTGATAAGATGCCTTTTATGCACTCTAAAAAAATTAACACCTGACAACAGTTCTTCATAAGACTTAATCGTTTTTGCTACAGTCATCTTTTCACCTGTTTTCATAAAAACATGGGTGTAATTGTCCTCCGCTTCAAGGCGCATGATCTCTTTGATATTGATAAAATAAAATCCATCAACAGCAGATATACTCATTTTACCGAAAGCATTCGGATTTGAATAATACCCTTTGGTGACTTCTAATCGTTCTTTGATTTTGTTGGATTTTCCTGTACGGACTCTCGAAACAGCGGCTTGTAACTCGTCGGGGTCTATCGGTTTCACGATATAACCAATTGAGCCGTAATCGCAAGCTTTGATAGCGAAATCTTTGTAGGCAGTGACAAATATTATGTCGAAATTGATGTCTTCAACTTGGTTCAATACTTGAAAAACCAATCCATCAGGTAAGCTGATATCTAAAAAAGCGACATCCGGCATGACCGTTGGGTTATTGAACATTTTTACTGCTCCTTCTACATCTTCTGCTGTGGCGACGACTTCGATATGTTCACAATATTTGGCGAGAAGATTCTGTAAGTTTTTCATCCCGCTTGTTTCGTCTTCGACGATGACTGCTCTCATAGCTTGGAATTGTGTAAGTTTTTAAAATTGATTCGTAGGCAAAGATATTACATTGTAACGTCTTGTACTACAAATATTTATTTATTTTTATTTGAAGTTTAAAGCGTTTTAATTTGGGTTATGTAAAAAATTTGCCTCGCAATATACAAAATAAAAAATAGAATATAATGAATGTGCTATGTTTAATGCTTTAGAGTGTCCTTAAACCAATAGCTCATATAAGCGAGGATTGTCATTCAATGTCTGAAAACGAATACCATTCTCAACCATTCGGTTTATCAAACCTTCATACTCACTTTTTTCTTTCAATTCGATACCAACTACTGCAGGACCTGTCTCTCTGTTTTGCTTTTTGATGTATTGAAAATGAGTAATATCGTTAGTTGGGCTCAATACCTGATTCAAAAACTCTATTAATGCACCAGCTCGTTGCGGAAAATCAATGATGAAATAATGCTTTAGCCCTTCGTAGAGCATGCTCCGCTCTTTAATTTCCTCCATCCGAGTGATGTCATTGTTGCCACCACTGATGATACAAACAACATTTTTACCTTTTATTTTATCCTTATAAAAGTCAAGTGCCGCTATGGTAATCGCTCCTGCGGGTTCAGCGACAATTGCTTCTTCGTTATACAGTTGAAGTATAGACGTACAAACCTTGCCTTCGGGTACAAGAATCATATCGTCTAAAACCTGTTGAGCTATTAAAAATGTTTTTTCACCTGCTTTTTTCACCGCTGCACCGTCCACAAATGTGTCAATATGGTCTAAAGCAACAACGTGTCCTTGTTTCAGACTTTCGTGCATGGAAGGTGCACCTAAGGGTTCTACACCAATTATCTTGGTTTTGGGTGAAATTTGCTTGAAATAACTGCCCAATCCTGCCACCAAACCACCGCCGCCAATCGCCACAAAGACATAATCAATCGGCAAATCGCAATCCTCAATTATTTCTAAAGCAACTGTTGCTTGTCCTTCCATGACATGCTCGTCGTCAAAAGGGTGAATGAAAATTTTGTCTTGCCCCTCAGTATATTCCTTTGCTGCTTGGTAACTGGCATCATAAGTATCGCCTGTCAATATCACTTCGACGTTTTCACGTCCAAAAAACTTTACTTTCGATACCTTTTGTTTAGGTGTTACCGAAGGCATAAAAATAGTGCCTTTGACATTCAGCAATTTGCAAGCCAATGCAACGCCCTGTGCGTGATTACCTGCGCTGGCACAAACAATGCCTTTGTCCAATGCCTCTTGGCTTAAAGTACACATTTTGTTATAAGCACCACGAATTTTATAGGAACGAACAACCTGTAAATCTTCTCTTTTGAAATACATATTGCAAGCATACTTTTCCGACCAATTGAGGTTAAACATCAAAGGTGTGTGTAGCGCAATATTTTTCAATCTGACCTTTGCTTTGTAAATATTTTCGATGCTGATAAGCGGTGTAGTGGTGGTTTTACTAGTCATTTTAATGTTTTAACGTAGATGGTTAGGCTTGGAGGTAATACCCCCCTCAGTATTTTAATGAAATGGAAGCATACAAAACCCAAATTTAGGAAAAATGAGCAAATGACAAGCAGTAATTTAAAGTTGACGTAAAACAAAAAACCCGCAATGTTAGCCATCGCGGGTTCTCACCCAATTGTTTAACCGATTTAAAATTCTTAGAATATTGAATGAATAAGAAGTGAATGCATGATTTCTAAAAATTCATCATTCACCATTTACCATTCATCATTTCTTATCTATTGTTTAAAAAAAGATTCTGCATTTTTACCACCACCGTCTATTGTTTCAAGACGTGCTTTAAATTCATTCGCTGTTTTCAAGTCATTTTTACGTGCAAAAATTTCTTTCAAAGCGATAAGCGAATTGCGGTCATTGGCATTCAAAGCCTCTGCTTTCTGAAAATAAGGCAATGCTTTGTCAAATTCAGCTAACATTAGTTTTTGAGCTTCGTCATATTTTTTCTGACCTTCTTTGCTGAAATCGCTTTCCAATTTCTTCATTTCCTTGCTGTAAATAGCCGCTTTGTTGTAGAACGAAGCACCAATAGAGTAAATCGCATCTACGTTTTTAGCGTCTAATTCAAGCGTTTTGGTGTAGTATTCTAAAGCTTCAGCAGCTAAGGCTTTTTGTTTTGTTTCGTCTTTTTCAGCAGTCGCCAAATTGTCCAAAACGTTGCCCAAAGTGAAGTAAAGCGTTACGTTTTTAGGCTCTTTTTTGATTGCTTCCTTCAACTCCGTTACTAAAATGTCCAATTTACCATCTTTCAAGTAGTGGTTGATTTTAGTAAATAATATTTGCGTGTCTTCTGGATATTTTTTTGAACCCTCGTCAAGATATTTCATCGCCAAGTCTCTATCCTTTTCAACCGTTGCTTTGTACATCGCTGAATAGATAAAAGCCGTATCAGTCTTGGCTTCAATCATTTTTTTATAGATGGGCATTGCATCACTTTCCATCTCAGAATAAGTAGAAAGCAAGGCGACAAGATACAGTTGCTTGTCATAATCTACTTGTTTGTCAAGCGAACTTTTTGAACCATTTGCCTTCAA
>JAYVFS010000106.1:0-42903 GCA_043772905.1 Saprospiraceae bacterium | reverse complement strand
TATCTCCAAAATATAATAACAAATCACTAACGTATTCTTCTATCATTTTTTTTTCGCTAAAGTTACTTTTTTTCTACTTCTCCGAAGTTACCAGTATTTAGCATTCCCTTCAAAACGGGATGTGAAAATAGAATTGCTTCGTCAGTTTGGCGAGCGAATAAAAGAAGGGTTAAATAAAAAAACCGAACTTATAAAGAGTGTAGAGCTACGTTTCTATTATAGACCTGATTATGCCTCGATAGATTTTCAAGTCGAAAACTGGCGCGATAATATTTGGTTACAAATATTGTATGATTTCAATGGTGAGAAAGCTATAAATCCAAGAATAGGAATATATATACATGCAGTTCCTGATGCTGAAAGACTTGATGAATCCAAAAAACTTAGAACAGAAATTGACCCATTAATAAAAGACATAGAAATTCTTAGTTCCGATTTAGGATATAATAACTGGGTCATGTTATATCAATTTGATAAAATCAATTTCAATGATGAACCTAAAATATGGTGTAATTTATATTCAGAACTTGGAGAAATTACTGAAAAGACAATGGCTGAAATTATTCATAGAGTCAAAAATATAGAGATGTAAATTCAAGTAAGCCTCTTCATGATTTTTTTAAAATGGAGGTCACAATTTGTGACCTCCATTTTTGATCCCCCCTCAGTATTCTCACTTCAAAAACACCCCATACAGACAACCCAAGCCCAATTCTTATTTGATTGTTATTTGATAGAACGGTAATTACATCCTATTTAAAAACCATAACTCATTGATAATCAATCAAATTTTTATTTGATGGTTATTTGATAGAACGCTCAATTCTGTATAAAAAAGGAGGTTACGACTTATGACCTCCTTTTTTTATACCCCCTCAGTATTTCCCTAACATAAAAAACAATAAATATTCCCAAAAACTTTATGTTTCAAAAAATGTCAACAATAAAATTTTTATGTCGAATATTGTAATCAAAATACGTCTATTACATCAAATTTTGCATAAAAAAATAAACCTATCGGTTGATTTAAATGAAAATAGTATCTATATTTGCAGGGAAATTATACGCTTTTCAATATGAGGGAGAAGCAGAGGACGAATATACTCGATTAATGAATCTATGGATTGATGCCGAATATTTAAGCCTATTTGCTAAACAAAATAATATAATAGACATTAGACAATTTATAGATAACACGATTGCAGACACAGAATACTTAGACGACTTGATGATAAAAATGAATAGCCGTAATCAAGCTTTAGAAACTTTTTTCAAACCTTTAAATGATTTAGAAATGGGTACAAGAGTTCTGTCATTACAAAAAGGGAGGCGGTATGATTTAAGAATATATGCTATTAAAATAGATACCAATCTTTTTATGATCACGGGTGGTGCTATAAAATTAGTACATAAAATGAGAGAACACGACGATACTATAAAAGAAAAAAATAAATTAGAAGCGGCAAAAGTTTATCTCAAACGCAACGGTATATTTGATAACGATTCATTTTATGAATTAATAAATGAAAATTATGAAGACTAATAGAGAAAAATTTTTGGCATTGGTATCTGATGTTGATATCAAAGCAGAAGAACAAATCAATTGGCGCATCGCTAACAGGCAATGGTTGCGTGTTTCACAAGATATTGCTGTTGATATACTGGAAAAATTAGACGAATGGGAATGGACACAAAAAGATTTAGCTGAAAAAATGGGTGTCAGCCCTCAATATATCAATAAATTAGTGAAAGGTCGTGAAAATCTAACATTGGAAACACTCGTGAAATTGCAAGACATTTTGGAAATACCAATATTGGCAAGTTACTTTAAGGACAAACAGTCTGCTCCAAAATCGTATCAATTCGCTTTTGGCGAAGAAAAGATGGATTATAAGATTACGCCTAATACTGATTTTTAAAACAAAAATGGCGGTCTCAATTTGTAACCGCCATTTTTACACCCCCTCAGTATCTCACCTCTTTTTCAAGCCCCACAACACTTCTTATACTTTTTCCCACTCCCACACGTGCAAGGGTCATTCCGACCCGCCTTAGGTAAATCTGCTTTGGGGTGTTTTTCCAAATGCGCGATTTGTTTTTTTAAATCCGTCATTTTCTTATTGCTTTCTTGAATTTTCTTTCCATTTTCTTCGATTTCAGCCTCCCTAACGGCACGGTCTTTATCGGACACCGGTTTGCCCCAACCCGCTACATCTTTATAGTCTTCAAAAATAGTGGGTATGGTATCGTGAAAGAAAAAGTGATTTTCTGCCTCTTCGTCTAATGTTTCTTTTATCTCGTCTAAATCGCCACAAATGCCATCGGAAATCATGCTTTCTAAGTACAATTTTTCGATAACTGGATAGGAGTCTTTTGATTGCAAATCAAGCAAATCGGAAACAATAGATTCGTTTAATTCCATATCTATAATATCCTTGTAACTGCGTCGGTTATCATAAAAATCGTTGAGTATATCCTCCATAAAACCAATACATTCTTGCCGCCTTTCGGGATGATGATAGGCTAAAATGGAAATGGCGGTAGGTATCACCATACGTTGAAAAGAATTATTATTCGGCTCTAAAAGATATTGTTTTAGAACACTGAAATCCGCACCCAACATTTTGTAAAAGTGTATGGGAAATGTTTCAGTTATCATATCGCTGCACCAATAGGTTGTCCATTCATCGTCTTGACGAATCAAATTTAAACAATGACTTAGGGACTCTGTCGCCCGTAATTCAGCCAAAATGAACAAGGCGTGGGTAGGGAACGAATGAGTAGCGTCGTCCCATTCTTGATTGAAGAAATAATCAAATCGCGCCATCGCATCGTCCAACACTTTATTCAGGTCTTGAATGAGCGTGGGGCGAGGCAAAGCAAGCAATGCTTCGATTTTTTCTTTCGGTATTTCAAGACTGTACTCATAAAGCCAAAGGATTTCGGGATGCGTAAAAATAGGCATCGTCTCACTCTTTGCCACCCATGGTTTTCGGAAATCTTCTACCTCATATAAACTGTAGTTTTCAATCCGCATCTCTTCAAATTCTTCTACTTTCTCTGCTTCCAATTGTTTGATTTTGTCTTTATGAAAACCATCAAATTTTCCTGAAATTTCTTTCAACAGTTTTATGTGGTTGTCCACAGCATCAAACTGGCGTTTGTGAATGAACAGCCGAACAACCGTTTCATAGAACTGCACAACCTCTGAAATATGGTATATTTGACGATTGGGTAAAAAATTATTCAGGCTTATACCGTTGCCCAAAAGAGCTTCTGCTTTGTCAAATTCGCTGCGCATGATGTGTCGCATTGCTTGATTGATACGCGAAACAGGATAACCCGGGTAATCCTTTATCAACATTTCGTTCAATTTATCGAATTTTGTGGTGTTGCCCTTAGCAATATACGCTACACTCAAATAATTGTAAAGCGCAGGCACTTTGGGGTACTGTGCAATCAACCGCTCCAATTTTTTGATGATTAGGGGGCTGCCTTTTAGGGATTGTATATGCAGTTCGTGCATTTGCTCCACTATCGCTTGTGGAATATTACGATGCGGATTATCCGTTTCTTGAAAATCTCCAGTGACAGCAAAAGAGAATATTTTAAAGCTTTCAGGCGCATCTTTACCTGCTTCGCTTTCATTAAAATTAAACATAGTCTTATTTTTAGTTTTGTTTTGGAAATACCCCCCAGATAAATTGCTTCTTAAAACTTTCTAATTGAATAATCGTCATTTTCTATTTTTTGAACAAATATAATGAATTTTGAAAAAGATTAGTATTCTTTAGCAAAACTGTTGAACTTTTACTCGAAAACCATATTTTTACTCAAAAAGTGTACTTTTGCCCAACTGAATCTTATTTTTTCTTTCATTTTATCTTGAATCATTATGGATACATACAATGCCGAACTCCTGCAAACTTTGAATCAAATCGAAGGCACTGGCTCTTTTGTGGTGTCGGGAACGAAGGATTTTATGCCTTTGGGATTGGCTATAAAAGGGGTAAACGAAATCAGTTTTCCCATCACCACCACGCAAGTTGAGACGATGATAAAGGTGGCGCACAAAGCACCTTTTGGCAAAGGCAGTCAAACGATTGTTGACCCAAACGTGCGCAGTGCTTGGGAAATTGATGCCAAAAACATTTCTTTTTTGAATAAAAATTGGGGCAAATTTCTGAATACTCTGCTCGCTGAAACGAAAGCGGGTTTGGGGCTTGAAAAACAAACCATTTCTGCGAATTTGTATAAACTGTTGATATACGAAACGGGCGATTTCTTTTTGCCGCACAAAGATTCTGAAAAAGAGGCGGGTATGTTCGGTACGCTCATCATTGGTTTGCCCTCTCGACATTCAGGTGGTTCGCTGCTTGTCCGTTTTAATGGCGAAGAAGAAATTATTGATTTTTCGGATGCCGAAAATGATTATAAACTGCCTTTTACAGCTTTTTTCGCCGATTGTGAACATGAAATCAAGCCTATAACAAGCGGTCATCGCGTCTGTTTGGTCTATAATTTGGTGCAAAAACAAAATGAAAAGGTGCTGATTCAACACGCCGCCAATCAAGAAGCCATCAATGATTTAGCGGAAATTTTGAGCCGTTCAGAAGCCGAATTCCCTTTTGCGGTTTTATTGGGACATCAATACACGCCCGCCAATTTTTCGATGGAAGCCTTGAAACTCAATGACTATCCGAGAGCCGAAGCCTTGATGGAAGCGGCAGAAAAAGCGGGTTTTTATGCTAAATTGGGTTTGATGACTTCTTACAAAATGGGTGATTTAGAAGTAGAATACAGCCGCAGCAGCCGTAGAAGATACCGTTCTTACGATGAATACGACGACGACGATGCTGAAAATGGCGTAATGGGCAGCGAGATTTATGAAGAATCCATCACTATTGAGCATTGGGCGGTGGACGGTTTGCCCCCCCTCAGTGAAATAGCGTTAGATGAGGACGATATTATCACGGACATCGAAATCGGCGAAGGCGAACCGATGGAAAAGGAAGCAGAAGGTTATACAGGCAATGCGGGTATGACCATCCAATATTGGTATCATTATGGCGCAATTGTGTTGTGGCGAAAAAGCAACCATTTTGAGATACTCGACGAGCAAGAGATTGAAGTCAAATTGGCTTGGTTGACTTATTATCTCAATAATTGGGAAACCACAGACAAAAAAGCCGTTAAAAAACTGATTGTTGATTTTGATGAAAACGACTTAAAAGACAGTCGTAATCCGCCTGATTTTAGCGTTGTTGTTGCCATTTTGATAAAATTGAATGATGAAAAATTTATCGAATCAGAGGTTTGTCAAACGTTATTGGTACGCGTTTTTGATAAAATCAGCGTCGAACAGTGGTTGCAATTGCTTGATGCGTTTGATGTGGCTATTTTTAAATCAGCTTTTAAAGCGGCAGGTAAATCAGATAAAATAAGCCGAGTGGAGCATATTACTGCGATATTGAAAGGCTTGCAAAATACAGATTCAAAAAAGACAAACACCTTTTTGATGAAACGGCTGGGCAATATGCCGACTTTTTTGAGTGAACAGGCTCTTGAAAAAGAGGATAATGCTAAGCATTCAAAAGCGATTTTGGACAATCTCTTGCAGTTGAGCGTTCTCAAAAACGATGATGAAACATGGTTGACAGACACTGTGAATAGCCTCGTGAAAGCGATGCCGAGAAAATACGTCAATGACGTTTTAGCCGACAGTTTGCTGGCTTCTAAAAAAAATCAAGACTTGAATTTGGCGAAACGCTTATTCAAAATCTGCCAACAAGATTTGATAAAAAGGACGATAACAAAGCCCAAACCACCAGAGACGTGGACAAGAGAAGTGCCAAAAGACACTTATTATACCCATGAATGGGAAATTATCAAACCTTTTTTAGAATCACCTACTCTACAAGTATTTGACTACGCCCGTGTGCAAGCTGTAAGAAGTGCGATGGAATCCGCCATCAGAAACACAACGATTGATTTAAAAATGGAGACCCTCAGAAAAGGCTCGCCACATACTTTGCGCTTGACAAAAACACAAGAAGCTTACCATCTGGATTTGAAACGCTGGGAAGTAGATATGGCTTTGTTGAAGAATTTGGAGGCTTTTTATGAGTAGTCTCATATCCTAAAAGTTGAACAAATGTGGGAAGAACAAGATAAGTATCGGTGACACCCCCTCAGTATAATCGTGTCAAATTGGCAAATTCAACCCTAAAAACCATTCATTTTCCCAAAAATCACTATTTTTGTAAAAAACAACACATGAAAGAATACACAGATGCCGAATGTCAGCGATTATTTCAAGACCTTTTCCCGAATGGTTTTGCCAGCGACGATTTGATGCACACCCTTGCGCCCTATGGTTGGGGAAACACGCCTTATGTGATGCCCACACCGTCTATTGAAAATGCTTATGAAGGTGCAAAGGCTCGCAAATCATTGGATAGATTAATGGCAAGTATCAAATCTGGCAGCATGGCAGGCTTAGAAAACGTTGAAGAATTTGAGTCTTTTGAAGACTTTAAGGCGCATTATCAAGCAGAAAAGCCTAATTATTCAGTCGAACTTCAAGAAACCATTGGCAGTTATGTTTGGGATATTTTTTCAGACAATAACGATGTTGTGAAAGATAACAAGGTGTATCATCTTGGTTCATTCCGAGGTTCAGCCAGTTTCATTGCCGATTTGTTGAATCAGACGAATGGGAAGGAATACAGTTATATTGATTTTTATATGGGCAATAGTGCCAAAGAGGACGATACGTGTGATTATTCGCCCGTCTATGAATTGATTTTCAAGCGTTTGAAAAAAGCGGGCTGCGATTGGGTTTTTAATTTTACACAAATGGGTCTTGTGGATTTATCTTCTGCCAAAGGTCAAACACCAGATAAACCTGAAAATTATGACCCGAATAAAGCCCTTGAAGCAGAACTAAAACAAAAAGAGGAGCAAAAAGCAAAGGACGATTTCAAAGCCAAAATTGAAGAAATGAACGCCAAAGCAAGAGAAGATGCCTTGTACAAACCACCGCCAAAAGTTGTTCAAGCGTATCGCACTGTGTTTGGACAATTTCCAAAGGGCTGGCCGCCGGTTTGACACCCCTCAGTATTTTCACCTTTTTAAGCACTTAAATTTTATCCAATGACTATTTTTAAAGACTTCTTGCTTTTTGGTATTTTGTTAATGATAACCAGTTGTGAATCACAACGTTATGCACGATATTCACAACAAAAAGAACCTATTACACAGTCACTTTTCAATGCCACAGACCGCACAATTGACGAAGATGACGTCAAAAAACTGCTCGATGGGGATTTACATTTGCCCGATACTTTGCGTATTGCTATTTATAAGTTTGGCACAACCAATCGCAGTTTTCAATATCTCTACAATGGCATCGGTGAAGAAAACAGTGTGAAAGCCCATCAAAGTTTTGTAGATACTTTAGTTGCTAACCTTCAAGGCAATCCAAAAGTCAAGCGGGTCAATATCATTCCGTCGTTGATGCTTTCGGCACAACCGACAATTACGCAGTTGCGCGAAGCGGCTGTTCGGATGCAGTCAGATATCCTCTTGGTTTTTTCATCTTCGAGTGATATTTACTACAAATCAAAGGTTTTGAAAAAAGATGAAACAAAGGCTTATGCCACAACAGAAGCGTTTGTTATGGACATTCGAACTGGTTTAGTACCGTTTTCGACGATGATTACAAAGGATTTTTTGACAAAACAGATGAGTGCCGAAGAAAGAGAAGAGACACGCCGCCGTGCGCAACGTATAGCCGTTTTGATGACTTTGGATGAAGTGGGTAAACGGTTAAATGTTTTTTTAAAAAACCCTTAGGAAATGATGAATTGATAAGTTGTTGAAAATCAAAGTCTTGCAAAGACTTCATTTATCATTACTTTACGTTTTTTCAATCTCAATATTCAATTCCGACAACATATAAATCATAAACTGTTTCAAATCAAAGCCATCGTGTTCTAATGACTGAAAAGCCAAAAGTTCACTTTCGGGTTGGTCGCTGTATCCTTCAAGGACTTTTTGGACATATTTTGCCATGCCCGCATTGTGTTTTTCAACAAATTCCATAGTCCTGTCCAAAGGAAGCCCAATGCTTATGGATTCTTTGAAGTATTTTTCAGGTACTTTCACAATGGCATTAGTATAAAAAACAGGTGGATGCGCGTTGTTGTAGCGGTAGTCAATCCCTTCAACTTCGTAATCCATATTTGAAAAATTTAGAACGATTTTTTTAGTCATAATGTAATTTGGTATTTATTCATTTTACAAAACAGAAATCCCCTTTATGTAAACGACGTGTTGCAAACAATAGTCGTAGATACAAAAGTATGTACTTTATCCAAGAATAACGATATGCTTTCCTTCATAAATTAACGGAAATTTATCTTTTTCAATCGGACAAAACGAGAATAAAACAAGGTCGAAAGAATGATTTTTCACCCATCAGCCTTACTTTTACATGAATTTAAAAAACATAAGTCTCTAAAATCATGCTCACACAAAACGATTCCATTATTGTATCCGCAAAAGAGATGCAGTCAACCTTTACAACCATTTTATTGCAAAATGGTTTTTCCGAAGCACGAGCGACCGAATGTGCTGTCGTTTTCACCAACAACAGCATAGATGGCATCTATACGCACGGTGTCAATCGTTTCCCTCGATTTGTTCAATACATTCAACAAGGCTTTGTCAAGCCCGAAGCGGTGCCAACTTTGATACATAAATTTGGCGGCATCGAACAATGGGATGGCAACCTCGGGGCGGGTCCTTCAAACGCTATCAATGCCACAAACAAAGTGATGGCATTAGCCAAAGAACATGGCATTGGTTGTGTGGCTTTGGCAAATACCAATCATTGGATGCGTGGTGGCACGTATGGTTGGCAAGCTGCAAAGGCGGGTTTTGTGTTTATTGGTTGGACAAATACGACGGCAAATATGCCCGCTTGGGGTGCAACAAATGCCAAATTGGGCAATAACCCCTTGGTTTTAGCCATTCCTTACAAAGACGAAGCCATTGTGTTGGACATGGCGATGTCGCAGTTTTCCTTTGGTGCGATGGAATCGGCAGCGATGAAAAATGAGAAATTATCGGTTGCAGGTGGTTATGATAAAGACGGCAATTTGACCGACGACCCTAATTTGATACTCGAATCTTGGCGGTCAATTCCCGTTGGCTATTGGAAAGGCGCAGGATTGTCTTTGTTGTTAGATATTTTAGCCACTGTGTTGTCAAGCGGTTTAGCAACGTATGAAATCAGTCAAAAAGCGGCAGAAGTGGCTTCTTCGCAGGTTTACATTGCCATTGACACAACGAAATTGGGCAATTCTTCAAGCATTTCGCAGATTATTAACAATATTATTGAGGACTATCATCAGTCTGTTGCTATTGACGCATCGCATAAAATCACCTTTCCAGGAGAACGGGTTTTGCAAACTCGGCAAAAGAATTTGGTTGCGGGAGTACCTGTTTTGAAGAATGTTTGGATGGAGATTTTGGGGTTTTTAGGTTAAATTGGCTACTTCTGCTTAGGCTTTATGGTTGATTTCTTTTTCATTACTAATGCAACTGAGCCATATAAGCCTCCTGAAATAGCAGAAAGTGTATGTCTTACATCTTCCCAACAGCCTAATTTGCTTGTCCACAACCCATTGGTCAGTTGCCGAGCAGCATGTGTAGGAAACCCTTCTTTGGTAAAAAGCGCAATTTTTGTAAAACCTCTTTCTTTTAATGTATCTGAACAAATCTCAAAGCCATGTTGCAAAAAAAGCTGAACAAAGGACTCCACTGTTTCTTCTCTTGGCAAATCTGATGGCCAGTAAAAAAACTCTCGTGGTCCTGTCCAATAAAAACGTGTTGTATCCTCTAAAGCCCAAGCAATACAGTTGTATGAACCTGTTGCTATACTTGTGACAACAAAAGGCTCGACAAACGAAGCGGGGAAAGTATCAAGTGATAAATATTTTTTAGCCATCAGTTGAGATAACCTTTTTGATAACCCCAATTTAACCAGTCAGCTGTCATCTTTTCAAGGTTGCCTACGTGGGCATACGGAACGGGGTTCTCTCCTGTTATCTGATGAAGCGCAAAAAAAAGATGCTGCGGGTCGTTTTGTAATTTTATAAGTATAAATGGTAGGACAATCTCACCCATATCTGTGATTTGACGATAAGCAGGATGCTTTATAATAGATGTGGCAGAAGAAAGCAAAGCCGTTTCTGATTTCCATTTTTGGAACAATACTTCAAATTGGTCTCGGACTTTTGTTGCTTTATTTTCAGATTTTGCCCCATCGTTTTTTTCCAAAAAATGTATAAATGCCTGAACTTCACTGCTATTTAACAGCGTATTAGGAATCCTAATTAAAGTTTCATTTTCTATTTTTACTAAGTGCATTCATTAAAATTTAAATCAAAAATACGAAATTTAACTTAATAAACCTATTGCAGAATGTTGTTAAAATTCAAACAAAATTAGTCTTTTTTCTCAATTTTCAAAAAAAACAGCCCTTTTTTCAATAAATACTGAGGGGGTAATGTTTGTAACTCTTATTGCTCCTTCCAACGCATGTCACGCCACGCCGCTTGTTGTTCCCGATTCAAAAACGTCCACGTAACGATACGACTCGTTTTGTTGCCTTGCCCCATTTCTATGGTTTTGACATTCAATGCAACCGCTTTTTTTAACGCTGCATAGACGCTTTTGAGATGCGATTGTTTGGAAATTAATGTAGAAAAACAAAAACACGTTTGCGAAAATCTTTGGCTTTGGCGAATGATTTGTTCTACAAATGCTACTTCGCCGCCTTCACACCACAATTCATTGTTTTGTCCGCCAAAGTTTAAGACAGGTTCTGTGATTTTCTCCTTTTTAGGGTTCAAATTATTCAATTTACGGAGCGTTCCCGATTGGGCATCTTCAAGTGAGGAATGGAAAGGTGGATTACAAATCATGACGTCAATGCGTTCTTCCCTATCCAAAATGCCGTAAAAAATGTCTTTGGGCTTGTCTTGCAACCGCAATTCAACGTGGCTTTCGAGCGTCGGATTTGATACCAAAATGTTCTTTGCGGACTCAATGGCGGCGGCATCAATATCGACACCTATGAATGACCAACCGTATTCTTTATGTCCAATAATCGGATAAACACAGTTCGCTCCTACCCCAATGTCGAGACATTTTATCTGTTCACCTGTCGGTATTTTGCCAAAATTATATCGGCTCAAAACCTCTGCAATATGATGGATATAATCGGCTCTACCAGGAATTGGTGGACATAAATAGCCTTCTGGAATATCCCAATTGTCAATATCATAATGATGTTTCAAAAGGGCTTTATTCAGCATTTTGACCGCTTTGGGGTCTGAAAAATTGATGGATTCGTCGTTGTGAATGTTCAATTGCACAAAAGCTGCCAATTCGGGACAACTGCCTATTAATGCTTTAAAATCATAGCGTTCCCGATGCTTGTTGCGTGGGTGCAAACGGGCTTTTTCTTTGGGTTGCGCTTTCTGAGTATCGGGCAAATTTTTTTTATTTGTCATTATATTTTTTGATGCATCAAAGAGACAAAATGATTTATCTCCTTGATTTTTTCGCAAAATTAGACATTTTTGCTTCAAATTGGCTTTTTAAGAGGTGAAATACTGAGGGGGGCATTTCGATTAAGGAATCAACACATACCCTTTCATTTGCAAAGTAGAAAGTCCCAACATAGCTGATAAAATAGGCTTAATGTTAGGATTTCGAGGCTCTTTATCGAGTTTGCGTTTGTAGAGTGATTGACCACAAACATAAAATTTAACACCATTGTCTGCCATTTCATTGATGAGACGCGTATTGGGATTGGGCATTCCGAATTTCTTTTTATAGGCTTCGTCGTTCAATATCATTGTTGTGCCATTGAAATGAATGATAACAACAAGATCTAAGTTCTTAGTCGCAACACCTGCATGACTATGTAGATTGATAAGCCTTGCTAATTTTTCTAATCCAGGATTAAGCGAATCTGGCTTTTCTGGACCGACTGTGATTTCAGACACTATTTTATAGGGTATTGTCACGTCTGCAATGGATACTGCTTCAGGAACTTCGAAGATACCGCCGCCATTTTTGATAACGGGATTCAGGGTTTGTTGTGCTGTTATTTGTAATGACAGCAGGCATGAAAGGGTGAAAAACAGGCATTTTTTCATTGTAAAAGGCTTGATTTAGATTGTTGGATAAGGCAATAATATTTGAATTGTATTCTAATGGTAAAAATACTTTTTGTAGCGATATATACTTACCCCTCAGTAAATTGGCGTAAATTGGCGTAAATTCGGATATTGGAAGAGTTTGATTTACAGTATTTTTTGAATACTGAATGATGATTAACGAATCTTGAATGTTGATGAAAGTTCCAACAATTCAAAATTCGTTAATCAACATTCAGTATTCACTTTTTTTTCAGTGCCCACCCCAAAAGCATCAAAGTACCAAAACCCAAGGCATTGAGTGTGCCGTGTACGGTTTGCATAAAAGGTATCGTCAACATATCCAAAGGAATAACAGAACGCAAGGCATAGAGACACGCTAAAATCATAGCCATCACTAAACAAATCCCTGCCAAAAGCCATAATATTTTGGTC
Organism: Saprospiraceae bacterium; assembly: GCA_043772905.1. Classification (GTDB taxonomy): domain Bacteria; phylum Bacteroidota; class Bacteroidia; order Chitinophagales; family Saprospiraceae; genus JAAFJT01. The sequence continues at coordinate 30,232 of JAYVFS010000106.1, read as the reverse complement.
GCTTTTTTTTCCAAAAAACTATTTTTGATAAAAATAAAACCCGCCGCTATAGCAGTACTGCCCATCCAAACACCTGCAAGAGTTTCATAGATATGACTATAATCTGATTGAGTCAAAGTAATACCAATAGCCGTAAAAAAAACACCAATAATAACAGATATACTGACAATACGAGTCCATCTATCATCAGGTTTTTGGTATAAAAAAAGGACTAATGATGTTAGTAATGTAAAACCTGCATAATGGAAATGAACGCCCGTCAAAATGACTATCCAACTTGAAAAACCAAGGGGTTGGATACCAAATCGGTAAAAGAGAAGCCATAGTGAGCCAATGGATAAGAAAGCAAAAACTGTGGCGGTTGTGAGGTATACCAAATTCTTCTCTATTTTTAATCCGCGCAAAAAAGTTTCGACACACCATGTTGCATAAGGCAAGGCAAAGATGCCCGCTAAATTGCCGCGATCTAAAAGAAAACTCATGGCTAAGAATAAAACACAAGGCATGTGTAAAACCAAACCATCAGCGTCCATCCGAAACATTGATTGACGCTTACTAATCTGTTGAAAACCAATAGGTACAAGAAATAAAGCAGCAAATAAAACGAGAATAACAGCCCAAGTGGGTTGTGATGGAGAGGATTCTAAAAGTATATAAACAAAAGCCAAAACAGACAGTTTCAGCCAAATCCCAAGCGGATGTAAAGGGTTTGTAAGCCAATTATTATTTGAGTTGGGTTTGTTCATGTGTGCGTTTTTTAATTTTTTGAAGCGAGTCTCTAATAAATTTCTTTTGAAAATAACGTGATAAAGGATAGGTCAACCGGACCGCCCAAAAACGAGGGCGCGAAAATGCTGTCAGTGTATAATAAACGTCTCCTTGCTCATCTCTGGTTATTTGAAACAATTCTTCACCTGATTCCACATGATTCGGCAACGTGCCATAAGCAAAACCGAAATGATGCGCATCATCATTAACATACAAAATACGAGACGCATTGAGCCACCAAACGCCAAAGACCTTTGCACACATCACAACAATATCCCCCTCAGTAAAAGTTGGATTTTGGTAATAAATATGCGCCCAACCATCTGGAAACATTGCCCATTCTGACATTGCTCGTTTAGCTGCAACCCAAACATCATCACCATTGCCTAAAAACACTTGGTTTTTGTCGTTGTCGTAATCTTGTAATGTACTTTTATTATACGTTAGCTCAGCGTTTTTTTGAGTGTGAATAAGCGCATCAAGTTGAGCCTTCGTGGGGAGGGATAATTGGAATAATGTAAACATTGATTATATTTTGTATTAAAACAATCTATAAATACAATTGTTCATATTCTATATTTCAATTATTAAAATGTAAAGCTAAAAATTAAATCGAATAAAAAGATAAAATTGATTTTTTTTATGCTAAAAAATTGACACTCAATCTTTTGAAATAAAATAAAAATTTGAAATTTGAATAACAAAGCCAATATGTCAGACGTTCATAGATAAAACTTGACCATTAATAAATGTTTTTTCAGATGAATGTCGAAAACTTAGTTAATAATGATTAAAACATTATGAAACATTTCATTTTCATACTTACTTTACAAATCGAAATCACAGATGAAACCGGTATGTCATGATCACTGTTTTGTACCAAACAAACAATATTCGCCCGATGATAGAAATAAATAATAATCATAGAACAATCTTCATAGCCGTTGTTGCATCCTTTGCAACGGCTATTTTCACCGTTTTAGGTATGCGTTATTTTGAATCACCGCGCGAAGTTGTTTTGCGCGATGGTACAAATGCCCGTTATGCCAACTATGCCGATTTTACGCTTTCGGGCAATCTGCAACGCAAGTTTTTGTCCAGTTCACCGACAAATTTCATTGCGGCAGCAGCCACGATTACCCCCTCAGTAGTCAACATAAAAGCCTTGACTAATGGCGGTGCTGACAATTTTTGGAATGATGGCGTCGTGGGCGCTTCGACAGGTTCAGGCGTTATTATTTCACCTGATGGTTATATTGTCACCAATAATCATGTTATTGCAGATGCGACGGATATACAAGTGACACTTGACGATAAACGGGAATATACGGCTCGCCTCGTTGGGACTGACCCTTCAACGGATTTGGCTTTGATTAAAATAGATGCACAACGTTTGTTACCTGTACGGTTTGGCAATTCTGATAGTATTCGCGTGGGCGAGTGGGTTTTGGCAGTTGGTAATCCATTCAATTTGGAATCAACAGTAACGGCAGGCATTGTGTCCGCAAAAGGACGCAGCATCAATATTTTGGAAGACAGTTACTCCATTGAGTCGTTTATTCAAAGCGACGCAGCCGTTAATCCAGGCAATTCAGGCGGTGCTTTGGTCAATACAAATGGTGAGTTGGTAGGTATAAATACCGCAATCATTACAAAATCAGGGCGTTACGAAGGCTATTCTTTTGCTATCCCTGCTAATTTAGCGATGAAAGTGATTCGGGATTTGAAAAACTATGGTGTCGTTCAACGTGGTTTCTTAGGCGTTGAAATCAATGATTTGTCTCCCGCCATATCAAAAGCAGCCAGCTATAATTCGATGAATGGCGTTTTTGTTTTCAAAGTTAATGGCAAAAGTGCTGCTGAAGCAGCGGGCATGAGACAAGGCGATGTCATCATCGGCATTGATGGTCAAAAAATCAAAAACAAAGCAGAATTATTGGAACAAGTTGGTCGCCACACACCTGGCGAAATTGTCCACATAGAGTATATTCGTAAAGGGCAACGCTCGATTGCCGACATCACTTTACGAAACAAAAGCAATGGTACAAACCTCATTTTGCCCGAAAAATTTGATGGCAATATTGATGCTTTCAAAAAAATTGGCATCAGTAACCTCCGTCCTTTGACGCAACAAGAAGTTCGTAAAATCGGCGGCAAAGGCATAAAAGTCGTTGGCATCGAAAAAGGCAGTTTGATTGGCAGTAAAAACATGGAAATCGGTTTTGTAATCACTCATATTAATGACAAACAAGTCAATAACCTCGATGAAGCTGTGAATTTGATAGCAAATACAAAGGGAAAAGTCATTTTGGCAGGCGTTTATGAAGACTTTCCAGAAGAATATTATTATACGTTTATTAAGTAATGGTGAATGGTGAATGAAAAATGCCGTATTTGAACAAGTCAAATACGGCATTTTTCATTCACCATTCACCACTACTTCCCGTCTAACTCCAAACCTTGCATAATGCCTTTTTCCATTGCAGGAACACCTCGTTCCATCCATCTCGGTTTAGGCGCATCTTTCAAATAGTAATCAAAAAACTGCTGCATACGGATTTGAAAATCAATGCGGTTTTGTAATTTAACGGGCCAGTGCGGCTCGTCATTGTAGTTCAACATCCAAGCGGGTTTGTTCAAACGACGCAACGCACCATAGAACTCAATGCCTTGATACCACGGCACTGCTCCGTCTTTGTCATTTTGCAAAATCAATACAGGCGTATTCACTTTATCCATTGAAAAAATCGGCGAATTTTCCAAATAACGCAACGGATATTGCCACGGACTGCCACCAATACGGCTTTGCGTATGCTCATACTGAAACTGCCGCATCAAACCCGATTCCCAACGAATGCCACTGTATGCACTGATCATATTGACAACAGGCGCACCCGCTTCGGCACAACGGAAAATATCCGTTTTTGTCACCAAATAAGCCGCTTGATAGCCACCCCAACTATGTCCTTGAACGCCTATGCGTTTTTCATCAACAAAGCCTTGATTTATCAAATTTGTTACGCCTGAAACAACTGAATTCAAGCAACTTTCGCCTGGATAACCAGTTCTGTAAGGAATGTCAGGATTAAAAATCAAATAACCCCGATTGGCATAAAACGTATAATTTATCTGCGAACGACCTGGTTCAAGCGTTCGATAACTATGAAGCCCATCTGAGCTTTTTTCATAAAAATTGACAATCATGGGGTACTTTTTCTTTGGATCAAAACCTTCTGGTTTCACAAGCATACCCCTCAGTCGTTGACCATCCAAAGCCGTCCATTCCACCAATTCGATGCTTCCCCAAGCGTACTCACTTTGTTGAGGATTAATATCGCTGATACGTTGTGTCGTTTTGAAGTCCGTTGTATAAAGCAAATCGGGACATGTTTTATAGTTTTGCTTTGTAAAAACATAAGATTCCGACTTCTTCGCTTTCATCGGGCGATTTGAAAAAGCATAATCATCAACCAAAATTTGTTGGGTGTTGCCTGTTTTCAAATCCAATTGAGCATATCCTTCCGCCTTCGTTTTATCGCTTTTTGTTTGCAATAAAACCGTTGCATTTGGGTCAATAAAACGCTCTTCGTTGTCCAATTTGATGTAGCGATAAACCGTTTCAGATTCACGTCCCTTTGTCAAACGCATCGGTTTTTCCTTGCCCATTGGGTCAATCTTCCACATATCAAATTGGTCATAAACCAATGCATAACGGTCATCACGCAGCCACCCTGCCCCACCATAAGCATTCGGATAATCAGGCACATCGTTTTCAATATCGTAGAATTTCACCGTTTTGTTATCCGTCATTTGAACCATATTTTTGTTCAAAACCGAATACGCAAACCATGCAGAATCCAATTCATTGTACCATAAAACATATTTTCCGCTTGGCGAAAGCGTCGCATTGCCGCGTATTTTCTTAGTAATAAGCGTTGGATTACCCGTTTTCAAATCCGTCAAATAAACATCATTGTTCGCCGAGCCTTCCCACGTTGTTTGCAACAAATAAGGCTCATTTGTTGTGCCAACCGCTATATCCAAATTGCGTTGTTCCTCAAAATCAATGTCTGGAATGCTCGGATTACTGAGGGGTATCATTTTGTTCGTACTTGGATAATAGACCACCGCATAGTTCTTTTTGCGGTCTTGCTCCAAACGCACTTTTTGTTGCGTATGCAAACGAGCGTCTTGATAATGCCACACTTCGACATTCACAATTTCCTCAGACAACAAAGTGGTATCGTTCAAAATAGGTTGTGGCGCAATGCCGAAATACAATTTTGAACCATCTTCTGAAAAAGTCGGTTTGGCATTTTCACTCACTAAATAATTGGATAATGAGCCATAACTGGTATTAGAATGAGCAATTTCCTTAGCATTTCCAGCCGTTTTGTCGTTCCAATAGAACATTTGATAAGGTCTGACACGTTCTTTTGTCGTGTCCAAATCAGCTAAAAATGTGGCTTGAGTACCCAATTCATCAAGTGCCAATAGCTTGTATTTTCCTTTTTGTTGAAACAAAGTCCGCTTCATCCCTTTTTCACAATCCACCGTTTGAACGGCAGCCGTTATAACAGAATCCAAACCTGTATCAGATACTAAAAACCGTTTGCCACGCTTCGCAAAAACGTATTCCATCGCATAAGGAAATGTGTCACGTTGCCCTGTTGTTAAATTGTGCAACACGACCTTTGTACCGTTTTCCTTACTTTCTGCCTTAGGTTTCGTTTTGGATTTTGTAGCACTGCTGTCTGCCGCCCCGTTTTTAGGCTTTTCCTTGGCATCCTTGTCATTGGGTTTAACGATTTCGTATTGATAAGCGACAAAACCTGCCCATTTTTGCGGTACTGAAAAAGACTTGATATTGCCAATAACCGTCAATTCACCTGTTTTTAAGGTGTAAATACCCAATGAATCCTTAGGCAAATCGTCGTCTTTTACCTTTTTACGCCTTTTGGCTTTCAAACTATCCAACGGTTGTTTGATGGTAAAAATCAAAAACTGGCTGTCATCCGTAAAAGTCGGTTTTTCGCCTCGTTCAAAAGTGCGCACCGTTCCTTTTGTGGCGTTCCAAATTGAGAGAACAGCATCCCCCTCAGTATTCGGGCGCACATTGTAGGCAACCCATTGCCCATCGTTGGAGATCGTTTGGGCATCAATTTTATTCCAAAGGGCATAAATGCCGTTGTCCATCGTCTTTTTTTGAGCAGACAATGCAAAGAAAAGCAGCCCAAAAAGGCATGTCAATTTAAATTTCATTGTGTCTAAAATTTAGTTTATTATGTAATTGGTTGTACTTTTGAGCAAAATTAAAAAAAGGAAGCGATTCATATTGTATGTTAATGAATCTGCAAAAAACAAAACAATACAGCGAATCAAACGTTTCTTCGTCTAAATGAGATTTTTTACTGCCATACTATTGCCTTGTGCTATGATACTTGCTTTTGGGTTGCTCCCAACATCGAGTATGTATGCTTGTAGTGGTAAAAAACAAGCAGGCAAAAAGGAAGTAAAACACGCTCAAAAGTGTCAAAAAGATTGCTGCAAAAAACCTTGTTCCGACCCTAAAAAGAAAAAGAAAGGCTGTTGTGGTGGCGACGATTGCTCCTGCGCTCCGAACCTCATTGTTATAGCTGATTTGCCTAACGTATTCCCTATTATTCTTTCAAAAAGACCTGTTTTCATTCAAGAAAATAGCTTTTTCTTTATTTCCTCTTTTCCAAAATCCTCTATTCAAGACATTTGGCAACCGCCGATAACTGTCCTATCCATTTGACAGCCACACGTCTGTCTCGTCGTTTTGTTTGATGCGAAACGGCTCATTTCACCTTATTTCTATTTTATAAAAAACTACTAATCAGATGTTTACGACAAATAAAGTATTTGTTGTCTTGTCATTTGCTGCACTCTCAACACTCGTTGTCGGGGGTTGCATGAAGATGGACAATATGGCAACAACCGTTACGGTCACCGAAAGCAGTTTCGATACCCCCCTCAGTATCCCGAATGTTTTGAGTCCTAAAAATCTTATTTTAGAAGCTAAAACAAGTGCAACCACTTTATTGAAAGGCAAAACGACCACTAATGCCTTGCTTTACAATGGTTCACTGCCTGTTATCAGAGCCAACAGAGGAGAAGTAGTGAATGTCAATTTCAAAAACAGTCTGTCAGAAGAAAGCAATATTCATTGGCATGGAATGCTCACACCTGCAAATATGGACGGGCATCCAAAAGACGTAGCTGCCGCGGGTGCCAGCCGAAATTATACATACACCATCAATCAACGGGCAGCGACAACGTGGTTTCACCCGCATCCACACATGAAAACGGCAAAGCAAGCGTATATGGGTTTGGCGGGTATGTTTATCGTCAATGACCCCGAAGAGGCGATGCTCAATTTACCTACGGGTGAACGTGAAATCCCTTTGGTTTTGGCTGATAAACGTTTTAATGCTGATGCTTCGCTCAATTACAGCCCAACGATGATGGACATTATGACGGGTTATATGGGCGACAAAGTCTTGGTCAATAACACCGAATCGCCTTTTTTGAATGTCAAAACGCGTTTTTATCGCTTTCGTGTTTTGAATGGTTCAAATGCCCGTATTTATGATTTGGCATTATCAAATGGCGCAAGTTTTACCGTCATTGGTAACGATGGTGGTTTGTTAGAAAAACCTGCTGCGCTCACTCATGCCCTTATGTCGCCAGGAGAACGCTTGGATATATTGATAGATTTTAGCAAAATGCCCGTCGGGACGGAAGTTTTTCTGCAAAGTAATGCCAATACCATTACCAGCCATGGCGCAACGACTTTCAAGATTTTGAAGTTCAAAGTAGCGACGCAAGAGGCGGAAAACTTTACAATGCCACAAAATCTATCAACAATTACCCCCCTCAGTATTGGCGACTCAAAACGGTCTCGTGCCTTCGCTTTACCTGCTGCACACATGACAAGTGGCGCAATGCACTCGGGTATGCACACCATCAACGGTAAGGTTTATGTTATGAGCCGTATTGATGAAACCGTTGTAGCGGGCGATACCGAAGTTTGGGAGTTTGATAATTCTGTCGGTGACGAACCACACCCGATGCACTTACATGGCGTTCAGTTTCAAGTTATTCAAAAAACGGGTGGCAATATTGAACCTTATGAACGTGGCTGGAAAGACACAGTTTTGCTTAAAAAAGGTGAAAAAGTAAAGATAATCATGCGTTTCCCAAGTGAAAAAGGTTTGTTTTTACTACACTGCCACAACCTTGAACATGAGGATGATGGCATGATGATGAATTTTGAAATTAAATAATTATAAAATTTAAACAACGCGTTTCTAATGAAAAAAATCCTGTTTCTTTTTGCTTTTAGTACGACACTTTTTTTTACAAACTGTCACAAAGCTGCCCCCGTTGCTTGCTCAAATATTCCGTCAACAGGCAAAGTCGGCACGTCGATTACTTTTGTTAGTTGTTCAACCGATGCCCATCATGTTGATTGGGATTTTGGAAATTCTGCCACCGCAACGGGCGCAACGGTCACTCATGCTTACAATACGGTAGGAACTTATACCGTGAAAATGACTGCTTGGAATGAAGCTAAGTCAAAGTCTGATTCAAAAACGGCTTCTATCACCATTACACAATAAACACAATGACGCTTCATATCAAAAATATGGTTTGTCTGCGCTGCAAAATGACGGTTGAATCGGAGTTAAAAAGACTCGGTTTCGACCCCCTCAGTATAGAGTTGGGGGAAGTCGTTTTTAAGCAAAATTTATCGCTTGAAGATATTGAATTATTGGAAAATGCCTTGAAAAAGTACGGTTTTGAAGTCATTACAGACAAACGCAGTCAAGTCATTGAGCAAATAAAAACAGCCGCAATAGACTATGTTTTTGAAAACGATGACGATACTAAAAAGCCCAATTTTTCTGATTTTTTAGAAAAAAAGCTTTTGAAAGATTATACCTATTTGAGCAATTTATTCTCAGAAATGGTCGGCACAACAATTGAAAAATACTTGATAAACTTGAAAATTGAACGTGTAAAGGAATTGTTGGTTTATGATGAAATGACGCTTTCTGAAATTGCTTTTCAATTAGGTTACAGCAATGTGGCGTATTTGTCCAATCAATTTAAGAAAATAACAGGCTTGACACCGACTTATTTTAAGGCGATAAAGGATCAAAAACGGCAATCCATAGAAAAGGTGTAAATCTTATAAATCGTTTCAAAAATTGTGTAACGTGGGCGGGTTACTGAGGGGGTAACTTTGTGGCATAAAAAAAAATCCAGCCCCCTAAATCCCCCCAAAGGGGTGACTTTTTGAAAAGTTCTTAAAGTTATGTTTCAAACTTAAATTCAAAAGAACGAATCACAAGTCCCCTTCGGGGATTTAGGGGCTAAATTTAAAAAAGTAAAATTATGACACACCAATATCAATTAACGGGTTTAACCTGCGGCGGCTGTGAGGCGACTGTTAAAAAAGCATTATCACAAATCACTGGTATTCAATCAGTTGAAATCAATGAACAACGTGATGAGGCAACAATTACGATGACAAGCCATGTCTCAACCGACACGTTGAAAGCGGCTTTGGCTATCCATCCGAAATATACGATTTCGGATAAAATCATTGTCCAAAGTACCCCCTCAGTAAATTCGTCCTTTGCGATGAATTCAACAGCTTTTGATGAACCAGAAAAGTCATGGTTCGAGACTTACAAGCCACTTTTGACAGTTTTTGCCTATATCACTGGCATTTCATTCTTAGCGGCTTGGCAAGACGGAACGCTGAACGGTATGCAGTTTATGCAGTTTTTTATGGCGGGTTTTTTCTTAGCATTTTCGTTTTTTAAGATGCTCGACATCGCAGGTTTTGCGGACAGTTACATGGGTTACGACCTTTTGGCGAAGCGTTGGAAAGGTTACGGCTACATTTATCCGTTTATAGAATTAGCTTTGGGCATTGCGTATCTTGTTGATTTTCAACCTTATGCAACGAATATTATTACAATTGCCGTCATGGGTTTTAGTACAATAGGCGTTTTGCAAAGTGTTTTAAATAAACAGAAAATACGTTGCGCGTGCCTCGGTACAGGTATTAATTTGCCTATGACGACGGTAACAATTATTGAAGATTTGCTCATGGTTGCAATGGCAGTCGTCATGTTATTTTTAATGTAAATATTGATAAAAATCATTTATTCAAAAATCAAAATCATTTAAACAATGAAAAATTTTCTTGTAATTGCTCTAATTTTTGCGGGTTTTACCGCTTGCCAATCAGATGCTTCCAAACAAAATCAGGGTGGCGAAGCCAAAACGACTATGCCTATGATGACAGATTCAATGGCTCATGTCCAAAACGATACGATGATGCACATGCATACTTATACGTGTCCGATGCACCCTGAAGTGACGAGTCAAAAAGAAGGAGATAAATGTCCTAAATGTGGCATGAACCTCGTTCACAACGATTCGAAATAAGTAACGAAGTAACGTAAAAATAATAACGTACCTTTTTTGTCATTCTGAAAGTAGTGAAAGAATCTGTATAAACAATTGAAAATGAAAGTTTTATATAGATTCTTTCACTGCGTTCAGAATGACAAAATGACGATGTTATTATTTCATGGTTACTAAATGAGTAGAAGTACCCCTCAGTATTTCGTTAAAATTTATTATTTTAAAAATATTAAAATTAAAAAATGAAGAAGTTATTGATAGTCAATCTATTATGCCTTGTGGCTTTAATGGCAAACGCACAAGATGCACCTAAAAAAAGCACACCTAAAAGCCCTGAAGCGGCTTTCACACAGCAGTTTGGCGGCAGCGAAATTCAAATCGCTTATGCGCGTCCGTCTGCACGTGGTCGTAAGATTTTTGGTGAAATAGTGCCTTTCGGAACGCTTTGGCGCACAGGTGCAAATGATTGTACTCAAATCAAATTTAAGGAAGAAGTGGTTATGGGTGGCAAAAAAATCGCACCAGGTAAATACTCGTTTTTTACCATTCCAACAGCTACGGATTGGACAATTATCCTCAATTCTGAAACATCTGGTCATGGCACAAGTGCATACAAAACCGAGAATGACGTGCATCGTTTCAAAGTAAAATCGGAAAAAAGTGACCGTTTTTATGAAACTTTTACCATCGAAATCAATGATTTTGATGCCAAAGGCGATGCTTCTTTGAATTTGATGTGGGAAAATACAATAGTGAAAATTCCTTTGAAAAATGAGATGGACGCGATTGCTGCAACGACTGATGCCAAACCTAAAATGGACGCTCACGCTGGACATGATATGTCTAAAATGAACAAAATGGAGGCTGAAAAAACGGCTGATGCCAAGCCTAAAACGGACGCTCACGCTGGACACGACATGTCTAAAATGAACAAAATGGAAGGCGAAAAAACGGCTGAAACTAAGCCTAAAACGGATGCTCATGCTGGACATGATATGTCTAAAATGAAAAATACTGAGGGGGTATCTGAAACGGGTATAAAAGCTCAATTTGCGCCTGTTTTAGCCGCATATTATGGTTTAAAAGATGCTTTGGTGGCTGATAATGGAAAAGTAGCGGCTGAAAATGGTAAAGCGATGAAAATGGCTTTGCGTAAATTGGATACAAAAACTTGGACAGCTAAAGAGCGCAATGCTTACGATGAAGTAGCCAAAAAATTGGATACTGATGCTGAGCATATCGGCGACAATGCAGGGAAAATTGACCACCAACGGGAGCACTTTGTCACCTTGTCTAACAATCTTACGACTTTAACTAAGGCATTGAAAATAAATGGCGAACCTGCTTATTTGCAGTTTTGCCCAATGGCAAATGGCGGCAAGGGGGCATATTGGTTGAGTAAGGAAAATAAGGTTAAAAACCCCTATTACGGTAAGTCTATGTTGACGTGTGGGAGTGTGAAAGAGACTTTGAAATAATCGTTTAAAAATTAAGTTCTTCTTGATGCACTAACCTGCATCATGTATCATACTAATCTCGGTCATTATTTATCTTTAAAAAGAGGGCGTACTTTGTATAGCAATAAATTTCAAAATTAATGATAAATGCCTATGCAATTTGTATAGGTATTTATTATTTTTTTCAATCAATTTTAAAATTTCATAAAATGAAAAAATTATCAATTGTTATTCTGTTCGTCATGGGGTTTATTAGTCAAAACCTTTTTGCCCAAACCGTCAATTCCAAAGGGCGTGTTATTGACTCAAAAGGAGATGTCTATATTAATGGCACTAAACTGGGTTCCGTTACAATGGATAGCATCGTTAAAAATGCCAATGGTAAGCCAATGGCTTTTCTCGGACAGGGCGGTATTTTAGTGAATTCCAAAGGAAAAACGCTTGGCAGAATGGGGAAAGATGGCAAAACGTATTACAATGCTGACGGTACGGTCGTTTACAGATTCAAAGATGATACGGATTCCGAAACGTGCAAAATTTTAGATGCCAACGGCAACGAAATTGGGGATGTTCACCAAAATTACAAAGCTATGGCTTGTACTTTACATTGTTTTTCAAATGGAATGGATGCTAAAACTCATCGGAAAAGTAAGAAAATTAGTAATACCACTCCTGAATACAGTAATGACCTTGTATGCGGTATGAAAGTAAATAAATCAGAGGCTTATACTTATAAATACAAAGATGTGGAGTATTTTTTTGATACGAAAGATTGCAAAACAGCATTTAAAATGAATCCTGAAAAGTTTATAAAAAACTAATAGGAAATGTGTGAATCATGTAAATCTTTTCTTAGATTATGTAACTTTTAGGCTTATTAAGCACCGAAATTTGCATTGTGAAAATTCTTTCACTATTCAAAATGCAATTAAACATTGCAATTAAACAATTCAAAAAATGAATAAGATTAAAATCCTCTTTATCGCTGTTGCAGCCTTGACGACATTCACACAATGCGACACTGCGCCTAAAACAATTTTGGAAAAACCCGACACACGTGGTAAAATGATTTCAGCATTGATGAACAACGATGTTTACATGAAAGAAGTCATGGATTCCATGCAGGTAAAACATGGTGGCAATATGTCGGCTATGTCCATGGGAAAAGGTGATATGAAAATGGACGAAAACATGATGAACAAAATGATGGACATGGGTAAAACAGACCCCGCTATGGGCAAAATGATGATGGATAAAATGATGTCAATGTCTGATGCCGACTCCTCTATGTGCAAAATGATGATGACTTCGATGAAAGCGCATCCTAATGTGATGAAGTCAATGGAAGGTGATATGAAAGGGATGAAGATGGACAAAAAGAAGTAAAACAATGTATTTATTCACCTTTAAAATCAAAAGTCATGATGAATAATAACTACCATTTCGGAGGGATGCACATGGGTTGGTGGGTATTCGGGCTTATCATCTTTTTTGGACTATTGGTATGGTTTACCAGATTCCAAAAAAGAAAATGATTCGCTGGTATGTAAAACAATTTGCCTTTTAATTTGGCATATTATAAATATAATTCAAGAGTGGTTTTTACTTAAAAGCTAAAAAAATGAAATATTTCTTTTTAAACATAACATTAGCTGTGACAATGTTAACTGGCATAGCTATGATTGGCTGCAATAACAATAATAAAATATCCGCATTGCAACAGGCTAAGGTTTATGTAGCCAATGAGGAAGGGGGCAGTGTCTCCGTTATTGATATTCAAGACCATTCAAAAACTACAAGCATAGATATAAGTGGCAACTCGGGTGAAATGCTCATGGCTCATAATGTGCAGGTAGCCCCCAACGGAAAATCTGTTTGGGTAACTGCCGTGCCTATGGATAGTAATGGCATAAATCAATTAGTCGTTATTGACCGCAATACAGCTACCATAAAAAAGCGCATCCAACTTGGTAAAGATTTACATCTGGCTCATGTGGTTTTAGACAATGAATCAAAATACGCTTTTGTAACCGCTAAGGAAAGCAACCAAGTGATACAAGTAGATGCTTCGACATTTGAAGTGCTGCGAAAATTTGAATTAGGAGCAGGACACTCACCGCATGGGTTGAGGCATTTTAATGGCAAGTTGTATGTAGCCAATATGGATGCAAAAAGCATGTCGGTTATTAATTTGGCTGATGGTAAAATAACAGACATTCCATTGGGCGGCGTGGCGGTGCAAACAGCCGTTACGCAAGATGGGAAATTTGTTTTCGCCTCTTTGTACGATACAAAGGAGGTCGTGAGATATGACCTGCAAAGCGGACAAATAACAAAAATACCATTGCCAAGCGAAGCGCAAGGTCCAATTCAACTATATGCTACACCCGATAGCAAATTGCTTTATGTAGCTGACCAAGGTGAACTCATGGAAAGACCCGTTTCAAACAAGGTTTTTGTTATTGATGTAGCCAATGCCAAGGTAATGAGCACCATTCAAGTAGGCAACAAAGCCCACGGGGTCGTAGTTAGCCAAGATGGTAAAACGGTTTATGTTACTAATAGCATAGACAATACTGTTTCAATAATAGATGTCGCTACTCAAAAAGTCACAGGCACTGTGTCTGTTGGCAAAAGTCCCAATGGCATAAGTTATTGGTTTGAAACGGGTGGTATGCCTTAGAAATGTAACCTAAACCGCTTAACACATCATATTCTTATTTCCTATTATTGTATTCTGGAAATTATTTCACAATAAAAAAAATTAAAATGAAAAATATGAAAAATTGCATTGACGCTTGTTTGGCTTGCATGGTCGAATGCGAAAAATGTACCACCATGTGCTTGTCCATGAAAGAGATGGAAGGATGCGCCAAAGTATGCATTGACTGCGCCGACATCTGTGCGCTTTGTGCGAGGTTATGTGCCAGAGATTCGCAATTCTGCGATGAACTGTGCGCTGTATGCGTAAAATGCTGTGAGGCTTGCATCGCAGAGTGTGCTAAACACGGTGACCACTGCAAGGCGTGCGTTGAGGCGTGCAAAAAATGTGTGGCAGCTTGTAAGATGTAAAGCCGTTACGCAACACATCAAGGTTATCACACCTAACATTAATGATAAATGCCTATACAATTAGATATAGGTATTTATCATTTTAAATGTAATTAATTCATTCACTTTTAAAATCAAAAATTATGATGTACGATGGTTATCATTTTGGCGGAATGCACCTTATGTGGTGGTTCGTATGGATTTTTTTTATGGTGATAATTTTTGCAACACCTTACGAAATTCCTGGTCAGCGAAGGAGAAAAGATTCGCCGCTTGATATTTTACAGAAACGATTTGCTTCTGGTGAAATTACGAACGAAGAATATCAAGAGAAGAAAACAATGCTGGAAAGTAATTTAGCTAAATAAGCAATTTGATTAAAAACAATAAGATAAACTGCAAAGGGTTAGAATATTGACCGTCAAGTTTTTATAAGCTCTTTGTGGTTTATTTTATTCAAATTCTAAAAAAAAAAATGAAAATTATAAAGTTAAAAACAAATGTTAATTGTGGTGGCTGCATCGCATCAGTAACCCCTTTTTTAAATGCCAATCCCGACATTAAAAAATGGGCAGTAGATACCAATAATCCTCAAAAAATACTCACTGTTCAAACAGAACATTTAGAAGGGAGCGAT
Organism: Saprospiraceae bacterium; assembly: GCA_043772905.1. Classification (GTDB taxonomy): domain Bacteria; phylum Bacteroidota; class Bacteroidia; order Chitinophagales; family Saprospiraceae; genus JAAFJT01. Next base: position 14,851 of record JAYVFS010000106.1, on the reverse strand, counting down.
ATAAAAGCGATTCTTCAAAAAGCAGGTTATAAGGCTGAAATATTACAGGAGATGTAGCCGATTAAAACCAAACGGATATTATGAAAAATAAAGAAATCATAACATTATTAGGCGACAAAGCGGATTATTTATTAAACCACAGTTGTACGACTATTGATAAAAATACGATTCATCTGCCTTCACCAACCCATGTCGAGGATATATGGATGAACAGCAATCGCAACAACCCCGTGCTTCGGAGTTTACAAACCTTGCTCACTCATGGGCGGTTAGCGGGTACGGGCTATTGCAGTATTCTGCCTGTTGACCAGGGTGTTGAACACAGTGCAGGTTCGGCTTTTGCGCCTAATCCTATCTTTTTTGACCCTGAAAACATCATCAAATTGGCAATGGAAGGCGGTTGCAATGCGGTGGCTTCGACGTTTGGTGTATTGGGCATTATGAGCCGAAAATATGCTCATAAAATTCCTTTTATTGTCAAAATAAACCACAATGAATTACTAAGCATTCCTAATCGTTATGACCAAACACTGTTTGGAACGGTTAAAAATGCGTGGGATATGGGTGCGGTTGCCGTCGGTGCAACGATTTATTGGGGGAGTGCAGAAAGCACTCGACAACTGAAAGAAATTGCGGAAGCTTTTCAATTAGCCCATGAATTGGGCATGGCAACTATTTTATGGTGCTATACGCGAAACAATGCTTTTAAAGTAGAAGGTGTGGATTATCATGCGTCCGCAGACCTAACAGGGCAAGCGAATCATTTGGGCGTAACGATTCAAGCGGATATTATAAAACAAAAATTGCCGACTAATAATGGCGGCTATTTAGCCACAAAACAAGGCAAAACCAGCCCGCTTGTTTATGAAAAGCTAACGACTGACCATCCTATTGATTTAACCCGTTATCAAGTGCTCAACTGTTACAGTGGACGAGTCGGACTCATCAACAGTGGCGGAGAAAGTTTGGGCGAAAGTGATTTAAAAGAAGCAGTCATAACGGCTGTTATCAACAAACGGGCAGGTGGTATGGGTTTGATTCTCGGCAGAAAAGCCTTTCAACGCCCTTTTACTGAGGGGGTAGATTTGTTGAATTCTATTCAAGATGTCTATTTAGATAAGGATATAACGATTGCATAAATGATATTAAAATGAAAAAAATAAAAGTAGCCGTTAATGGATACGGCGTAATTGGAAAACGGGTGGCTGATGCCGTTCAACTACAAGAAGACATGGAACTTGTAGGCGTTTGTGATGTCATTTCAGATTGGCGAATAAAGATAGCATTGAGAAAAAATTATCCTGTTTATGCTTTCGACAGCCACTTTCAACAGCAAATGAGGGAAAATAAGATAGCCGTAGAGGGGACATTAGCCGAACTCATAAAAATGTGTGATATAATAGTGGATTGCACACCTAAAAAAATTGCCGCACAAAACATTGAATTATATAAAAAAGTGGGCTTAAAATTCATTGTTCAAGGGGGTGAAAAACATGAAACAACAGGTCATTCATTTAGTGCCGAAAATAATTACGCAACAGCTTTGGGGCTTCAATCAACAAGGGTTGTCTCTTGCAATACCACGTCAATTGTTAGAACATTGACTGCCCTCAAAAAGGCGGGTTTATTGGGTAAAGCAAGAGGTACATTACTTCGTCGAGCGACTGACCCGTGGGAAAGTCACCTCAATGGCATAATGAATACCCTTGTGCCAGAACAAGACATTCCGAGCCACCAAGGTCCTGATGCCCAAACCGTTGACCCTTCTTTGGATGTGATAACGGCTGCCGTAAAAGTGCCTGAAACATTGAGCCATTTGCACTATTGGAATGTGCAACTCACAAAAAAAGCAACGAAAGAAGAAGTTTTGGCAGCCCTTGGCACATCGAGCCGCACAGCATTTATTAATTATGCCGACGGGCTGACTGCCAACAACACGGTTAAGGAATTAATGCTGTCGCTCAATCGTCCTTACGGCGATATGTACGAAGTCGCAATATGGCAGGATATGCTAAAAGTGGTAGGAGATGAATTGTTTTATGCCTATATAGTTGATAATCAGGCTATTGTCATCCCTGAAACCATAGATGCTATTCGGGCTTTGACAGGTATTGAAACAATCGCTGAAAACTCAATTCGAAAAACAAATGAGAGTTTAGGGATTAGGCGGGGCGGTTTTATTTAAAAAGTGTCTTCACGGACTTTTTACACAAACGATTCAATTAATTTATGAAAAAAATCATCACCCTTACTTTCAGCCCAAGTATTGATAAAAGCACATCGGTACAATTTTTAATTCCAGAAAAAAAATTGAGGTGTGCGTCCCCAAAATTAGAACCGGGCGGGGGGGGTATCAATGTCGCAAGAGCGATAAAAAAATTAGGTGGACACGCCCTTGCTGTATTCCCTTCGGGTGGTTATACGGGCGTTTTTTTTAACCATTTATTAGAAAAAGAAAATATACCTTCTATAATCATTGAAACCACGCATGAAACAAGAGAAAACATTGTCGTGCTTGATGAATCTACCAATAATCAATACCGTTTTGGGATGCCGAGTACGGCGTTATTGGAAAACGAATGGCAACAATGTTTGAAAACGGTTGAAGACATTAAAAATGTTGAATTTATTATTGCAAGTGGCAGTTTACCGCCGGGCGTTCCGCTCAATATCTATGCCCAATTAGCCAAAATTGCTAAAAAGAGCCATGCAAAGTTTATTGTTGACACCTCGGGAGAAGCCTTAAAACAGGCAGTTGATGAAGGCGTTTATTTACTCAAACCTAATCTTGGAGAATTGGCTTCATTAATAGGCTTAGAAAAAATTGATATAGCGGATGTGGAAGATGCGGCAAAAAAGTTAATTCATAAAAATAGGTGCGAGATAATAGTTGTCTCATTGGGTGTTGCTGGTGCTATGTTGATTACAAAAAACGAAACATATAAAGCAATACCCCCGAAAGTGGCTACTAAAAGCACAGTAGGTGCAGGAGATAGCATGGTGGCAGGGATTGTTTACAGTTTATCCAAGGGTATGAATTTAAAACAAACCTTACAGTACGGTGTGGCTTGTGGTACTGCGGCTACCATGAATCTCGGAACAGAGTTGTGCCGAAAAGAAGATGTTGAACAATTATTTAAACTTTTGAATGTTGAGTGATTCTCAAAATGGAATGTGTAAATGATGCATCATGAAAAATAAAAAAACGATTGAATTGTTAGGCGACAAAGCGGATTATCTATTAAATCACACTTGTACGACTATTGATAAGCAAACGATTCACTTTCCGTCGTCAAACCATGTTTCGGAAATATGGACAAATAGCAACCGCAACAATCAAGTCCTTCGCAGTTTACAAGCCTTATTAGGGCATGGACGATTGGGCGCAACGGGTTATTGCAGCATTTTTCCTGTTGACCAAGGCATTGAACACAGTGCAGGCTCTGCCTTTGCGCCTAATCCAATGTATTTTGACCCTGAAAATATCATTAAACTCGCTATTGAAGGCGGTTGTAATGCGGTCGCTTCCACTTTTGGCGTTTTGGGCATTATGAGCCGTAAATACGCCCATAAAATCCCTTTTATCGTTAAAATTAATCACAATGAATTGTTGAGTATTCCTACACGCCATGACCAAACGCTGTTTGGAACAGTTAAAAACGCTTGGGATATGGGGGCAATTGCCGTTGGTGCGACGGTCTATTGGGGCAGTGCAGAAAGTACGCGACAACTGAAAGAAATTGCAGAGGCTTTTCAATTAGCCCATGAATTAGGTATGGCAATTATTTTATGGTGCTATACTCGCAACAATGCTTTTAAAGTAGAAGGTGTGGATTATCATACCTCTGCCGACCTAACGGGACAGGCAAATCATCTCGGCGTTACCATTCAAGCAGATATTATAAAACAAAAACTACCTACCAATAATGGTGGTTATTTAGCGACAAAACAAGGCAAAACAAGTCCATTTGTTTATGAAAAACTCACTTCAAATCATCCAATTGATTTAACCCGTTATCAAGTTTTAAACTGTTACAGTGGTCGTGTTGGGCTTATTAATAGTGGCGGCGAAAGTTTGGGAGAAAGCGATTTGAAGGAAGCGGTTATTACAGCTATTATCAATAAAAGAGCGGGTGGCATGGCTTTAATTCTCGGCAGAAAAGCTTTTCAACGTCCTTTTACTGAGGGGGTAGAAATGTTACATGCTATTCAAGATGTTTATTTGGATAACGATATAACAATAGCATAAAAAGGACTCAAAATGCCTTTTATACTGAGGGGGGTATAATGGAAGTCCTGTTACAATCACGCAATTAAAAAACAATGGAAAACGTCCACAATGATTTTAATTTTCATGCAACAACCGTTGAAGAAGCGGCAGTTGCGCTCAATAGTGATGTTTTACAAGGCTTGACGACAAATCAAGTGAAAGAACGGCTTGAACAATTTGGCTTGAACAGCATTACCGAAGCAAAAACAATCAGTGCTTTTCAGATACTCGTTAATCAATTCAAAAATCCGATTGTTTTTCTATTGCTTTTTGCCGCAGGCATGTCCTTTTGGTTCAAAGAATGGTTGGATGGGAGTGCCATTTTATTTGTCATTTTCATTAATGCGGCTATTGGTTTTTATATGGAATTTAAAGCCCAAGTATCTATGCTCGCTTTGAAAAAAATGGCGGCTGTTCCCGCAAAAGTATTGCGTGCGGGAAAGTTGGCTGAAATCAACGCCGAAGAAATTGTGTTGGGAGATATAGTATTTGCTGATGCAGGTGATTTGATACCCATAGATGGTAAAATAGTGCGTTCCACACAAGTGTTGATTGATGAATCTGCATTGACGGGCGAATCCGAATCTATTGAAAAAACAATGGGAATATTGCCCGAAAACACGATTTTAGGCGACCGTACCAATATGGTTTTCAAAGGAACTTATGTTTTTAAAGGCAATGCTTACATATTAGTCTGTGCGACGGGTATGCAAACAGAATTAGGCAAAATTGCCAGTTTAGTCCATTCATCAGACCAAGCCGCTACGCCTTTAGAAAAGAAATTAGACGTGTTTAGTAAAAAATTGATTAAAATAACGGTGGGATTGGTGGTGCTGATTTTTGTCGCAGGATTGCTAAATGGGCAAAAATTTATGGAAATGTTGGAAACTTCCATTGCTTTAGCGGTAGCGGCTATTCCAGAAGGTTTACCTATTGTGGTAACAATGTCGTTGGCTCAAGGCATGTTGAAATTAGCGCGGTACAATGTGATTGTTAAAAAACTATCCGCCGTAGAAACATTAGGCGGTACAAATGTGATTTGCACGGACAAAACAGGTACGCTCACCCAAAATAAAATGGAAGTGGTTCTGATTAAGACCCTCTCAGTAAATTGGCAAAAAGATGCTGATTTTGAAGGGAATGAAGAGCAACTTAAATTAATCACACAAGGTTTTATTTTATGCAATACTGCAAATCTTGAAATAGCTAATAATGAAACAAAAGAAATAGGCGACCCACTTGAAATTGCTTTACTAAAATTTGCACAACAACAAGGCGATGATATTGCCGCAGTCCGCACCCAATTTAATAAAAAAGACGAAATCCCTTTTTCAAGCGACACTAAAATCATGGCAACGCTACATGAACACGAGGGTTCATATATCACTTTTGCCAAAGGTGCATTAGAAGAGTTGTTGCCAAAATGCACGCATATTTTGGAAAATGATACCGTGCCGATGGATAAAGTTAAACAAGATTATTGGATAAAAGAAGCAGAAGTATTTGCGGCTTCTGGTCATCGAATGATTGCCATAGCTTATCGTAAAGATAAGGCTACGGCTACTTTATCAACGGATAACCTTGTTTTTATAGGCTTAATAGGCATGATTGACCCACCAAGACCCGAAGTAAAAGCTGCCATTGATGAATGTAAAACGGCGGGCATCAAAGTCGTGATGATTACGGGCGACCACCCGACTACGGCACAATACATAGGTGTACAATTAGGCATTACAGAAGCGGGTGAAGCGGTAATGATTGGCAAAGACATGAAACACTTTGAAGATTTGACCAAAGAGGAAAAAAAGAAATGGCTGAATACAGATGTATTTGCCAGAGTCAACCCAAAACACAAATTGGATTTAGTGAAAGTTTTTCAAGAAAAAGGCTATATCGTTGGCATGACAGGCGACGGCGTAAACGATGCACCCGCCATAAAAAAGGCAGATATTGGTATTGCTATGGGGCAGCGGGGTACGCAAGTGGCACAAGAAGTTTCAGACATGGTTTTAAAAGATGATTCTTTCAAATCCATTGTTGTTGCTATCCGACAAGGACGGGTTATTATTGAAAACATTAAAAAATTTGTTACTTTCTTATTGTCCTGCAATTTGAGTGAATTATTAGTTATAGCTGTTGCTGCCGTTATGAATTTACATTTTCAGATGCTCCCTTTACAAATACTTTTTATTAATCTGATTACAGATGTATTGCCAGCATTGGCATTAGGGGTAACAAAAGGCGGTGATAATGTGATGAAATTGAAACCTTTGAAGGCTTCTGTCCCGATTATTGATAAAAATCGGTGGAAATTAATCTTTTTTTATGCGATTGTCATGGCAAGTGTCTGTACCGCAGGTGTTTTAATAAATCATTATTTGTACCATAAAAATGATGTTTGGGACACCGCTTTGTGTAATAATATTTTATTCTTTTCTCTTATTCTTTGCCAGCTTTTACATGTTTTTAATATGGGAACAGGCGCATTTTTTAAGTCGGAAGTGATACGTAATAAATATGTTTGGTATTCGATTGTTGCTAATATTATTATTTTATTTGGTGCGATACAAGTGTCCTTTGTGCGTAAGGCTTTGAATATTGTACCCATGACTGTGAATGAATGGGTGGTTATTCTCGCGGTTGGTCTGTCATTCATGGTGATAGTTCAATTGGCAAAGGTTTTTAAATTATTCAAATCAGATAAATAGCCTCTTTAAAATGCCTTTATACTGAGGGGGTACACTTAAAATATTTTAAAAATGAAAATTCAAAAAAGCCCAACAGAGGTCAAGCAAGAAAAACCGAAACTCGAAGACCTACTAAAAGATAGCTTGATAGATTTTAATAAAAATCTAATCCACCAATTTCGCCTTGAAATCAAAAAACTCAAAGCGGCAATGCAGTTGGTTCATTCGGCTCATAAATCGTTTGACAATAAAAAGAAATATGGCGTCATCAGCCCGCTTTATAAAGATTTGGGTGCTATCAGAGAAACTCAAATTCAACAAGAGACTTTTAATGAAAATAGTAAAAATTATAAGGCGGCTTTCAGAAAAAAATACCAAAATCTTTTGGATGAAGAGTTGCTTCAACGACAAAATGTGGTGTTAGAAAACTTCGATGAATCCATCCTTAAATCATTAAAAAAAATAAAAAGACAAAATAAAAATGCCTTAAAAGATATGTCGTCTAATGATTTTAAAAACTATTTTAAATCAAAAATTTCTAAACTTAGGAAGACTTTTGATACCATAGATTTTTCAGATAAAAAGATGCACGCAATGCGGAAACAAATAAAAGAAATCAAATTTAACACGCGTTACAAGCCAAAAATGGCTGAAAAATGGCTGTCTAAATACAACATCAGTTTAGCAATTTTGGAAGATTTGCAAAAACTGCTTGGACAGTGGCAAGATAATGTGGTTTTAAAAGAAAAATTGGTGCAACAAGAAAGCACTTTACTGCGCCAAAATGGTGAAAGTAAAGCCTTAATGCAGTTTAAATCAAGCGTTGAATCAGAGACTGCTTTGCTAAAAGATAAAATTAAAAAGACATTAAAGGTATTGTAAGCTAACCAATAGCATTTTCATCACTGATAGACACCTCTTTTTTTAAAACGACAATAGATTTGGCACTTAATAAAGCGCATTAAAATGATTGGAACGCTCATATCGTGGTCTTTAAAAAACCGCATCATCGTCTTACTAATAGCGGCAGCTATTACCGCTTATGGTATTTATGCGGTTAAAAACACGCCCGTTGATGCGATACCTGATTTGTCGGAAAACCAAGTCATTATTTTTACCGAATGGATGGGGCGCAGTCCGCAAATTATGGAAGACCAAGTAACTTATCCGTTGGTGAGTAATCTGCAAGGGATTCCTAAAATTAAAAGTATTCGCGCTAATTCTATGTTTGGGATGAGTTTTGTCTTTGTCATTTTTGAAGATGCGGTGGATATTTATTGGGCACGGACAAGGGTTTTAGAACGGTTAAATTATGCACAACGGTTATTGCCACAAGGCGTTGTGCCGACATTAGGTCCCGATGGAACAGGTCTCGGTCACATCTTTTGGTACACCTTGGATGCCCCCAATTATGATTTAGGTGAGCTACGGGCGTTGCAAGATTGGTACATCAAATTTGCTTTGCAAACCTCGCCCGGGGTGAGTGAAATTGCCTCTTTTGGGGGTTTTCAAAAGCAATATCAGATTGTTATTGACCCTCATAAATTGAGTTATTACAATATTCCGTTGATGGATATTATTGAGAAAGTAAAGGCTAATAACAATGACGTAGGTGGACGAAAGTTTGAGATGGCAGATATGAGTTATATTATTCGAGGGATGGGCTACATAAAAGAGATAAAAGACATTGAAGAAATACCTTTAAAAACACAGGGTTCTATTCCTATCCGAATTAAAGACATTGCGACGGTACAAATGGGCGGCGAATTGCGCTTAGGCATTGTTGATGAAAACGGCGAAGGTGAGAAAGTAGGCGGTATTGTCGTCATGCGTTATGGTGAAAACGCAAAAGATGTGATTGATAAATTAAAAGTGAAATTGAAAGATGTTGAAAAAGGCTTGCCCACCGGGGTTAAATTCCATGTCGCTTATGACCGTTCCAATTTAATTGACGCAACAATTGCCACTTTAAAAGAAGCGGTTATCGAGGAGATAATTGTGGTCGCAGTGGTGCTTTTTATTTTTCTATTACACGTCCGAAGTGCTTTAATTGTCATTGTTACGATTCCATTGAGTGTCTTAATTTCCTTTATTATGATGGGTTGGTTTAATGTGACTTCTAATATCATGTCATTGGCGGGTGTGGCTTTGGCGGTAGGCGATTTAGTTGATGCAGGTATTGTCATGGTCGAAAATGCTTTAAAATCTATTGCCGATGAAACAAATTAAGGAAGAAATACCCTTAATTTCAGAGGAAGAAAGGGTAAAACGCATTGAAAACTCTTCCAAATTGGTCGGCAAAGCGGTGTTCAATTCTATATTGATAACACTGGTTTCTTTCGCCCCCATTCTTTTTTTGGAAGGTCAAGAGAATAAACTATTTACGCCATTGGTGCTAACAAAGACATTTGCCATGATTGGTTCGGCATTTGTCGCCATTTTTTTAGTACCCGTTTTAATGGTTATGTTACTAAAAGGGAAGATGCGTTCTGAAAAGAATCATCCTGTATCTCGTTTTTTCCTTTGGCTTTATAATCCTGTTATTGGCTTATGTCTTGCTTGGAAAAAAACGACGATTGCGCTGTCAATTTTATTGGTCATTGCCAGTATTCCGCTTGTTCTGCAAGTCGGTTCAGAGTTTATGCCGCCCTTAGACGAAGGTTCATTGCTTTTTATGCCCGTTACAATGCCTGATATATCCAATTCAGAAATTAAACGCATTTTGCAAGTACAAGATAAATTGATTAAATCAGTGCCCGAAGTAGAGAATGTTTTGGGCAAAGCGGGTAGGGCAAACACGGCGACCGATAATGCGCCGATTAGCATGATTGAAACCATTGTTTTACTGAAACCACAAGCACAATGGCGTAAAGGCATGACTAAAAATAAACTGATTGATGAATTAAACAGCAAATTACAAATACCTGGTGTCGTCAATGGTTGGACACAGCCGATTATTAACCGAATCAATATGCTTTCAACGGGTATCAGAACTGATGTGGGTGTGAAAATTTATGGTCAAAATCTGGATACTATCAATGTGTTATCACAAGCCTTAAAAACAGGCTTGGTGGGTGTGGCAGGGGTTAAAGATTTGTACGTAGAGCCGATTGTGGGCGGCAAATATGTTGAAATAAAGATTAAAAAAGAAGAAATTGGTCGCTATGGATTGAGTGTTGATGATGTCAATATGGTTATAGAATCTTCGATTGGCGGTATGAATATTACAACGACGATTGAAGGACGGCAGCGTTTTTCGGTCAATGCCCGATTTGCACAGGATTTTAGAAGTAATATAGAACAATTGAAACGGTTGTTAGTGACGAGCAATGTTGGACCTATTCCGTTATCCGCCGTTGCCGATATTTCAATTGCCGAAGGACCGCCGATGATTAATTCAGAAAATGCGATGTTGCGCGGGACATTGTTATTTAATATCAGAGAACGCGATATGGGCAGCACCGTAAATGATGCAAAAAAGGCATTAGAAAGCATGATTCAGAAGCTACCGCAAGGCTATTTTATTGAATGGAGTGGACAATATGAAAATCAAGTGCGGGCAGAAAAGCGGTTAAAAGTATTGATGCCCATTGTTTTAATCATCATTACCATTATTCTTTATTTCACTTTCCATACATTCCGTGAAGTGCTTATTGTCTTGTCGAGTATACCGATAGCCTTAGTAGGCGGGGTTTATTCTCTCTACTTTTTTAATGTCAATTTTTCAGTTGCCGTAGCCGTTGGTTTTATTGCTTTGTTTGGCGTAGCCGTAGAAACAGGCGTTTTAATGTTGGTTTATCTCAATAATTCCTTATTTAATCGGGTAAAAAAGAACGAACAAGCCAACAAACCGATGCAAAATGAAGACATTGAAGAAGCCATTTACGAAGGTGCAGCCTTGCGGTTAAGACCTAAACTCATGACGGTATTTGTGGACATAATCGGTCTTTTACCTGTTCTCTTAGCCACAGGAACAGGCAGCGATGTGATGAAACCCATTGCCATACCTTTTGTTTTTGGCTTGGTGACCTCTACGCTTTTTGTGCTGATTGTATTGCCCGTATTGTATGCGTTGGTGCGAGAATATGAATTAAAGAACAATAGAAAATTGGTGATTGCGGAGTTTAGTGATTGATTTTTGGCTAAAATACTGAGGGGGGGTAAATTCTATTTGCTATCACTATTCCAGTGTCGGCTTAGTTCGAAAAAGAGATAAATAAGATTTTAGGAACAAAAGCTAATTTTATAAAAAACTAAAAAGTTTTACAGAGGCTTTGGAGTGGAATACGGAAGTGCCAATATGGGTGCTGCATGATGAGGATAAAGCATAAAATAGACTTTCAACGGTTCCTAAACAGGTGTTTGCAAAAAAAAAAAAAAAATAACAGTATCAAAGATATGACAATAAACTATCAATCAGCAGAAGCCGCAGTAACGGCCGTCAAAAGCGGCAATCGTGTTTTTGTACATGGCAGTGCAGCAACACCCACGCACCTTTTAAAAGCTCTTTTCAAAAGGCGTACTGAATTAAAAAATGTCGAATTAGTCAGCATTAGTACGCTCGGCGATGCGGTATTTGACCCAACCGAATTGGGCGATAGTTTTTTTATCAATTCCTTTTTTGTCTCTGAAAATGTACGGGAAATTGTAAATGGGGACAATGGCGATTATATTCCCATATTTCTTAGTGAAATCAACCAACTGTTTGAAAAAAACATTATGCCCTTAGATATTGCTTTGGTTCATGTGTCACCACCTGATAAACATGGCTTTTGCTCGCTCGGAACGTCCGTTGATATTGCCCGTTCTGCCGTAAAACACGCCAAATATGTGATTGCCCAAGTCAATAAACAAATGCCCCGCACACATGGCGATGGCATTATACACATTACCGAAATAAATGCTTTGGTAGCGATTGATGAAGCCCTGCCAGAAGTCAGTTATCAGCACAAAATAAATCAAATATCGCTTACCATTGGCGGGTATTGTGCCGAATTAATTGACGACCGTTCCGCTTTGCAAATGGGTATTGGGGTTATACCTGATGCCGTTTTGTCCTGTTTATTCAATCACAAAGACTTAGGCGTACATACCGAAATGTTTTCCGATGGGGTTATTCCGTTAGTAGAAAAAGGGGTTATTACCAACAAATATAAAAAAAAGCATACAGGGAAATTGGTAACAGGTTTTGCCATTGGCACTAAAAAGTTGTACGATTTTATTGACGATAATCCACAAGTCGTTTTTTTGGATATTAGTTATGTCAATGATACCAAAGTCATACGTGCCAATCCGAAAGCCGTTGCTATTAATTCGGCTATTGAAATAGATATTACAGGGCAAGTTTGTTCCGATTCTATTGGCATATATCAATACTCGGGGGTCGGCGGACAAATGGATTTTATGCGAGGGGCGGCTTTGTCGGAGGGCGGCAAACCCATTATTGCTTTAAATTCCATTACAAAAGAGGGTTATTCTAAAATTGTTCCTTTTCTGAAACAAGGGGCGGGTGTTGTTACCACAAGGGCGCACGTGCATTATGTGGTAACAGAATACGGCGTGGCTTATTTGTTTGGTAAAAATTTAAGGCAACGCGCCATGGCATTAAAGGACATCGCACATCCGATGCACAGAGAAGGCTTAGAAAAAGAGATATTTGAGCGATTTGGAAAGTAAGTAACACATTTAAAATCAATAATTTATGAAAAAATACCCCCCTCAGTATAAATAGGCTTTTTAAGCAAAAATGAATAAAAATAGTGATTTTTTAACAAAATAAAATAAAAGTATGAAAGGTTCATTCAAACTTGGCAACGTCGCAGGTATCGGTGTTTTTGTCCATTGGACATTCGCCATACTGATTGCCTTTATCATTTTTAGTAACTACCGTAAGGGGCATAATGCGGAACAAATAATGTGGTCGGTGATTTTTATATTGAGCATATTTGTTACCGTTTTCTTACATGAACTCGGTCATGCGCTTGCCGCAAAGCGGTATAATATCAAAACCAAAGACATTACGCTGTTGCCAATCGGTGGGCTTGCTCGGTTAGAATCTATTCCCGAAGACCCCAAACAGGAGTTAGTCGTGGCAATTGCGGGACCTGCCGTTAATATTGCTCTGGCTATCATTACAGGTTTATTTATTACCATTCCCGAAACAAAAGATTTAACCGTCCAATTAGAGGGTGGTGTAAACGGTAGCAATTTCTTCTTAAACTTTTTTATCGTCAACATCTGGTTGGCTTTGTTCAATTTAATTCCCGCTTTTCCGATGGACGGCGGCAGAGTGCTTCGGGCATTGCTCGCCATGAAATATGAAAGGCATATTGCTACCAATATTGCTGCCCGCATTGGTCAAGTGCTTGCCGTCGGATTTGTATTTATCGGCTTTTTTTCCAATCCTTTTTTAGTTTTTATCGGATTATTTATTTTCCTCGGGGCGCAGGCAGAAACTGAATTTACACTTGTAAAATCATTGCTCAAAGGGTATAAAGTCAAAGATGTTTTGATGCGTCAATATCAAACAATTGAAGCCAATGAAACGGTGAAAACGGCGGTTGCAATGCTCCTGAATGGTCAATCTCGAAACTTTTTAGTGACTGAAAATGGGCTTTCGGTCGGCACTTTGAGCCGCGATGAAATCATAAAAGCCTTATCAGAACAAGGCGAAAATGTCGTTATCCACAATGTTATGAACAAAAATTTGATTTACCTTGATGCAAATGCGCCTTTGGAAGATGCCTATCAGCAAGTGCAAGAAAGTAAATCATCCCTGATGCCCGTCATGGAAAATAAGCAACTTATTGGCACATTAGATACTGAAAATATTTTGGAATTTATTATGGTGAAAAATGCAACAGGAAATAAGCAGCCCAATAAGTATCTTTGATATTTGATAAAATAATAGAATTTAATATAAAAATGTACAACCGTTAAAAATCAAATATTCAACAGAAAACGATTCTGGAAATGAAAGGACAGAGCAGGTAACAGGTTCAGAGGATGAAAACATAAAAAATAAGTAGAAAAATTTAAATTAAATGATATATGAATTGGCATAAATTAAGCATACCCGAAACCTTAGAATTGCTTGGTACTAACCAACAGGGTCTATCTGCCAACGCAGCCGAAGAAAAGCTGTTGAAAACAGGACTTAATGAATTGCAGGAAGGCAAAAAGAAAAGCATAGCCGTTATGCTTTTAGCGCAGTTTAAAGATGTCATGATTTTAATTTTACTGGTAGCCGCCATTATCGCTGGTATTGTTGGAGACCTTACGGATACAATTGTTATTTTAATAATCGTTTTATTAAATGCCTTTCTGGGTTTCTTTCAGGAGTATCGGGCAGAAAAAGCGATGCAGGCTTTGAAACAAATGGCAGTTACGCAAGCAAGGGTGCTACGGGATGGCAGCATAACTTGGCTATCCGCTACTGGATTAGTACCCGGTGATGTTGTATTATTAGAAGCTGGGAATGCGGTACCAGCAGACTTACGCATTGTTGAATCCAAAAATTTAAAGATTGAAGAAGCCGCCTTAACGGGCGAATCACAAGCCGTGGATAAACTCACCGATGCCATAGAAACAGATGATTTGCCAATTGGAGACAAAAAAAATATGGCTTTCAAAGGGACGTTCGTTACCTACGGACGCGGCACGGGCGTTGTTATTACGACGGGTATGCAAACGGAATTGGGGCGCATCGCCAAAATGCTGCAAGAAGACGGAACACGTACGCCTTTGCAACAACGGATGAGTAAGTTTGGAAAAATTCTTTCTTTGTTGGTATTGTTTCTATGTATTTTATTTTTCATTGCGGGTTGGTTGCGGGGTGAGGATATTACAAAAATGGTACTCACCAGTATTTCTTTGGCTGTTGCCGCCATACCCG
>JAYVFS010000105.1:0-14178 GCA_043772905.1 Saprospiraceae bacterium | reverse complement strand
ATTCAGTAACACCGTCTATCAAAGAATGACGGATGATGTCAAATATGCGTTGTATAAACCAATGGTTGATGACATCAAAGTAAAAAATGCCGCCTTTGTTTTGGGCATCGCCAATGCAAAACACGGCGGCAAAGACCGCAAATCTGATAAAAACGCCTTGCGAGAAGCCTTGACTTGGGTTTTAGAAGATATAGCCGTTCAAATTGAACGCATACCCAATTTGTCGGCTCGTTTTATTACAGACTCAGGTTTTGAAGTGCGGAATGCAGAAAAAAAATCAAAAGAGCCTGTAACTGAATTGGGTATCCCACAAAATTTTATTGCTATCAATTTATCTAAGCCTGGCTCTGCACAATTAACTTGGAACGAAGTGGAAAATGCCATTAACTATACCATCAGATATAAACCGAAATCAGAAACGGTTTGGCAAAATGGGATTTACAATAATAAAGGCACTTATACTTTTACACAATTGCAACCTGATACAGTTTATGAGTTTGAAGTCTGCGCTTTGGGTCCCAATGGACTGATAGGTGAACATGCGACGACGGTACCTATATATGTGTCATGAGTGAAAGTGAAAAGTGAAAAAAATGCCTCGTTTCGGTTATCCGAAGCGAGGCATTTTTGTTTTTTTGAAACTTCATTTAATCAAATGAGTAAAAAAGTGTAAATTTGCACCGCTTTTGAAGATTTTTTTTTGAAAGCGATGCGTTATGTCCTTTGTTTTTACCCCCCTCAGTATAAATCGCCATTTTTATTAAAAAATTAAACAAAAATCGCTGAACGATAATGAAAAAAGTGTTGCTCTCAATCGCCGCTACGTGTTTTCTTTTTGCGGCTCAATCCTTTGGACAATCTGACCCCGTACTTTTCACTGTTGATGGTAAGCCCGTCAATGTTTCAGAGTTCAATTACATTTACACAAAAACCAACGGTACAAAGGCAGATTTTAGCAAAGAATCTGTTATGGAGTATCTCGACCTCTATACCCGCTTCAAAATGAAGGTGGCCCGGGCAAAAGAGATGCAATTGGATACGATTCCGGCACTCATAGAGGAATTGGCAGGTTATCGTCGTCAATTAGCTGACAGTTATTTGACTGACCGTGAAGTGAGCGACAAATTGGTCAAAGAGGTGTATGACCGTATGTTGAAAGACATCAGTGTGAGCCATATTTTGGTTAAAATTGATAAAAATGACACCACAAAGGCATACAGCAGCATCAAAGAAGCACAAGCACGATTGGCAAAAGGCGATAAGTTTGAAGATGTTGCCAAAGCTTTGTCGCAAGATGACGCATCGAAAAGTAACGGCGGTCTTATCGGTTATTTGACGGCTATGTTGCCCGATGGTTTTTATAGTTTTGAAACGGCTATTTACAATACGCCTGTCGGCAAAACGAGCGGCATTCTGCGCTCGCCTATGGGTTATCATATTATTAAGGTGAATGCAGAACGTCCAGCTCGGGGCGAGATGGAAATTTCGCATATCCTTATTAGAAGTAAAAAAGATGAACTTGAACAACCCGATGCGAAGGAACGCATTGATAAAATCTATGCAGAACTGAAAGCAGGAAAAAGCTTTGAAGACTTGGCGCGTTACACAGAAGACCAAAACTCTCAAGCAAAGGCGGGTTATCTTGGTTTTTTCGGCATCGGTCGCTACGAAGTGGGTTTTGAAAATGCCGCTTTTGCCCTCGCCAAAGATGGTGATTATACAGAGCCTTACCAATCCGGTATAGGTTGGCACATCATTCGGCGCATTTCAAAAAAAGATATTGAACCTTTTGATGCTATCAAAAGCCGCTTAAAAGCACGTATTCAACGCGACACTCGCTACGAATTGGCGCGGGTAGCGATGGTTGAGCGCATCAAAACTGAAGCGCATTTTACTGAGGGGGTGGCTGAGCGCAATAAATTTATAGGTACATTGGATTCTTCTTTTTTAACTTATGCTTATCGCGTGCCTGAAAGTGGGTCTTCAGAAAAGTTATTGAGTTTTGATGGCGTGACAACTACGGTTAATGATTGGGCTTATTGGCTCGGTGAAAGTGCGAATAAGCGCATCAACTACTCGACGCAGTATAATAATAACGTGTCGGAAGTTGCTAAAAAGCTGTACGAGGAGTTTGTTGTTGAAAAAGCCTTGGGTTATGAAGAAACACAACTCGATAAAAAATATCCTGATTTCAAAAATTTGATGCGTGAATACGAAGAAGGTATTTTGTTATTCGAAGCCATCAAGCAAAACGTTTGGGACAAGGCTTCATTAGATACCATTGGGCTTGATAAGTTTTTTGAGCAAAACAAAAGCCACTACAATTGGGACGAACGGGCTTCGTTGATTTATTATACTATCAGTGATTCGGCGAAAGGGGATTCCTTGAAAATTCGGAAATATGCGGCAAAACGTACACCGCAGCAGGTTTTGAAAAAATTTAACAGAAGAGGTAATGCAGTATCATACCGCGAAGAGACCATGGAACGTGGTAAAGGCAAGGCTTTAGACCCCTCAGTATGGAAGGAGGGAAAAGTTGTGGTTCATGATACAGACCCTTTGAATTTTATGAAAGTTGAAAAAATCATCCCTAAAACACCAAAAGCCTTGAAAGAAGCGCGTGGCTATGTTGTTGCAGACTATCAAGAGTTTTTGGAAAAACAATGGATGGATGAGTTAGCGGCGAAATATAAAGTTGTTGTGAATAAAGATGTTTTAAACTCAATCATTAAATAATTGATAATGGATAGTTGATAATGGATAATTATTATCCATTATCAACTATCCATTATCAATTATCCATTATCCTCTATAATGAAAAATATCCTTTTTGTTTTGTTATTTATACTTGTGGTGGTGGCTTGTCAAAAAAACACCAACCCGACAGGCAGCAATCGGATACTGGCGACAGTTTATAATAGGTCGTTGTATTTGAGCGATATGGAGGGCATGTTTTCAGAAAATGCGACGCGGGAGGATAGTTTGCAAGTGATTAATGCATTTTGTGACCGTTGGATTCGAGAACAACTCGTTATGACTGAAGCAGAACACAATATTCCAAAGGATTTGAATCTCGATGAATTGGTAAAAAAATATCGTGAATCCCTTATTTTAAGCAATTATGAAGAACAATTGACTCAAATAGGCTTGGACACGACAATTTCAGACGATGAACTGCACACTTTCTACGAAAAAAACAAGGATCAATATCAGCTCGAAACGCCCATTGCGCGGTGCTACTTTTTAAAGATTCCGAAACCCGCACCGCAATCCGATAGTTTGTCAAAGTGGTGGAATGCACCTAAGTCGGGCGAGAATCTCATAAAACTTAAAAACTACGCCAAAGTCCATGCAAAAGCTTATATATTAGAAGATTCAGTCTGGACAAGGGTGGATAAAATTGCAGAAATGTTGCCGAAAGGAATACTTTCAACGGATAATATGTCGCGTGACAAAGAATTGACAATGAAAGACGATGATTTTCAATACTATTTTAGGGCTTTAGGTGTGATGAACAAACAAGAAATTGCACCTTTGTCGTTCATTAGAGAACAAGCATCGAAATATATCCTGCATCAACGGAAGATTCAGCTATTGGAAAAGAAGAAACAAGAGATGTACGATACAGAATTGCGAAAAAATAATGTCAAAATTTATAGTTATTAAGATAATGAAAAAAATAGTTTTGTTTTTAAGCCTCGTTTTGAGTTTAACCAAAATGACCGCACAGAGAGAATTGGTTGACAAAGTAGTTGCTAAGGTTGGCGACGAATTCGTTTTGTTGTCAGAAGTGGAAGAACAGTTTTCCTACGCTAAAGACCAACGTAAGGATTTGCCCGACAGCTACCGTTGCCTTGTCCTTGACCAGATTTTAGTGACTAAACTCCTTGTCGCACAAGCGAAAATTGACTCTTTATATCCAAAAGACGAAGAATTGGAGCAGCAATTGACCGCTCGTTTCGATAAGATTCTCGATTATATGGGCAACAATGAACAGCAGTTCATTGACTATTATGGTCAAACGCCGGGTGTTATGAAGGAATCTATGCGTGACGATATGCGTGACCAAATCATGGGCGACAAAATGAAGGCAAAAGTCTTGGCTGATGTCGTTGTGACACCTTCTGAAGTGCGTGAGTTTTTCGCTAATATTCCGAAAGACAGTTTGCCTTATTTCAATCAAGAGGTTGAAATATCAGAAATTACATATAAGGCAAAACCGAATGATATTCAGAAAAAATTGGCAAAAGACAAATTGACGGACATCCGCGAGCAAATAACAAGTGGCAAAGTACCTTTTGAAGATTTGGCTAAAAAATTCTCTCAAGACCCCGGTTCAGGACGTGAAGGTGGTGACTTGGGTTGGGCTAAACGCGGTAAATTTGTTCCTGAATTTGAAGCCGCCGCTTATAAATTAGAGCCCGGTCAGATGTCAGAAGTCACTGAGTCAGAGTTCGGTTTCCATATCATTCAACTCCTTGAAAGACGTGGCAATACGATTCATACACGCCATATTTTGATAAAACCTGAAGTGACTGATGAGGATTATCAATTGGCACGTCATACAATGGACTCTGTTAGACAGCTTTTGGTCAAAGACTCGATGCTGTTTTCGTATGCTGTTAAAACGTATGGCGACAAAAACGCTCAAAGTTATCATAACGATGGGCGTATGACAAACCCAGCGTCAGGTAATAATAATTTTGAGACCCGCGACCTCGACCCTGATACGTATTTTGCCGTTGACACCATGAAAGTCAACAGTATCAGCCAACCGATTGAAGTGGCTATACCAACAGGTGAAAAAGAATATCGCCTTGTCAAATTGATTTCTAAAACAGTCCCGCATAAAGCGAATTTGTTGCAAGACTACAACAAAATACAAATGGCAACGGTGGAACAAAAGAAAAGTCAGGCACTTGTGGAGTGGATTGAAAAACGGGCGCAAATTACATTTGTACAAATTGACCCAATGTTTAACAAATGTCCGAATTTGGATAAATGGTTGAAAAAAGCAAATCCGTAATGTTGTAAAAGGCAAGTGCAAAAAGCAAGAGGCAAAGTACAAGGGGCAAAACGTTTAACATCCGTTTTGCCCCTTGTACTTTGCCTCTTGCCTCTTGCTTTTTGCACTTTGTTATTGTTGCTGTTGTGCGGCATCATAATCAATCAAAGGCACCAAAGGCTGTTCTAATGTCATTTGCACCGCATGATTGTCTTCAATAACTTGACCATTTTCATAGCCAACAGAGACATAAACGCTCAATGATTGATTGGCTGGCCCTTTGAAAGTCCCTTTTACAGGGCTACAATCGTTGAAATGTCGCCCTACGGCTAAGACAACGTGTTGGTCACTCACCCACGTATTATTTGTCGGGTCAATGCCGACCCAACCTGTTGATGGCAAATAGACCTCAACCCAAGCATGTGTCGCTCCTGCACCCCGAACACCGTCTTGATTTGGACAAATATAGCCACTCACATAACGCGATGGAATCGAAGTAGAACGCAACATTTCCAACAAAACATGGGCAAAGTCTTGACAAACCCCTGACTTATGTTCAAGGATTTCGTCCACCGTTGTCTCAATGGTTGTGATGCCTTTTTTGTATTCAAATTTGTCAAAAATATATTCTGAACAGCGTTGAATGAACATCGCAGGCGTATCACGGCTGTGCCGGAGGTCATTGACCATAGCTTTCAGTTCCTCTTTTGCAATGATAGATTCAGGTTTGGCAAGGTCAAGCATCCTCAAGTCGCTTGAAGTCACCCCCCTCAGTAAATCCCAGTCTGAAAACTTAGAAGTTGCTACGGGATTGATATTTATTAAAGATTTTACATCTACAATCAACTGGCTGTCAACAATTAACTCTTTATGTGCTTCTGCGACGACAAACCAACCAACCGTATTGCCCCAGTAGTCAGGGAACAAATTTACTGAGGGGTCGCCTGTGATGACTAATTTCTGACTCCTTAATTCCTGTTGTGGCTGTGCGTAAGGGAATATTTTAATTTGATTGGCACTATCACGAACAGGACGGTCATAAGTGTATTTGGTAATATGTTGTATTTTAAATAAAGGCATGATGTCAAGTTATCCGAAGTATTTTAGCTGTGTTCTTCGTTTTGTGTAAAAATCAATTATAAGCAAAATAGCCACGGCTCATTGCGCTGCCAAAACCATAGAGGTCGTTTCTAACTTCTGCCAAGAAATCGTGTAAACCTTTCTCTGTAATACTTTCGAGGTCAGAATATTCCACCTTTGAGCGCAATCGACCGATGATTTTTTGCAATTTAGGTGTTGCTTCAATATTTTCACCCGTCATACCGCGAATGGTGCGGTC
The DNA here is from genome assembly GCA_043772905.1 of Saprospiraceae bacterium. GTDB lineage: Bacteria > Bacteroidota > Bacteroidia > Chitinophagales > Saprospiraceae > JAAFJT01. The sequence goes on along the minus strand of JAYVFS010000105.1, from coordinate 7,834 downwards.
AAGTCGAATCAAACAATAGAGGACGGAACGTGGAAACTGTGTATTCAAAAGCGTCATATTCACAACATTTTGACCATCTAAGCCTGTGCGATAAGACTTCAAATACAATTCATAGCCACTCAATGACAATAACAAATTCCGATAGTAAGGTATTTCCTCCGAATCGTCCAAATCATAACGTTTGTCACTAAATTTCACGTCCAAAATATCTACGGTTTGGATAGACCGTTCTATAAATTTGCCTAAATTCATAAAATTCCAGCCTTGTCCACGTGGCATTGTAACTTCTATTACACCATAAAAAAGCAAACAGCGGTTAATTAATGAGCTTAACAAAGCCACTTGTTCGTCATTTTCAATCGCCTTCTCTATATCAGGACTGTTGACATAGTGATAAAACTCGTTCATAGACTCCCACGCTTCTTTTGTTATATGGTCTTGCATGCCCCGTGCATTTTCACGTGCGCGTGCAATGATATTCCGTATTGAATTATGATTGTCTCGATTCGTTATCATATACAACAACACGTCGTCAGCGTTATTACTGAATTCTGCCATTTGTTCCTCTGGCATATGAGCAAAGACCTTCAAAACAGGCTTCCAGCTGAACGCTTCTTCGCCCGTTTGATCCAATGAGGTAATAAAATTGATTTTCAGCATCCGCAAGATGCCGTCAGTGCGCTCAACATAGCGCGTCATCCAAAATAATGAATCTGCAATCCGACTTAACATATAATATTCTTGTTTTTTTGTTCTCTGGCAATTTGAAACACTACGTATCGGATACCTTTAAGGTATCCGATACGTGTCCGCTACAAAAATTATCAAAGAATTCTTTTTTTTATTGGAAATATGACCCCTCAGTATAATGATAAATGATGAAGTATGAATGATGAAAAAAGCGATTTTTATCATTCATCATTTATCATTCATATTTCATCATTAATTTTTTATTCTTCTAACACCCAAGTGTCTTTTGAGCCACCGCCTTGCGACGAGTTGACAATCAAAGAGCCTTCGCGCATAGCAACGCGGGTCAAACCTCCTGGCACGACTTCGATGCCATTGGGTCCCACCAAAGCATACGGTCGCAAGTCAACATGTCGTGGCTGCAATGTATCGCCAAACAGACAAGGCACTGTCGAAAGTTTTATTATCGGTTGTGCAATAAACGAGCGGGGGTCTTCGAGAATGGCTTTTTTAGTATCCTCTAATTCTTGTTCGGTGGCTTTGTCGCCCATCACCATACCGTAGCCGCCCGATTCATTGGTGCGTTTGACGACCATTTGGTGCATATTTTTGAAAACATGGTCGAGGTCGTCGGCAACTTGCATTCTGTAAGTCGGTACATTTTTCAATATCGGCTCTTCGTTCAAGTAATATTTTATCATATCAGGCACATAAACACAAATCGCTTTATCATCTGCGACACCATTGCCGATGGCATTGACAATCGAGACAGTACCTTTCCGATATGCCGACATCAAGCCGGGAACACCGAGTAAACTGTCACCTTTGAACACAAGCGGGTCAAGATACTCATCGTCCACACGCCTGTAAATGACATCTACTTGTCGTAGTCCACGTGTTGTTTTCATAAAAACTTTATGGTCTTTGACCACCAAATCACGTCCTTCGACTAGCTCAATACCCATAGAACGAGCTAAAAAAGTATGCTCATAATAGGCAGAATTGAAAATACCCGGTGTCAAAAGCACGATATTAGGATTACTATGAGCGCCAGGAGCCAGCGATTTTAAATTTTTATGCAACAAAATTGGGTAATCAGATACCCGCCTAACACGTGTATCAACAAACAAATCGGGGAAAAGCCGCTTTGTCACTTCACGGTTTTCTAACATATAGCTAACACCAGATGGCGTTCTCAAATTGTCTTCTAAAACGTAATATGTACCGTCTGAATCCCGAATCAAGTCAACGCCCGCGATGTGTACATATATATTGTGTGGCACATCAATTTGGTCAACCTCACGCAGATAATGCGGACAACTGACAATCAAATCGGCGGGAACGATGCCCTCTTTGATGATATTTTGTTCGTGATATACATCGTGCAGGAACATATTCAAGGCTTTGAGGCGCTGTTTAACGCCTGACTCAATATGTTTCCAGTCGCTCGCTTCTATGATACGTGGAATGATGTCAAAAGGAAAGATACGCTCGATGCCTTCATTTTCAAAATAAACGGTAAACGTAATACCTTGATTCATAAACAGTTCCCTTGCCAATTCTTCTTTGCGGTTCAATGCCGTCAGTGGGAGTTGGCTTAAAACTTTTACGGCTGCATCGTAATGCTGTCTGAATACCCCCTCAGTATTCGTTGCCATTTCGTCCCAAAAAGTGGGTCGCGGCTGGTAGGAGTCAAAAAGTTGGTTCTTCTTATGCGTCATATTTTGTACTTAGTTTGAAAGCAAAAATAACTTGCTTTTCCTGTATTTGGTGAATATCGGGATTTATATCGAGGAATCAAAATAAATGCGACTTTATTTTACTTTTAGGGAAATAAAAAAAGGTATGACGTGTGTTTTTCGGAATAATAAAATCCTGTTTTTTAGATTGGCGACAGGGAACAATCAAATATTTGTGGATAACATAATAAATGAACCGTCAGACTAAACTTCTGACGGTTCATAACATTAAGTATCTGTCCCTTAAAAACCCATAGTTTGAAGTATCGCCATCATCTTTTGTTGAATCAAATGAACCGCTTTAAGTGGGCGTAACATCACTTTGAAGTCAACAACTTGCCCTTCCTCATTACAAGTCATCATATCAATACCATTGACGATGATGCCGTCGATGACGACTTGAAACTCCAATACGGCATCCTGTCCACTGACTACTTCGCGCACGTATTTAAACGTGTCATTATAGAAGACCGTTAATGCTGCTGACAAATACAGGGTTGTAATCTCTTTACCAACTTGTGGTGCATGTAGAATTGGGGAATGAAAAACGGCGTTGTCCGCCAAAAATGCATCGAGTGCGGCTGTATCTCTATTTGTTACGAGATTATGCCATTGGGCAACTGTTTGAGTTATCATTTTAGTAGATTTAAGGATAATATAAAGTATTATTTAATTGATTCAATTTAACATGACAAAGTAGTATTATTTATTCAGAATATGTAGGAATTTAAAACTTAATATTAGATCAAAAACTCAAAAGAAATAAGCAATATTGGGTGATACAGTGACATCAATCACCTCATTCATTAATCCTAATCATTTCCGACCCCCTCAGTAAAAAGCCAATTTTGCAAAAAAGAAAACGCTCCTATGGCTTACAAAGATTATTATAAAATACTCGGTGTGGACAAAACGGCTGCTGGTGATGTCATCAAAAAGGCTTATCGCAAATTGGCGATGAAGCATCATCCCGATCAAAACCCTGGTGATAAAGTTGCTGAAGAAAAATTCAAAGAAATAAACGAAGCCAACGAAGTCTTATCGAACCCCGATAAACGCAAACGCTACGATGAGTTTGGCGAAAACTGGGAATATCTCGAAAAAAGCGGCGGCAATAGGCAGCAACAACAAAGGAACAGAGGTAGTCAACAGTATAATTTTACAGCTGATGACTTTGCCGATGATGCTCATTTCAAGGATATTTTCGAAAAATTCTTTGGTGGCAGCTTTGGCGGCATGGGCGGCGGCTCGAGTCAGCAACGTTATTCCACAAATCATACGGCGCACGGTGTCAGTTATGAAGCTGAAATGCAGATATTATTAGCCGATTCTTTCCATGGTGTCAAGCGCATATTAGAGGTTGAAAATCGGCAAATAGGCATTACACTCAAACGAGGTATAGCTGATGGTCAAAAAATTCGTATTCCTGGAAAAGGTGGACGAGGTGTCAATGGCGGCAAAGACGGCGATTTATTTGTCACTATTCGTCTTGTCCGTGACCCTTTTGTGGAGCGCAACGGCGATGATTTAAATGTCACGTTGAATGTTGATTTTTATACAGCATTACTGGGCGGCAAAGAGAATCTGAAAACCTTCCACGGTACAAAAAGCATCACCATTAAAGAAGAAACAGACAATGGCAGCACGTTGAGACTGAGGGGTTTGGGTATGCCAAAATATGAAAATCCTAAGGAATTTGGCGATTTATATGCTAAAATAAATATCACAATGCCTGAAAAATTGTCTGAAAAAGAAAAAGAGCTTTTCAAAGAATTGGCAGAAATGAGGCAACCGCAAACCGTATAACGCCATTCGCCATTTTATTTATTCATAATTCACCAATAATGAGACGATGCTAAAAATATATGATTATCTCGACGAAGTCTTAGCGACGCAACAAATCAGACAGACGCACCATCGTCAAAAATTGGTGTATTATGCCAGTGACATCATGGAACGTATGGGTGCAGATATTACAGCAAGTGATTTCTCCGACACTCTTTTCCGCACCTTCAAGGTGTGTTCCGCTTTGGATATTCCTATCAATGATAATTTTAAAAAAATCTATTGCTACAATGGCGAGCATCTCGTAACCGATTGGCAAATATCGGCTTTGGCGTGTTATCTTTTGATGCTGAATGGCAATCCACAGAACCCCTCAGTAGCGAAGGTGCAATTGTATGCGGCGATTCATTCCAAGTAAATTGTGTCCTTATTTCAAATCAGCACTGCCAAAAAGAACAGAAAAGGCCTTGCACCAAATCAGCACTTTGCGCTTCTTGTCGGTATCCACACTGCTATCCACATTCAGTTGATAAGTGCCGTTGATAACTTTATTCGAAATTTCAGTATAGTTAGACGCACCTAAATCCTCTGCCAAATAAACCTTCAAATCAGGTCCTGAATCTGTTTTGAAATTATCAAAAACAAGATACTTTTTGCCACTTGAGTCTTTTGCCAGTTTCACTGTGCCTGTCGTGGTATGTCCAGAACTACCTGTAAAGGTGCCTTGATAAATGGTCGTTAAACCGTCCATAATGGTCGTTGACGGTGGGTTTGTCACTTCTTTTTTACAAGAAAAAGTGAGCATGCTAACGAGAATGACGGTTAGGCTAATGGATAGTTTTTTCATTTTAATCCTTTTTAAAAATGTTAAATATTAGGTGTAAGATTCAAAATTGAAGGGCTTGAGGACAAAATTGGGGTATTTTTGTCACGTAAATATAACGAAAACCATTTTATCCATCTGTTGCAACTCATTTCCCTAAAAACGACCTACTTTTATGCCAAAATAAAACAATTTTGAGCCATCCAGTCTTTTTAATAACGCCACCTTTCACACAATTGAATACGCCGTATCCAGCCACAGCGTATATCAAAGGCTTTTTGAATACCAAAAACATAAATTCCTTTCAAGCAGATTTAGGCATTGAAGTCATTTTAGCTTTGTTTTCAAAACAAGGTTTGACCGATTTATTTGCTCAAATAACCGCTTCTAATCAACCGCTTTCCGAGAATGCACAACGCATTGTCGCCTTGAAAGACGATTATATTCATGCCATTGATGCTGTTATTTTGTTTTTACAAGGCAAAAATCCGACCCTTTCTCACCTCATTTGTCAAGAGGATTTCCTACCCGAAGCTTCTCGTTTTGCACAACTCTACGACCTCGATTGGGCATTCGGCTCAATGGGTACGCAGGACAAAGCGAAACATTTAGCGACACTTTTCCTTGAAGATTTGTCCGATTTAATCATGGAATGTGTGGATGCACACTTTGGTTTCAGCCGTTATGCCGAACGTTTGGCGCGGTCTGCCAATCGTTTTGATGAATTGTACGATGCTTTACAAGCAGATTACACCTATATTGATACTATTTTCCTCGAAATACTGAGGGGGGGTATTTTGAAAGTTAATCCCAAAGTTGTAGCGATTAGCGTTCCTTTTCCAGGCAATTTATACAGTGCGTTGCGTTGTGGGCAATGGCTCAAAAAGTTTCATCCCGATATAAAAGTCGTCATGGGTGGCGGCTTTGCCAATACAGAATTGCGGTCGCTTTCAGATGCACGAGTATTCGAGTTTTTTGATTTTATTACACTCGATGATGGCGAAGCCCCTTTTGAGAATTTATTGGAACATATTGACGGTAAACGCCCTGTTGAACTTTTAAAACGCACCTTGACGCTCATCAACGGAAAGGTCGAATACATCAATAACAGTTTTACAAAAGACTATAAACAAGCCGATGTTGGCACACCCGATTACAGCGATTTGTTGTTGGATAAATATATTTCAGTCATTGAAATTGTAAACCCCATGCACCGTATGTGGAGCGACGGACGTTGGAACAAACTGACAATGGCGCATGGTTGTTATTGGGGAAAATGTACGTTTTGTGATATTTCTTTGGACTATATTAAACTGTATGAACCCGTTGCCGCCAATTTGTTATGCGATAGAATTGAAACATTAATCGCTCAAACAGGTCAAAATGGCTTTCATTTTGTGGACGAAGCTGCACCTCCTGCCTTGATGAGGGCGTTGGCACTTGAAATTATCAGACGAAAATTGACCGTAAGCTGGTGGACAAATATCCGTTTTGAAAAGAGTTTCACACGTGACTTATGTCGCTTGCTCAAAGCCTCGGGCTGCATCGCTATTTCGGGTGGTTTGGAAGTTGCTTCTGACAGGTTATTGGCGTTGATTCAAAAAGGTGTAACGGTGGCGCAAGTCGCACAAGTGACCCGCAATTTTACGGAAGCGGGCATCATGGTTCATGCTTATTTGATGTATGGTTTTCCAACCCAAACAGCCCAAGAAACCATAGATTCCCTTGAAATGGTGCGCCAAATGTTTGAAATAGGCACTTTACAATCAGGTTTTTGGCATCAATTTGCTATGACGGCGCACAGTCCTGTGGGCATGTATCCCGAACAATTTGGTGTTAAAAAAGAGACTGAAACCATCGGCAGTTTTGCGAACAACGACATTGTGCATATTGACCCAAAAGGCGCAGACCACGATGCGTTTAGTTTTGGTCTGAAAAAATCGTTACTCAACTATATGTACGGCATCGGCTTCGAAATGCCTTTGTCCGATTGGTTCGATTTTAAAGTGCCACGTACAAAAGTACCCCCTCAGTATATTGAGCAGGCTTTGGCAGATGACACCCATTTTTCATTGAAACCGACCGCTAAAATCGTTTGGTTGGGCGGCAAACCGAGTGTTCAGTATTTTACAAAAACAAAAAAAGGGAAGCAAACAGACATGGCAACCTTGTCGTTTTTTGATAAAAAAGAAACATTTACCTTAAAATTAAGCAAAAAACACAGTGATTGGGTACTCGCTATTTTACCTAAAATATCAACCACAAATACAACTATCTTGACGTTTCAAGACGTAAAAAACGATTACGAAGCGGCAGGATTGGACGATTTTGAGCTATTTTGGTACAATAAACCGTTTAATGCGCTTAATGATTATGGTTTGCTGGCTCTATAACGTCCTTTTTAGTGCATAGATAGACTTTGACAACGCATAGATAGGCTTCGACAGCCGTCTAATCGGTTTGGAAGCCGCCTAATCGATTGCGACAGCCGCCTAATCGATTTGGAAACCGCCTAATCGAGTGTGACAGCCGCCTAATCGGTTTGGAAATGGTCGTAATGCACGCAAAAGATAACTAAGTAAAAAGAACTAAATAATATCAACCATTTCAATCTTACTGACTGTATTTGCCTCAGTTGCCTCCATCTTTAGATGGAGAATTTGTGATGCCATATATTATTCTCCATCTAAAGATGGAGGCAATTGAGGCAAGTACATAATGATTTGTGGTGTAATTTATTTAATTACTTTTACTCATCAATATTCGACTGTAAACATCTTTGGCTTTTATCCATAAT
>JAYVFS010000104.1:0-14247 GCA_043772905.1 Saprospiraceae bacterium | reverse complement strand
GGACTCAACTTCTGGTGTGTATTTTTCTATCATTGATTCTATTTTGAACACAATGATATGATTTTACTCTGATATTTTATTTATTTCACGTTCCTAAGCATTGCAAGTGTATTCGTTTTTCAGAAAAAGACATAACTTGCGGCAAAAAAGAAAGGGAAAGGTATTTTTGTAAAAAGCCTAATTTTGTAGAAAAAATAAAGAAATGGAAAGATTACCCAATTTACCCGTAGGGCGGCAATATTTTGCGAGTATCCGCAAAGACAACGCCGTATATGTGGATAAGACAGAATACATCTACAATATCTGTCAGCCTGCGGACAGTGCGTATTTCTTATCACGTCCACGTCGGTTCGGTAAATCCTTAACATTGGATACGATAGCGGAATTGTTTTCGGGCAATAAAGCACTGTTTGAAGGACTGTGGATAGCCGACAAATGGGATTGGTCGGAGACGTATCCCGTTATCCGTATGTCATTGGATGCGATAAGCCATGAAGAAGGTTTACAGGAAGCCTTAAAAGATGCTATACAAGATATAGCAAAACCGTATAACATCAAATTGGTTAAAAAAACACCGAGTGGACTTTTCAAAGAATTGATAGAAGCCGTAGCCGCAAAGACAGGCAAACAGGTCGTTGTGTTGATAGATGAATATGACAAACCGATAGTAGATTATCTCGACCCCTATAATTTAGAAAAAGCCAATCAGCAACGGGATATATTGAAAGCGTTTTTTAGTATTTTAAAAAATGCGTCAAACCATATTCGTTTTCTATTGATTACAGGCGTTTCGAAGTTTGCGAAAGTGTCTATATTTTCAGAATTGAATCATTTATCAGACTTAACACTTAATCCCAAATATGCGGCACTTTGCGGATATACACAAGCAGAATTAGAATATTCTTTTGCGCCTTATCTCAAAGTGATGCCTACCGAAACGCTTGAAAAGATGAAACTGTGGTATAATGGATACAGTTGGGACGGGGCGACGTATGTGTATAATCCGCTGTCAGTTCTGAAATTTTTTGAACAGCGAACGTATAGTAATTTTTGGTTTGCAACAGGAACACCCACATTTTTAGTTAGATTATTGCGTAAACGATTTGCCTATAAATTAGAAGAAACGGAAGTGAGCCATTTAATTTTAGACTCTTTTAGACTTGAAAAATTTGATGAATTGGATATCAATTCCTTATTGTTACAAACAGGATATTTGACGATAAAAGAAAAAACACCGTACAACACTTTTATATTGAATTACCCGAATGAAGAAGTGAAACAAGCATTTTCTCAATTTTTATTGAGTGAATTTACGCACACCCCAGTAACTGTTCCTTACGGAGCGAATATCTTACGGGCTTTGGACAATAACAATCTTGCAGAAGTGATTAAGATAATCAATGACTTAGTGCAAACTGTACCCGACCAAAACTATGTCAAAGAAGAAGAGAAGTTCTTTCATGCCATTATTCATTTGATTTTCACGATGGTTGGTTCTGACCCGCGCACAGAAATGCACACACCGATTGGACGCATGGATACGGTTGTGATAACCAAAGAGCGTATTTATCTGTTTGAATTTAAGGTAAATGAGACGGCAAAAGAGGCGATACAATGTATCAAAGATAGAAACTATGCAGCGAGTTTGCGTATTCGGAATCTGCCGATTACAGCAGTGGGTGTTTCGTTTTCGGCAAAGACAAAAGGCGTAGAGGAATGGGCTAAAGAAGAGCTATAAAAGGTTGTAAAAATACACATAATCATGTAACGCAAAATGAACTTCAACGAAAATACACTTGAACAAGCCCAAGGACATACTACAGTGTCGCCAAAGGCGGACACTTAGTTGCTCTATCGCATAGCTGCCGAAAAGACATTGGACAATGGGAAATTGGTTTATGTTTGATTGGATTGACACCCCCTCAGTAAATCCACACAAACAAAGAAATGGTTTAGGCAGGGTGTTGCCTAAACCATTTTGTTATTCAGTAAGAAAACAGAAGTTTTATGCGCCACATTTGGTAGAAAACGCTATTTTTGTAAAAAATAAAAACATGGAAGCAGTTTTAAATAAACCATTTAATGCGGCACAAATAGAGTTGATACAACTCCTTGCCAACGATTTAGAAAATTCGGAACTCGCAGAACTCCGAAAAATGCTTATAGCTTTCCGATTCAAATTAGTCGAAGAACGTGCTGAACGCATCGCTCAAGCAAAAGGATGGACAGAAGAAAAAATCAATTTGATGTCACAAGAACATCACCGCACACCTTATACAGCCAAAGAAAAAAACAAACAAAACAAGCAACCTTAAAATGAAAATAGTATTAGATACCAATCTTTACCGTTATGATAGATTTATCTCAAGCTCAATATCAAATTCAACGAGTCACGCGTTTTCGAGACCTTGTTTCAACGCCTTTTCATGGAGAAATAAATGCGATTTGTTGGACGCGTCAACTCATAGGTGATTTCGCTGAAATTGTTACAAAGGTAGAAGGGGACGAAGATATAACGGTATTGGATGAAGCGGCGCTTCGTGCACTTCAATTGAGTGAAAAGGGGCAACTGGCTCGTGACATTCTTTTAAATGACTTGAAGCTATTGACCGCTCATGGTGCAGCGCCAGTCCTTAATGTGATCAAGTGCTATGACAGAGACGATGCCTACCCGTTTTTCCCAACAGATGTTTATTCTTTTCATGTCGATCGGTCTCCAATACCCACTGATACCTTTTTATGTACTTACGCCGGCGAACCGAGTGAAATATTGCCCAATGCAGAAGCGATACAAAAAATAGGGATTCCCGAAATACGTGATAAACTCAAGAAACGATATGACGGACAAGACGAAGGTTTTGAAGCCTTTTTAATGGAAAATTTCTTTGATTTACACTACCAAGCTAAACCGAATGCGCTTCCTATCAGCTTAGGTCTGGGTCACTTATGGCGGTTGGCGATTGATCATCCTGAAAGTAAAGTGCGTCCTTGTGTTCACCGTGCGCCAAAGGAAAAAACCAGCCGGTTGTTGCTCATTTGTTGAGAACCAACCTGCTGGCGCTGGAACCTCATGACCACGTCGCCAAAGGCGGACACTTAGTTGCCTATCGCATAGATGCCGAAAAGACATTGGACAATGGGAAATTGGTGTATGTTTGATTGGATTGACACCCCCTCAGTAAACCCACAAAAACAAAGAAATGGTTTAGGCAAAGGTGATGCCTAAACCATTTTGATATTGGAGAAACAAAGAGAGCGGTATGGGAAAGAGATGATAATTGAGCAAAATAATAATTGAAAAACGGTAAAAAAATCATACATTTGTAATCAAAACAATGATTTATGGCAAAAGATATTTATCACGAAGCTGTTAGGAAAGCACTTGAAGCTGATGGCTGGACGATTACACACGACCCCTATTATCTAAAAGCAAAACCGCATATATTGAGAGTAGATTTAGGTGCTGAAAAGCTGTTTGCAGCAGAAAAGGGTTTAGACAAAATTGCAGTTGAAATTAAGTCTTTTATCAAAGACTCTTTCATATATGATTTTTACGAGGCATCGGGTCAATATTCGTTTTATGAAGAATTTTTAGAAGAACAAGAAAAAGAGCGCGTTTTGTATTTAGCCATAAGTGAAGTTATTTATAAAGCTCGTTTTTTACGTGATGAAAGCGTTTTGCGTATGTGCAAAAAAAAAGGAATTAAATTTATCATTGTCAATATGTCACAACAAAGAATTAAAGAATGGAAAAGATAGAAAAATATCAAAACTTAATAGCGAATCTATTGGAACAAAAAGTTGCCCCTTTAAGAGAGATTGCGAAAGGCGAGGTTCAGGAGCAAGTGATAGTAGATACCACGCACCATCATTACCAATGGCTCACCATCGGTTGGGACAATGAAGATGAATTCAGAAAAGACATTAATATTCATTTTACGATTAAACCCGATGGCAAAATCTGGTTAATGGAAAACAATACAGATATTCGTATTGCAGAAGAATTGGTCAAATTGGGTGTACCTCGAGAAGATATTGTGCTGGGCTTTCAACCGCCTTCAGTGCGTCCAATGACAGATTATGCGGCGGCTTAACTTCCCCTCAGTAAACCCACAAAAACAAAGAAATGGTTTAGGCAAAGCAGATGCCTAAACCATTTTGATATTCGGGAAAAAAGGAGATATTTGTCCGCAAGAAACAAAATCAGAGAACAAAACATAGTAAACAAACACGATGCAAACTAAAAACGAAACACCCGCCCCTGTGTTAGAGACACTGATGCCAGAAGTCAAAGATTGTGCAACGCTTCAAGAAGAACTGTGTTATCGGAATTTTTTGAATGAAATTCATACATTTACAACATTATCTGATAAAAAACCAATTCATGCTCCCCATCCTAATATGAAAATGCACTGACTGAATAGCGCCGAGACTATGACGATAGCAAACGACTAATCACAGAAGGTCATTTCCAAGATTATGCCGCAGAAACGGTTGAATATCTTTTGGAGAATTGAAAACAGACGATAAAGATTTAATTATTTTCAAAGGATGAATGACTGCCCCATAAGCAAAAAACCGTAGGATTTGTACGTTAATAGAGATTTTCGAAGTTATCAGAACCTAATTAATCAATAAAATTCAACAATGAAAAATCTAAACAAATTTATTGGACTTATCTTAATCCTTGCCTTTTCCTTCAACCTGACTGCTCAACAAAATAAAGAGGGTTGGATAGAACTTATCAACGGCAAAGATTTTACAGGCTGGAAAGCCAGTGAAAATGAAGGCACTTGGACGGTAGTAGATGGACTGTTTCAAGCGCTGGGTAAAAGGTCTCATTTGTTTTATGTCGGTGAGCATTTACAAGACGGGTTTAAAAACTTTGAAATAGATGTATGGGTCAAAACTTATAAATTAGCCAATTCTGGTATTTATTTTCATACGCAATATCAACAAACTGGTTGGCCCTCAAATGGCGTAGAGATTCAGGTGAACAACACCCATATTGGTGAAGGAGATTATATTGAACTCAAAAAAATGGCGAGTTTATACAGTGTCAGAAATCTGTATAAATCTTTTGGCAAAGACAGTGTGTGGATGAACGTCAAAGCCAGGGTAGAAAACAATCGCGTCCAAATATGGCTTGATGGTTTAAAAACGGTAGATTATGTCCAGCCCGAAAAAACACCTTCTGGTCTTTGGCGATTGAGTAAAGGAACTTTTGCTTTGCAAGGGCATGATGTCTTGAGCAAAATGCAATACAAGAGTTTCAAAGTGCGCCGATTGCCCGACGATGCCCACTCTGATGTAAAAGCACCTATTTTGGGCGTTTGGTACGACAGTCTTAAAGTTTGGCAAAATCGCCAAATGGCATTTATTGACTTAAATCCGCATACCAATATGACGGCTGCCGAACTTGCCCAATACGTTTATCAAACAGGTATCAATGTCGCACTCATCAAAAGTCCTGCGGATAAAGCGGCTTTAAGTGCGGCTAAAAATTTACCCCTATTTACAGGATTAAAAGTAAATGCTGCAAATGTTACGGCTTTGAAAGCCGCCAAAGTAGATTATGTTCTGGGTGTAAGCACCGATTTGAAAACAGCAGAAAAGCTGCTGGCATCGGGCAAAATCAATATTTGGGCACATAAGGGTACCGCATTAACCGTTAAAAATGCAGAAACCTTATTAGATTTGGCTAAGGTAAATAATGTCGCTATTGAAATAGACAATGAAGCGAAAACGCCTTCGATGGATGTCATCAAATTGGCTAAAGCTAAAGGTTGTAAATTCACGTTTTCAGGACTTGTCCCTGCCGCCAAATTAGAAACATCTACTTATGTCATTGATGCCCTCAAAGGTGCTGGATTGAATTATAAAGACCTATATGTGCCGAAATGGTAATGATAGACTGTCAAATAGGTTATGAACAACGTGAGACAGGATGCAAAGCTAATTTCAAGATGTTAAATGTCGTTTCAAGCCAGTTTAGTGACTAAAATTTAAGCGAAAGGAGTGTTTCAAAGTTTCAGTAATTGGACTATTTTTGTAAAAAAATAATAAGAAATGGAAATAATATTAAAAGTTAAAGATAAATATGTGGAGGCTTTTATGGCTTTAGTCAAAAAATTGGATTACGTTGAAATCTATGAAGCAGAACTCGAAAGTGAAGAATAACATGTTACGATAAATCAGAAATCAGTAATATCAGCGACGAGTATTTGGAAGAATTGATAAAATGGACTGAATAAAACGGCAATCTTTCACAAGGGAGGTTGCCGTTTCGCTTTTTATACTGAGGGGGTACTGCTTTCCTTGTTTTTTTCTACTTTTGCGAAATTTTAAGAATTGATTCACCATTCACCATTACATTATGTCTGAACTAACAACAAAATACACACCCGCCGACATCGAAGACAAATGGTACGCCCATTGGGAAAACAGCGGTTATTTTCACAACGAACCCGATGACCGTGAACCGTTTAGCATCGTCATTCCACCGCCCAATGTGACAGGTGTGTTGCACATGGGACACATGCTCAACAATACGATTCAAGATGCTTTGACGCGTAAAGCGCGTTTGGAAGGTAAAAATGCGATTTGGATTCCGGGTACTGACCATGCGTCTATTGCGACCGAAGCAAAGGTTGTACGTATGTTGCGTGAAAGAGGCATTAAGAAGTCTGATTTGACCCGCGACGAATTTATGGCGTATGCGTGGGAATGGAAAGAAAAGTATGGCGGCATCATTTTGCAACAACTTCGTAAACTCGGCTCCAGTTGCGATTGGGAACGGACGGCTTTTACAATGGATAAAGGTTATTCAGAAGATGTTATCCGCACTTTTGTGGATTTGTATAACAAGGGAAAGTTGTACCGTGATTACCGCATGGTCAACTGGGATTGCGAAGCGAAAACCGTTTTGTCGAATGAAGAAGTGATTCATGGCGAGGAGCAAGCGGCTTTGTTTTATGTTAAATATTTCCTTGAAGACGAAAACTCCCCTTCAGGGCAGGGCGAGAACTCCCCTCTGGGGCGGGGGGAGGGGGTGGTTATTGCAACGCAACGACCTGAGACGATTATGGCGGATACGGCTGTGGCGGTTCATCCCAAAGACCCACGTTATGCACACTTGGCGGGTAAAAAAGTCATTGTTCCGCTTGTGAATAGAGCGATTCCAATCATTTTTGATGATTATGTGGATATTGATTTCGGCACGGGTGCTTTGAAAGTCACACCTGCACACGATCCAAATGACTATGAATTGGGCAAAAAACACGGTTTAGAAGTTATTGATTTGCTGAATGAAGACGGTACTTTGAATGAAAAATGTGGCATTGCTTCGCTTGTCGGTGTTGACCGTTTTGAAGCGCGTCGGCACATGAAAAAGCTTTTGGCAGATGCGGGCAATTTGATAGAAATTAAAGATTATAAAACCAATATTGGACGTTCGGAAAGAACAAATACCGTTGTTGAGCCACGTATGTCTTTGCAATGGTATGTGGATATGAAGGCTTTGGCTGCCCCTGCTTTGGAAGCTGTTGAGACTAATGATATTGATTTTTATCCAAAATCGTTCAAAAATATCTATCGCAGTTGGATGACAGAAATTCGAGATTGGTGTATTTCACGTCAATTGTGGTGGGGACATCGGATTCCTGCTTACTACTATGCCCCCCCCGCCCCCGAAGGGGGAGCTGCGAGCGTAGAGACGTTTGTTGCTCAAACGGCTGCCGAAGCACTTGTTTTAGCGCAAGCGAAGTACCCATCAGTAACGGCGGCAGATTTGCGACAAGATGAAGACGTATTAGATACGTGGGCATCATCGTGGTTGTGGCCTATTTCGACATTGAATGGTTTTAAAAATTCAGAAGAATTTAATTACTACTATCCAACAAGTGTTTTGGTGACAGGTTGGGATATTATTTTCCTTTGGGTCGCTCGTATGGCAATGGCGGGTTTTGAATGGAAAAATGAACGTCCGTTCAAAGCGGTTTACTTTACAGGTATGGTGCGTGACAAACAACGCCGCAAGATGTCGAAGTCGTTGGGCAATTCGCCCGATGCTTTGAAATTGATTGAGGACTTTGGGGCAGACGGTGTCCGTTTCGGTATGTTGGCATCAAGTCCTGCGGGTGGTGATTTGCTGTTTGATGAAAAACTGTTGGAACAAGGGCGTAATTTCTGTAATAAACTCTGGAATGCCTTGCGTTTGATTAAAGGTTGGGAAGTAACAGAGACGGCTCAATCAGATACGGAACGTGTCGCTGCTGCTTGGTTTGAATCAAAAAGCAATACAGTTTTGGCAGAAATTGAAGAAAATTTTACACAATTCCGTTTGTCAGAGGCTTTGATGAGTTTGTACAATTTCATTTGGGATGACTTCTGTTCATGGTATTTGGAAATGATAAAACCTGAATATGGCAAACCGATTGACCGTGAGACTTTGGAAATCACAGAGCGCATTTTAAGGAAATTGATGGCCATGTTGCATCCGTTTATGCCTTTTATCACAGAAGAAATTTGGCAACAATTGGACGGTAAAAATACTGAGGGATCAGATTTATGTATTGGCAGTTATCCAAAAGTTACGGCTGTTGATGCCGCATTGGTTGCTAAAGTTGAAGCAGCAAAAGATATTATCTCAAAAATACGTGAAGTGCGTAATTCAAAAGGTTTGAAACCGAAAGAAGCCCTTGTTGTTAAGTTTCAAGGTTCTGAAACGGTTAAAAACTTGATGAATACTGAGGGGGTCAAAAATTTGATTACCAAACTCGGTGTTTTAGAGAGTTTTGAAACAACAGATACAGATGTTGAAAACGCCGTTTCATTCGTCAGTGGTACGGACAAATTCTTTGTTGTTTTGAATCAAACGATTGATATTGAAGCAGAACGGGAGAAAATGACAAAGGAACTACAACATCAACAAGGCTTTTTGAAATCTGTGAATGCTAAATTGAGCAACGAACGGTTTGTGGCTAATGCGAAACCCGAAGTAGTTGCGGTTGAGCAAAAGAAACAAGCAGATGCTTTGGCACGGATTGCGATTTTGGAGGAGAGTTTGGCGAAGTTATAAACGCTAATATACTGAGGGGGAATACAAACAACAAACCGCATCAAGAAGCATCTTGACGCGGTTTATTTTTTATAAAAAACTCAAAACAAATTAACGACCATGAATAATGCTCGAAGTTGTCAAGTTTTGAGGACTTGCTTTTCCGACAAAACCTCTTGCAAGGATTGTATAACAACGACCTGCAATTAAAGCTGATTTAGGAAAAGTAACGGTAGAAGTTAAGGTGCCGGCTGTTCTAAATTCAACTTGAAGTGAGTCAGGTGCTTTGACCTCAACGAAGCTTGAAACGCCTTTGTAAGCTACGCCTTTTGCAATAGAAACACTATCAGGATATGCGACAACACCTGAAGTTGTTTTTACATACCTAAGCATAACGTCAACAGTCGGTGCGTTTGGCGACAAATGAGCGACCCGGACGAATGCTTTGCCTGTTTTGGTTGCAGGTAATACGTCTTCAACGACTAAAAGACCCATTTTTGCTAAAGAATCAATGACAAAACCTGTATAGTTTTTGCCTGCACTGATTGCCACATCTTGTGTCAATACTGAAGTTGTAGTCCCAACAGGTGCATTGATTTTGACGTTGTGTGACCCCTCAGTAAGATAGAGGTAATTTGAGTCAAGTGCAGTTCCTGTATTGTTAGGGAAAGGCAAGCCGTACTTAAAGGTTGAATCCGTCAATATCGTCCCTGGCGTCAAATAATTGCGGAAACTGAGCGATTTTCCATTCAATACAAGCTCCATACCTGCTGTAGGTGCATCAGCAACAGCATGGAAGAAGCGTAAGCGACCTGAAGATGGTGATGCGGCATCTTCTTTACCGCAAGCAGCGATGAACAGCACAAGGCTTAATGTTAAGGCTGCAGAAAAGATGAATTTGAAAGAATTATTCATTATTCAATATTTTTTGATGACGTGTCGGATACGGATTAGGTATCCGACACGTGTTGAGTTTGAAATTAGTTAAAGCTATAACGGACACCAAATTGTAACTGCCAAACATCGCCTAAACCGTTGTTATTGACGTAAGTGTCTCTTAACAAGTAGGTTGATGAAGTACCATCAGCATTGGTTACAGTTTGAGTATTCAAACGATAAGTAGGTGTTTTGCCATCGGCACCACCTAAACCAGCGAAAGCCAAAGGTTGGCTACCAGTCGCACGTTGACCGACACCCCAGTTACTGCTGAGCAAGTTGCCGAAGTTGATGATGTCAACACGGAATTGCAGTGTATTTTTGTTTTCGCCGAATTTCAAACCAAAGTTTTTAGCTACCGATAAATCCATTCTGCCTAACCAAGGGAAAAGACCTGCGTTACGTTCAGTATATTGACCACGACGTGTGCTCAAATATTTGTCTTGAGAAATGAAAGCATCAAAAGCCGCAGTTTGTTGTTCTGGTGTAAACGTTGTATTCGTCGCAGAAACACGGTTTGATACAAAAATCAAGTCAGATGCTTTGTTAGGAACGAAAAGCAAATCATTGTTTGTGATACCATCTCCGTTCATATCGCCACCAATTGTATAAGAGTGACGTGCGCTACGTGCCGCTGTGAAGCCTAAAGACAAGACGAGGTCACCACCAAATGGATTGAATTTGCCATAACCGAAGCGGTAGCTTGCATAACCGACGACGCGGTGAGGAATATCGTTGTCAGAGAATGCCATAGGCAAGTTGTTACCACCTTGTGTTTGGAAAGCGCCATTAAATGAACCAGAAGCAGTTGAACCTGCACTCATCAAGTCCTTAGTAACCATACGTGTGTAAGCAACCATACCGCCCCATTGGTTCGTCATCGCTTTTTCCAATTTGAAAGAGTATAGGTAGTTGAAACCTTGATTTGTTGTACCCATAACAATGGCGTTTGAAACATTTCTAACAACACGCGCATTCGTAGCATTAGATGCACCTAAAGTTGTATTTGCGCCACTAATTGTACCTGTAGTTGAGCCTGAATAACGTGCGCGTGTATCGGGTCCACTAAAGCCTGTTGCAATGGGTGCGCCAAGGTTGTAGTTGTTGTAAAGTATTGCGTTGACGTTTTTGTTGTACATAAACTCACCTGTTGCAACGATGCCTAAAGGTAATTTATAGTCAACAGCAAGGTTCGTTTTCCAAACTTGAGGGAATTTGTAGTCAGGATTAGTCGTTGCAAGGTCATAAGACAATGAACCGGCTTTAGCTAAATTAAATTCCGCTGGGTTTGGTGTAAATACTGAGGGGTCTGGTGTAAACGGATTAACTCTGGCTCCTTTGTTGTCCGTAGCAAAACGAGCAGTTTGGTCAAGGAAACCCGTCAAAATACCGTTGTTACCAACTTGGTTAGACACCCAAACGTAAGGAGGGCGACCTGTGAACATACCCGTACCACCACGTACTTGTAATGTTTTATCACCTAAAACATCATAGTTGAAACCGACACGTGGCTCAACAAGCCATTGCGACTTAGGCAATACGCCTGTATTCATAGAATAGTCAGCATAGTTGTTTGTTGGGTCTTTGAACTTAACTGAGTCTTTGATATAAGGATTTGTCAAAGCGGTATTGTCAAAACTGATGTTAGTAGCACGGAAACCTGCTGTAACATTCAATTTCTCTGTAAATTGGCGTTCAACTTGACCGTAAATTGAGAATGAGTTCACACCCAATTTTTGCAAAGGTGCTGCTGCTCCTGGAAGAGCTGAATAACGATATTGGAAACGAACAGGTTGTTTCAATGTATCGTTTGGATTGGCTTTATAAGCATCTGCTGCTGCATAAAAATCAGCCAAAGAGTTGAAAACATAAGCACCGTTTGAACCTGGGAAGAATGAGTTATTAGAAGTAAAACGCTCATAACTTGCACCCAATGTGAAGGTGTTTTTGCCCAAATAATAGCGTAAATTGTCCGTAATTTGACGTGTTGTATAGTTCAACAAGTTAGACGGTGTGAACGGATCCATACCGACACTCATATAAGTTGTACCATTGTTCAAAATGTCAATTGTTGGGAAAACATCAGCTTTGTAAGCGCGGTCTTCATTTTGGAAATTGAAACTGGCAATGAAAGAGTTAGACAATTTAGAACCAAAAGTTGAGTTTAATTCCGCAACGATTGATTTAGTATTGTCTTGAATCAAATAACCAGAGTTCTCAAAAGCCATTGATAAACCAGTTGATAGGTTTGTCCTGTTACCATTACCGACACTACTTGAGTTAGAGATTGGCACGTCAGTAATTGACTTGTGCTGCGAATAACGAACTGTTAACTTGTGGAAATCGTTGATATTATAATCCAAACGAACAAGAAATTTGTCAGAGTTTGTTTTATAATCAAAGTTTTCATAAGCGCCTGTATTATAATTAAATTTGTCTTTCATATAGGCACTCAAACCGTCCATATCTGCTTTCAAAACACGTGTAGGGATACCTGCGTTTGAAGAGCCAATGGCGACATAAGGCGTACCTGGGTCAACACGACGTTGACTTTCGAAGTTGGCAAAGAAGAACAATTTGTTCTTGATGATAGCACCACCCAATCTTGCACCGTAAATGTTTTCTTGAAACTTATTGACAGTTACAGGCAAAACACGTGCTTTATCACCAATTAAGTCTTGGTTACGGACAGATGTGTAGGCAGAACCTTGAAATTTGTTCGTTCCTGAACGGGTAACTGCATTGACACCTGCACCAACGAAACCTGATTGACGAATGTCAAAAGGTGCTACGTTGACTTGGATTTCTTCAATCGCATCGAGCGAGAAAGCTGTCGAACCTGTACGACCACCCGCAATCGCTGATGAACCCAAACCAAATCCATTGTTAAATACAGAGCCGTCAATGGTAATGTTGTTCAAACGGCTGTCTTGTCCGTTGAAACTACGACCGTCACCTTGTGTGTTGTACTTCGTAAAGTCGTTGATTGAACGCGCACCAACAGTTGGTAAAGCAGACAATTGAGCCGAGTTGACAGTTGAAGCAGCACCTGTACGGTTAGATGAAAAGACATCGTTTTTATCAGCAGTGATGACAACTTCAGCCATGACCGTCGCATCTTCAGCAATTTTTATGTCAACGTTTGCTGTCGTACCTAAAGCGGCATAAATACCCTTTTCAACGACATCTTTATAACCGACAAAAGTTACGGTGACATCATAAGGACCACCGACACGAACGGCGGGCATAAAAAAGCGACCTGCATCATTTGTAATGGCTGCATAACGCGTACCTGAAGGCGTGTGGACAGCAATGACGCTTGCTCCTATGAGTGTTTCGCCATTCTTTTTGTCCTTAACAAAGCCGCCAATACTTGATGTGGTTACTTGTGCTTGTGAATAAATGATACTCGTTAATATAACGAGTATAGTTAGGAATGCCTTTGGCAGACCTGTGTTGATTCTAGTGAGAAAACCTTTTTTCATGTAGTTCGAAATTTTAATTAACGAATCTGGTGAGAGAAGTTAGAAGCGAATATTCGTTGCAAAGCTAAACACTTGTTGTTAAACAAATCTTAAATTTTGGTCAATTTTTTAAGGCGAACGGTGATTATGTTCGAAAAAAGAGGTTTTAAAGATGGATAAAATTGACACTAAGGTTGAAAATCAGATGTAAAGTTTTAATTCCTTGCTAAAACACCGTATAATTGTTCTTCAAAACTTCATTTTTAAAAATCATTATTAAATTTCAGTTTTTATGAACAAATACCCTTGCCGCTGCCATTTTATACCTGATGTCGTTTTCGAAGAGATGGAAAAGGACGGTTATGATGTCGAAAAACCCGCTCAAAAAGTCGTTGATAAGTCGTTACGGACACGTCGTCAAGGCTTAATGGCTTTTGCTAGTGCTTTGCCAGAGATTGGTAACAACGTTATTTATGTATATGATAGTCAGAATACCAGAAGCACGCAATCAAAACTTGTTAGGAAAGATGGCGATGAGCCGAGTTTAGACGACGATGTGAATGCTGTTTTTGACAATGGCAACATCGTAAAAGAATATTTCCTAAAAATATTGGGTTGGAATTCGATTGACGGTGGTGGTTTGGATTTGGTGTCAAATGTGCATTATCTCACAAAGTACAACAATGCTTTTTGGGACGGCGAACAAATGATTTTCGGAGATGGCGATGGCACTAATTTCAAACACTTCGCGCGTGCCTTGGATGTCACTGCACATGAATTGACGCATGG
>JAYVFS010000103.1:0-102398 GCA_043772905.1 Saprospiraceae bacterium | reverse complement strand
AGCTTATTGACAATCATGCTTTGACTAAAGAAGATATTCAACACGCGATTAACAATTTTGCTTTTTATTGACAAGGACTTCTCCGAAGTTACCAGTATTATTAATAGTTATCTTATCTATAACGGTATTTCTTAAGCAATATTCATTTTGCCAAACGCCAAACTCAGGTATCACAACAAAACCATTGTGGGACATACAAGATATTAAGAGTATTGCAAAAAAATATGACTTGCAAGATAGTGTCAGTGACAGGTATAAATTTCTTATATATGTTAATAAAAATGACATAGAAGGATATTTTGATGATATGGCTAAAGTTGTAAAACAGAGAAAAACATACAATAATTATTATAGTGAAACATCAAAAATTCGAGATTATAAAGATTATATCTTGTTATTAGAAAAATATCCCGAAGTAAAAAAAGATATAATCAAAAGTCATGGTAGTGAGATTCAGTATAATAGATATATTAAATCTGCATTGAAATATAATTGGCGTATCTATAGAAATCAAAATGGTGGACTCTCATTTTATAGGGCTGACACTGATATTGATAAATCGGAGCTCAATAGAGGACGTAGAATTGATAACTTACCAAAAATAAAAGAGTAGAATTAACCCAATATCAGTAAGTCGAAAACATAACAAAACTTCGACTTTCTAAGTTATAAATTAACAACCAATTTGATGGTTTATCCGCCTGTCGTCCCATCATGGCGACAAGCGGATTTTTAGCACCCCCTCAGTATTTTGGGTACAATTATGACCCGTTAAACCAATTATATTTACCTTTGTCAAAGCAAAACACCATACTTAAATCTATTTTTTCAAAGCGAATACTTAATAATGAAACAACGTATCTACGCATCGCTCATAGCAGCATTTGCGCTTTGTTCTGCCTTTTCTATCATCGGCAATAGCGACCTACCCGAAAAGGTGCTTGCAAAATTGACAAAATTCCTCCAACAAACGCCACAAGAAAAAGTCTATTTACACCTCGACAAGCCTTATTATATGGCAGGTGAGACGATGTGGTTTAAAGGCTATTTGTTCGATGCGACGCTCCACAATTTGGATTCTGTTAGCCGTGTTTTGTATGTGGACTTGATTGACCCTTCAATTGGTAAAGTATTGATACACAATGTCTTAACATGTGAAAATGCCATGACTGATGGTTCATTCAAACTACCTGATAGTTTGGTTGAAAAAACTTATACGGTTCGAGCTTATACGAACTATATGAAAAACTTTTCAGAAGATTGGTTTTTCCAAAAACCTGTCAAAATCTGGCAAAAAAAGACAGAATCACGAGGCGATTATAAAGCATTAGCCGATGTTGCTGATTGTCAATTTTTTCCCGAAGGCGGCGACTTAGTCAACGATGTGGAAACGCGGTTGGCATACAAAGCGGTCAATGCGGCGGGCAAAGGCATTGATTTTGAAGGCGTTGTGTTTGAAAACGGTGCGGATACGATTTTAGCGATTAAGTCCTCTCATTTGGGTATGGGTAATTTTTATTTTAAACCCCAAACAGGTAAAACTTATGTTGTAAAGATAAAAAAAGCCGATGGTACTGAGGGAGTGTTTCCTTTGCCTGAACCACAAGCGCAAGGTTTGACTTTAGCCGTTGACAACACGACGAGTAAGACCAATATCAAAGTTTTTGTCAATAACACACAGCCTCAAACTGCCGACAAAGCAGGAGAATTGTTCATCATTGCCCATCAACGCGGCATACCTTGTTTTTCAATCAAAGCACCAAATACTAAAAAGGCAATTGCTGTTAACATTCCTCGTTCCAATATCCCTGACGATGGCATCATGCAAGTCACACTTTTTGATGCCGAAGGGCAGCCGCGCTGTGAACGCCTCATTTTTGTTCAACAAAACAAACAAATCAACCTTAAAATAACGCCCGACAAAGCAGAATACGCACCTCGTGAAAAAGTCACCTTGACCGTTGAGGCAACGGATTCGTTGGGCAAACCTGTGGAGGGCAATTTTTCTCTTGCTGCAACCGACGGCACACAGGTTTTGACTGACAAATATGCAGAGAACCTGATGTCATACCTCCTTTTGAGTTCAGATTTGAATGGAAAGGACGCTGTACTGAGGGGTAGTGTTGAAGACCCTGCTTACTATTTTGACAAGTCAATCAAAACGGCAAGCCGTGACCTCGACTTGCTGATGATGACGCAAGGCTGGCGGCGTTTTAAATGGCATGATATTTTGACAGATAAACCAATAAAGCCTAAGTTTTTGATAGAACAAGGGCTTTCGGTCACAGGAAAAGTCATGAGACCGAGCGGTAAAATTTCTAAAAACGTGAATGTGACGCTATTGATGGGCAGCGACAATAAGCCTCTCATAATGGTTGCAACAGCAGATACAGCAGGTGTTTTTGGTTTTTATAACCTTAACTTTTTTGATACAACGAAAATTTTTGTTCAAGCAGTAAAAGAAAGAGGTGGGCGCAATTTGGATATTTTGGTTGACAATTCAGGTCTTGCGGCTAAGGTTTTAGTTACAAAAGTACCTTTCAATCCGATGGCTTTTGACGCGACGGCTTTTGCGGATTTCTTGAAAATAACTAAGGAAACCCTAGATTTTGAAAGTAAATTGCAGTTGAACAAGGAAAAAATGCTTGAAACTGTCGAAATCAAAGCCAAAAGAATAGTCGCTTTGGATGACCGCCGCATTTACGGTACACCTTCCAACTCGATAGATATGACGAAGGAAAACTGCGGCAGTTATTTCAGTATTTTGGATTTTCTCCAAGGGCGCGTTGCGGGTTTGCAGATAAAAGGTAGCGGCATGGATGCACAAGTTGTCATCAGAGGTGGTTCAAATATCAATTTCAGATTAGACGGTATGCCCGTTGACCAAGACATAATCAGCACCCTTTCGCCCTGTGATGTAGAAGCCATTGACGTTTTGAAAGGTGCCGATGCGGCTATTTTTGGTTCGCAAGGTGGCGATGGCGTTATCGCAATTTTGACAAAACGAGGCAATCCTGATTACGATTATTCAAATGACCCTTCCCCCGCAGGTATTATTATTCAGCGGCGGAATGGCTATACAGCCCGACGTGAGTTTTATGCACCGCATTACGATGAGTCAAAGGCGGAACATGAATTTAAGGATTTTAGAGCCACATTGCATTGGCAGCCTTACGTTCAAACCGATGCAAACGGCAAAGCAACGGTTAGTTTTTGGAACACCGATGCCAAAACTAAGATTCAAGTCGTCGCAGAAGGCGTGTCAAAAACAGGAAGAATTGGGGTGACGTCGTGCGCATACCTTGTTAAATAAGAAAAAAGAATAATTTTTTAAAAAATGTCACAATTCCAACACTTCAAGTAAGGAGACTTACAAGAAATGTTGGAATTTTGCATTTTTAAAAGAATCTATTTAAAACATTCATAATTCATCATTTATAATTCATCATTATTTATGCCTTTTATCGAAACAGGAATCGAAGGATTAAAAATTTTTGAACCGCGCGTCTTTGGCGACGAACGCGGTTATTTTTTTGAAAGCTACAACTATGATTTATTCCGTTCGGCGGGCATCAATAATGTTTTTGTACAAGACAATCAAAGCCGTTCAACACGTGGTGTACTAAGGGGGCTCCATTATCAAGTCGGCGCGTATGCTCAAGCGAAATTGGTGCGTTGCATCGAAGGTGAAGTATTGGATATTGTGGCAGACATCAGAGAAGGCTCACCAACTTATGGCAAAACATTTTCCTGCGTTTTGAGTGCCGAAACCAAGCAACAATTGTTCATCCCACGCGGGTTTGCACATGGATTTATTGTACTATCTGAAGTAGCTGAATTTTTCTACAAATGCGACAATTTTTACTCAAAAGAGCACGAAGGGAGCATCATTTACAACGACCCGACCTTTGCGATTGATTGGGGAATGGAAGAATCGGCATTCATATTGTCTGAAAAAGATAAGGTTCATCCGACTTTTGGGGCGCATAGGCGTTTTTACTAAGGGGTATAAACAACAAATTCTCAATATTTTCAACGAGCAAATCGGCGAATACAATAAATAATTTATGGAAAAACCAACAATACTCATTACTGGCGCCGCTGGCCAAGTCGGCAATGAGTTTCGATTTTTAGCATTTTCACATCCACAATTCCAGTTCATTTACACCGATGTCGAACAATTGGACATTACGAAACTGGGTCAAACCTTGCAATTTTTCAAGCGCAATACCCCTCAGTATGTTGTCAATTGTGCGGCTTATACAGCTGTTGACAAAGCGGAAACGGACGTGGTATTGGCTACAAAAATTAATGTCAATGGCGCACGAAACCTCGCCAAAGCTTGTCAAGCAACAGGTGCGACATTGATACAACTTTCAACCGATTATGTGTATCACAACAACCAAAATACACCTTTCAAAGAAGGCGATAGAACGAGTCCAAAGGGCGTATATGCCAAAACAAAATTGCGTGGAGACTTAGCCGCCTTGAAATTTTGCGAACGTGCCATCGTCATACGCACGTCTTGGGTTTATGGTACTTTTGGCAATAATTTTGTCAAAACCATGCTGCGTCTTGGCAAAGAACGAGAAGAACTGAATGTCATTTTTGACCAAATTGGTACACCTACGTATGCCCGCGACCTTGCAAAATCCATTTTAAAAGTCGCACAAAAGATTGAAAATCAAGAAGTTGACCCTAAAATACTGAGGGGGGTGTTTCATTACTCCAATGAAGGGGTGACGAGTTGGTACGACTTCACCAAAGCTATTTTTGAGATAAGGGTCATCGCCTGTCGCGTCAATCCTATAGAGACAACGCAATACCCTACCCCTGCTGCACGACCACCGTTTAGCGTTTTGAACAAAGCAAAATTTCGTGAAACGTTTGGTATAGAGATACCCTATTGGCGCGATAGTTTAGTCGCTTGCTTGAAAGAATTGCCGTAGGTTTATTTCAAAATGCCAAAATGCCTAATTCCTGATGATTCGTACTCAATTTTGGCATTTTGAAATAACCTAAGGCTTACCCTTTTCGGTCAATAAATCAAGAGATTTTTGCACGCAGTGCAAAAACGCATTTTTATCCTCTTCCGACAAATGCGCCAAAAGGCATCGATTTGTGCGTTTTCTGAATGGTTCCATTTTTTCAAGCAATGCCCAACCCGCATCAGTCAGGATGAGCGATTTTTTACGCCAATCCGCTTTTTCTCTGACCTGTTCAACCAAATTTTTCATGATGAGCAAGTTAAGTACATTCGTAATATTTGGTCGAGACACATTCATGGCTTCAGCCAATTCACTGGCGACGATGGGACGGCTGTTTCTGTTTTCCTCGATGTACTCAATATTGGGGTCTCCTGCCAAATAGAGCATAATCAAGTATTGTTGGGTCGTAATGCCAAAGTGTTGACAATGACCGTCGCCTCTTTTATTGATGGTATCTGCCAGATTAAGTAAAGACATAACGATTGATTCCTCTACTGTTTTTTGAAGTATGAAAGGCTTTAAATCGTAGTTTTGAACAGCGTTAAGTATAGGGATATTTGTCGTTTTATTTGTCGTATCGTTTGTGAAGGACATATTTTGGTTTTAGATATGGTTGTGTAGCACGTATTTTTTCAAAAGCTAAATGTAGGAATATTGTTTGGTTTTTAAGAGTAAAATATCTAAATATTATAAAAATGCCGCGATTACGGTATTCTACCTATTTTATTTTCTACAAAATGACGGTTAATAAAAAGAAAAATAGGCCTTGTAAAAGCATCATACCATCTGTTAAACCATAATAATAATAGTCACTTCTACTTTTCCGAGTAAATCCAACAACCAAAATACTGATTGTATACGTCAACAACAAGGCGATTGTGTTTTTGAACGCATAAACGCCTTGTTTATTCAAAACAAAAACAATAAATACACAGCCTAATAAAGCTAAAATACCTAAATATTTAGCATTTTGAACGCCTATACTGAGGGGTATGGTTTTGACATTAGTTTTAGCATCTACGTCTAAATCACGTATGTCGAATGGAATTGTTAAAGCAAAAATAAATAAAGCTCTTTCTGAAAACATTAATTTTACGTGGCTATCTAAGATATTGCCAAACTCTTGCACAGGCAAAATGACGGTGACGAATGCCCAAACGAAGGCGATCGTAAAAATTTTGACGAAAGGTAAATCACGTAGGCGTTTGCCTCCAAAAACGGGTAAAACGTAAGCAAGTGAGAAAAAAGCAGCGACCAAAAGGCTTAATTGAGTAGCTGTTTTGATATTGAAAAAGAAATACAAACAAAACAAACCCGCTAAAATGGTCAAAATACTGAGGGGGGTGCTGAACGATTTTGTTTTCAAAAAACGTTGATCATCGACGAGTTGTTTTTTTAAAAAAAAAGTAATGGGTTTGTGAATATTGTAAAGAAAGAACGTGGCAACAGCGACAAAAATGGGTAAAATGCTTTGATAAACGTTATTATCTCCTAAAAAACGGCATGTTTGCACCGTTTGCGAATAGGCACAAAGTGCAATGAGTACATTGCCGTACAGTAGGAAGTTGATGATTTTCATAAGGATAAAGGTAAGCCTTTGAAAATAATTGTATCAAAAAAGCCTTGAAAACGATGTGTTTTCAAGGCTTTTTTAAGTTAAAATCCTATTTTTAAAAATACTTAAAATTATGATTCGCTTCAATTTTTTGAAGCACTTCGTACATGAGCTTAATGACATTTTGTACGTCCTCTTTGTCCGCCATTTCAACCGTTGTATGCATATAACGCAGCGGCAACGAAATGAGGGCAGAGACAACACCACCGTTTGAGTAAGCGAAGGCATCGGTGTCAGTTCCTGTTGTGCGACTTGAAGCTTGCCGTTGGAAAGGAATCTGTTTCTCCTCCGCAGTGTCAATGATGAGACTCAAAAGTCGGTTGTGTACTGAGGGGGCATAACTGAGGCTGGGTCCTTTACCACAACGCACATCGGCTTGTACTTTCGCATTCATCAATGGCGTAGAAGTGTCGTGACACACATCTGTGACGATAGCAACGTGCGGCTTAATGGTATCCGCAATCATTTGGGCGCCACGCAAACCGACTTCTTCTTGTACAGCATTGACGATATAAAGCGAAAATGGCAACGTGATGTTGTTTTCTTTCAAAAGACGCGCAACTTCTGCAATGCAAAAACCACCCATACGATTGTCTAAAGCACGACCGCAATAATAACGATTGTTTATCTCCATCAATTCGTCTTCGTAAGTAATGACGCAGCCGACATGTACACCCATTTCGAGGGCTTCATCGCGGTTTTTAGCACCGATGTCAATAAAAATATTGGCTAATTCAGGTGCTAAAGTTGCGTCTTTGCCTTGCCTAACATGGATAGCAGGCCAGCCAAAAACACCTTTAACATTGCCTTTTTTAGTGTGAATATTTACGCGTTTTGAAGGCGCAATGAGATGGTCAGAACCGCCGTTGCGAACAACACTGATGAATCCATTGTCGTCAATATGGTTCACAAACCACGAAATCTCGTCCGCATGACCTTCGATCACAACACGATAGGGCTGATTTGGGTTGATGATGGCATAAGCCGTTCCATAATTATCGAGATGCCATTCGTCAATGTAAGGACGAATGTAGTCAAGCCACAGTTTTTGACCAGAAGCCTCAAAACCCGTTGGGGAGGCATTATTAAGATATGCGTGCAGGAATTTTTCAGACGCCGCCGTTATTACACTCATCTAAAGTTTATCGTATATTGGGTTCTTAATTTTGGTTTTTAGACATTAATCGGTTTCAAAGAGGCTTTTTAATGGACAATTTACACCTAAATTTTATTTTCACTAAAAATTGTCCATTAAAAAGCCTCTTTGAAAAAAATGACCGCAAATTTACAAAAAAAGCCGAAAATCAGTGTATCTGCTTCACTTTACTTTCCATTTATTCCCCATACGGTAGGGGAAACTCGCCAACTTTCCAAAGTTTCTAAATCATCGGGCGAAATATATTGCATGGCAATGGCTTTCTCGACCAGAACATTGTAGTTAGACAGGGTGTCGAAAGGACAGTTAGCTGCTTGAAAAACGTCCTCTGCTTTTTGAAAACCGTAACTAAAAATGGCTAAAACACCGACGACAACGCAACCCGCTTCACGCAAAGTCTCAACCGCTTTAAGGCTCGAACCACCTGTGGAAATCAAGTCTTCAATAAGTAAGACTCTGGCACCTTCAAAAATATTTCCTTCAATTTGATTTTGCCGACCATGTGATTTGGCTTTTTCGCGGACATAGATAAACGGTTTTTCTAAACGGTCAGCCAATAACGCTCCGTGTGGGATACCTGCAGTAGCGACACCTGCGACAATATCAAACGGCTCGAACTGCGCCGCTTTGTCAACAAAAGCCTGTATAACAAAGGTTCGGACGGCTGGAAAAGACAGTACCAAACGATTGTCACAATAAATTGGTGATTTGATACCCGATGCCCACGTAAATGGATTTTGTGGATTGAGCTTTACAGCGTTAATTTGCAGCAGCTTTTCAGCCACTTCGTTAGCAATATTCATATTTTTAATTTTTATAAAAAACGCAAAGTTATGATTTACAAGATTTTTATCAACGAAACGCCTTTATTTCTGACAAATACTGAGGGGGTGCTTGACGCATGGAAAAAGGACAATAAAACGTTGATTTCTAATTATTTAGGCAAAAAAAAGTTCTTACATCCGATTATTGACCTGCTTGAAAAATCTAAAAAATATAACCGCGTTGTTGTATGCAGCAACGATTTAGAGCAGTTATGGTCTGATTTTCAAGCCATTTATAAAATCATAGGGGCAGCCGGTGGTGTTGTAAAAAATGAGAAAAACGAAGTTTTGATGATATTCAGACGCGACAGTTGGGATTTGCCAAAAGGTAAAATTGACGACGGCGAATCACCTGAAGCAGCAGCCGTGCGCGAAATTCAAGAAGAAACAGGTCTAAACGACGTAAAACTTGGAGAATTAATCTGCTATACATATCATACTTATAACATGAAAGGCAAAAGAATTTTAAAAAAAACGTGGTGGTACACAATGTCAACGCCTGAAATAGCGTTAACACCTCAAACATCAGAAGATATTGAACAAGCTATTTGGGTAGAGTTGACAACTTTTTTGCATGCAAAACCTACCATATACGGTAGTATTTTAGATGTTTTAAGCGGTGTCACAAAATAAAACTTGTATCTAAAAGACTTTTACCTTTAACTTCGCGACAATAAATACAAAAACCGAATTTCATGTAAATTCGGAACTATAAAAATAAATTGACTCATTTTTAAACTAATTGACTGCTCTGACATGAATAAACTGTTCTCTGCAGCCGCCATCATGGTCGCTTTTTCAATTATAACACCCTTGAACGCTCAACTTCTTTCCATTTCTTCTCCCAGCGGAAACGATTCAAGCAATTCAAACGAAACAACAAAAGATTGGTCTTTTTACACAGACAATGAAAATCGTATTTTGTACATTGATTTCGAAAAAATTGATGTCAATCTAAGTTCGGTTTCTGTAAAAGATACGGACAATAAAGTTGTTTTCAAAGACGAAAATCTTTGGGCATTACCTGTCAATACGATTTACGAAGTTGACTTTTCGAGTAAACCTAAAGGTCATTACACAATTGAGCTAAGAACTTTTACAGCGACACTAAAAAAAGTAATTACGATTAAATAATAGTCTAAGTTATTGATAATCAATATAAAAAAGAGTCATCTCGGAAAATCCGAGATGACTCTTTTTTATATTGAAGAATGATTCAGCTTCATTAATTGAACGTAGGGCAATTAACACCTCTTCGTTGATAACGTGTCCTTTTCGTTCCTGATCTATCATTACCCAAAGAAAAAAACTTAGAAAAAGTGATGCCTCCGAGAAAATAAAAGTCTGTCGATTTCGCATTTGCTGATGCACTCAAGCCATCAATATAATCTGTAAAAGTTTTACGCAATCCAAGTTCCGCACCTAATGCCGTAGTCTGATTGATATTCCATTGTAAACCGCCACCGAAAGGCATTGACAAAGCTATTTTAGGATATTTTTGATTTTGGTCTTCAACTATCGTAGGATCACTTGAACTACTTCCTTTATCGTTGAAATTAGATTTTGGATTCATATAAGTTGCAGCTAAGCCCAAAAAAGCATAGAAATCAACATTTCCGATGTTAAATGGTCGCCATTCAGGTAACAAAGCCAATTCTGCGACAGTACCCTTGAAGTTAAAACCTCGGTTTTCAAGCTCCTTTGATGTAGGATATTTTTTTTCATCGCCAGTTACTCCACCAATAGCAAAGAGTGCTCTCACAGCTAATTTTTCACTAAAATGTTGCCGTCCAAAAATGCCTACGGCAGGACGCGTTTGAGGTAAAAAATTTCTAGGTGACACTTCAATATCACCTGTGTAAATTGACGCACCAACTAATAATCCTATTTCAGTATTTTGAGAAAAAAGTACAGATTGTATTGTAACAAAGAAGAAGAAGAAGAGCCGATTTTTCATACTGCTAAGTTGTATTTTTAAAGTTATAAATTATATAAATTCCGACTATTAACGTTTTAAAATCGTTAAAATTGCGTTAGAACCACCCCCTCAGTATAAAGAGCCCAATCACATCATTTTTGTTGCTTTATCCTTATAAACGGATAATAGAAGACATTCCTCAAACAGGTTCGCGACGAATATAGTCTTTTGGTAAATGCCTCAAAAGCCGTTTTCGAAATTTAAGATAATGTACCGTTATCGTATGCCGAGGCGTATCTATCTGCTTGAAATCAGGATGCTTTAATTCACGTTCGATGAGCAAAGGTATGTTTTTTGGTCGTTTCCAAGTACCTGCAAGCTCTCTAGCCATGATTTTTGATTGTAGTTCAGAACCGGGCCAAATACAGCCCACTGGTTGAAAAAGACCAATAAAGTACAGATTTTCTATTGTTGGGTGCATCATTTTAAGCCAAAGCGGTACTTCGCCTTCCGAATAATTTATTAAATATTTATCAAAAAAAGGATGTGTAATGACATAACCCGTGCAAGCTACGATGCTGTCGTACTCGCCATTGGTGCCATCTTTGAAATGCACTGTTGTCCCTTCAAGCCTTTCAATATCAGGTCGAGGTTTGATTTTTCCATGCCGAATGGTATAAAAAAGGTCGTCGTTAATGGTCGGATGATGTGAGCCAAAAGGCGTTGTCGGATTGGGCAAACCATGTTGTTCATTGGTGCCGTTGCGGATACGCAACATCAGTTCGATGCTTTTTGACCAAACCCATTGTGGCAAAATATCCATCGCTCCACCAATCGTATCAGACGGTTTGCCCATCATAAATTTAGGCGCAATCCAATAGCCTCGTCGCCATGACAAATCTACACTTGTTGCCACACGGCTCGATTCCACAGCGACATCACAAGCTGAATTGCCGCCGCCAATGACTAAAACCCGCTTGTTTTTGAAGCGTGAAAACCGTTTTACAGCGTGTGAATGAATAAATTCGCCCTCAAAATGCCCTGGATACTGAGGGGTACGTGGCAACCAATGATGACCGTTGCAGACTGCCAAAGCGTCGAAAACATGGTTTGATTCGATGCCTTTTTTCTCTGTTAATACCGACCATTTCCCTTGTTCTGTACGTTCACACTTTTTCACAAGTGTTTGAAAATGAATATGTTGATACAAGTTAAAGTGTCGGGCATATGTCTGAAAATAATCCGCTAAATGCTTGTGGCTGGGGTAATCGGGATAGTCATCAGGCATAGGGAAATCGTCATATTGCGACATGGTTTTTGACGATATAATATGTGTCGTCTCAAAAACCGATGAATGTCCTTCGTTTTCTGAAAAGACCCAATTGCCGCCAACTTCAGAACCTCTGTCGAAAACAGTCACTTGCAAACCCTCGTCGAGTAAGTTCTTTGCAGCTGTTATGCCTGATGGACCCGCACCTATGACGCAAACATGTTTTTTCATAAAAATCTATGGTTGAATTGTAGTATGATTGTTCATATCAATATAATAATCCAACCATACTCTATTTAAAAACGATAGCACTTTGCGTTCCTTCTACCTGTTTTACTTGCCCAAAAACCACCACTTTCTCCCAGTTTACCGATAGAGAAAGCATTGATTTTTAAAGCAATATAAATATCTGATCCACTCAATTCTTTTTGTCCTAAAAAACTCATTAAATGGTCTGTACCAATAGTCAAAAAAGCTAAACGAGCGGCAAAACCGAGCCGAACCTGACTATAATTCAAAATACTGAGGGGGAGCGATGCACCTAACCATTGTGATTCAAAACGAGGCGTAACAGCTAAAACATTGTCTCTTGATAAAGCAAAATCGGACATCTGAAGCCGTTGAATCAACAAGCCATTAACGAAAAAGTTTTCAGTTACCGCAAAATCAGCTTGTAAACTCAATGCGGTCGGCAAACCCAATCCAAAATAATTGCCTTGAAAGGTGCTATCGGCTTTGCCGTACATGGATTGATTAAAACGACGCAAAATATCTTCTTCTGGGTGATCGGGATCGAGGTTTTTATAGTCTTTTGTATCCACTTTCAAAGGTTCAGTGAGTTTGACGGCATGAACTTCTGTATTCTTTGTAAAATTAACATGCCCCAAATCTAAAAGAGAAGCGCCTACTCGGAACAAATAAGGTCTTTCGTCCGACTCTCCAGAGCCTAAAACAAACTGTGCACCTATGTCAAAACCAAAACCTGAACCGTTATTCGATAATGGTTTATCCATAAAATTATTGGTAAAACCACCTCTTATGTTCAATGCATCCACACGAGCAGAATCTTTTGTAATGCGCGTAAATGCCGTACCAGTAAGGTTTTGCAAGAAAAATCCTTGATTGGCACGTAATATTTTAGCATTAATGCCAAACGACAGACCGCCCTCTGCCTCATTACCCATTTGATAAGCATAATTGAAACCGAGTTCGCCCCATGCCATACCAGAAACGACAAAAGGTGGCACTTCATAACGCAAGCCCAAAGGAATTTTTTGCTCATAGGGGTCTGCAATAATTGGAATTTGTCGCGTTGTGAGTGCGGAACGTTCACCCATAAAAACACCAAATGAGTGTCCACTTGCCAAATTCAACTGAAATGAAGGCAGTCCAACAAAAATGGCTGCCGAAAAGAACTTGTCACGCGGGCGATTGAAAAAATCATAAAATTGGGTCGGCTTTGATGGAACTGTAATTTTTGTTTCTGGGGCAGGCCCAATCGTCATGATGTTGCGAAAAAAACTCGAAACGCTCGCTTTCCTAATGAAAGCATAGTCATTCGCAAAAAAAGCCCCAGCGGAGACAATGTTTACATCCCAGCCCAAGGGATTGTTAACACCCGCAGTCGGATTGAGCGTCACTCCATTGATGCCCGCATAGTTACCAAGCCGTAAGCCCAATTGTTCTTGTGAAAAAACATTGTTATAGACAAAAAAACATAAAAATAGCAAGAAGGTTTTTGTAAGTTGAGACATATCACATAAGTTTTGGTATTGGTTATGAATTATAAACACTAAAATTCAAGAAAAAAGGTAGATTTCCCTTGAATTTCACACCAATCAAAAACTGTGCACAAAATTCAACTTTTGCTACTCTGCTGCTTTTTTTCTCATTTCAGTCGCCAATTCATGCCCTAAATATTTTTCTATCAATTGATGCACAAGATAAATTACCGGTGTCATCAACACTGCCGCACAGAATTTGTAGATATAACCACCTGTACAGACCGTCAAAAGTTGCCGTATGGGCCAAGGTTCGCCATTGCCTTTGACCAGCATGGGGTAAAAATAGAAGGCAATTGACATGACAACAAATGTATCTATCAATTGAGAAAACAAGGTCGAACCTGTTGACCTCAGCCACAACATCCGCTCCCCTGTCCGTTTTTTTATGGCATGAAAAATAACCACATCAAGGATTTGAGAAAGTATAAAAGCCGCCAATGAGCCGATGATAATGCCCAAACCTTGTCCAAAAATACCATTAAATGACGCATTCATGTCCTCTACACCCCTACCCGTTTGACTGCTGGGCCACCAATCGGCTGGCGCCAATTGAATGGCGCAATAAATCATAAAAAATGCATAAGCTATCAAGCCCGCACCCAACCATGACAGAAACTTCACGCCGCGCTGCCCATAATATTCATTGATGATATCGGTCATCACAAAAACAACGGGCCACAACAGAACGCCCGCTGTGAGGTCAAAATTCCATTTGCCACCAAAAATTAACCAATTAACGGGTTCACTGCCTAATGTTCTTTCAAAAGAAAAGATTTTGATGCCTATAAATTCGGCAACCAGGGCATTGGCGATAAAAAAAGCACTTAGTACGAGAAATAATTTAACCCCGCGATTGCGGAGAATATCCAACACTTCTTTTAAGGTAGTTGGATTGGGAGATTGGCTCATTGGTTGACGTTTTTTAAAATAAAAAAATTCGCTAAGTCCGCTTGTTCGGTGGCTTTTAGCGGTTGTTTAAAGCTGCTTCAAAAGTAACAGTTTTCTACAAAAAGAGTTGAAATGGTCGTTCAAATTAGGTTTTTATAGGTGAATGCTGAGGGATATCACTTCACTCGATACACGACAAACTGCCAATTATTCTTCGCTGGATAATTTTTAACACGTTCCAAACGGGGGTCGCTATCCACTTTGTCTAATGAAATGTCCGCATCTACGACACAAAACCATGAATCCCAAATCAAAATAGCATTTTTGGGCAAGGGTTCTTTCCAATATTTACCGAAATCTTTAATTTTTGTCGTGTCAAAATAATCCACATCAAGCGACAAAGCGAGTTGAGGATGCAGCAAATAATAAGTATGGTCAGGATATTGTGTTTTTAAAAAACCAGCAATATTAGCAGCAACTTCTTGATTGTCTTCAAGCATCAAATTCTTTTTAGGACGGATAGCCGCTGGGTTGGATGTAAAAGGAAATATCAATAACATGCTGATTAACAAGGCGTTAACGACTCTTTTTATCTGTTCGTTTCTTAAATAAGTTTGTATAAAATTGAAGCCACACAAACCGATGAGCGCAAACATCGGCATCACAGCATTCAGTACACGACTTAAACCCATACTTAAAAAAATACCATAATACCAAAACAAAGAATGGGCAATGAAAAGGGCAAAAAAACTGCCGTAAACGAGCGTCAAAATGCTTTTATACTGAGGGGGGGTAAAATCCTGTTTACTTCCAGAAATGGGTCGTTTTTTTATCAAAAAAACAATGGCTACGATACCGAGAACCCAAAACGTAAACTGCGGAATACCCGTGAAATAATACAATTTCTCCACAAAATCAAACAAATGTGCTTTGTCATCCACGTAAGCACTCATCGAGGCATAAGGTATTTTTGTAAAAATCCAAAAGAAGCTGCCATGTACAGTCGCACCCGCCAAACCATAAACGATGTGACCAAACGACAACATAGGCAAGGCTTTCCACTGCTTTTTTATGAGCAAATACAAACCTAATACGCCAATCATCAACAAACCTTCGGAGCGTACAAATGGCAAAAAAGAGACCATTAAACTGCCCAAAATGAATCGTTCTTGTACAATTTGTAAAACAGCTAAGACCCATAACAGCGCAAATAAATGTTCTGTCAAACCTGAAAACGTCAATGTGAAATAGCCTGAACACGTTGCTAAAATCAAAATGGCAACAATTGGGTTCGGAAAATCAAGCTGTTTGGCTAATTTATAGGTCAACAACAAGGTCAAAGTGGCATTGAGCAAATTGAAAAACTTGATGCCATTGAAACCGAATTGGGCAAAAGGTGAAGCCAAAAGGACAAACAAAGGTTTTGCCCAATGATGAAAAAACAACTCGGGGTGCAAGGGTGCATAACGCGCATAGAGGTAATGCGTGATGCTGTCGCCTGTGTCGCCAGTGCCGTTGTAAAAAGCGATAACGAAGCAGCCTATTGTAAAAAATAAAGCGATGATGAGTTTAGCTAATTGATTTTCGGATATTTTCATGAAAAGATACTCATAATATCCAAATCTAAGCCTTTGAGGATAGTTGAGTCCACTTGGCCTTCAATTTCTAAAAACTGATGCAGTGTGTAGTCATTATTTTCAAAAACATACAATTCAAGCGTTTGATTTTTCGGGTCAATCAACCAATATTCTTTAACAACAAACATTTTATACATTTCTTTTTTATCAAATCTATCTATGCGTATCGAACTGGGTGAAATGATTTCGACAATCAAATCGGGTGCACCCATAATACCATTTTGCAAATCAATGATAAAAGAACGGTCATTTTTGATAAATATTAAATCAGGTTGTGTGTTGTTATAGTCGTCAAAAAACACATCAATCGGCGCATAAAAAAATTCGCCGATGGGCTTTTCTGCTAAAAAAGTCTCAAAAGCCGCTGATATGCGGCGCGAGACTTTCTGGTGCAAGGGTTGGGGGGCTTGTTTTCTCATAAGTTCTCCGTTAATAAGTTCATAAATAAAAAGGTCTGTTTCAGGAAATTCCATTTCGTGAAACTCTTTGACGGTTATTTTTTTTGCATTGATATCTATCATTTTACATTATTTTTCACCAAAATTAAACAGTTCTTTTTAATTAACCAAGTGAATATTCATTTATTCTACTTCATAAAGCAGCGCGACACCTCTATGAAATTCGTGTTTTTTTAAAATACGACCATTTTGAGATTCAATAAAACGGTCAAAATTGTCGTGCCTTGGTTGGTCTCCAAGTAACCAAATCCGTTTTTCGCCTTTTTTATGCAATTCTATTAGAGCATTTTCAAAAAGGTTTGGGTCACAGCAGACATAGTCTTGCAAAATTAATTTATCGAAGGCATAAGGTCGGTCGCAATACTGCGTGTAATAGCGCATAACAGGAGTCACACCATGAGCCGTAAACAGCACTTCGTCTGGTTGTTTTTCTTTTTTGATGAAATCAAGTCCTTCTTTGAGTTCAGAATAATCGTTGGTGAAGGGTTCAAAAGGTTTGAGTATTTGCACTTGCAAAACAATGGTTGAAATGAAGCCGATTGTTAAAATACCTGACACCATCCAATGCGTTTTTTGCAAAACAGAATCTAAACCGATGAATATGATGAGGATAAAAATAGGCAGAAAGAACAATATCAAACGAGCTATCAATGAATAATAATGTAAAGCAGAAGCAGTCAAAGTTAAAACAATGGGTAAAACCAATAACCAAAAAACGGCTCGATTATTTTGCCATAACTGTCTGATACCCAATGAAAAACACAATAAAGATAGGACTGCTGCCAAAAAAGTAATGCCTATGGAACGGTCAATAATACCCAGAATTTGAGTCGTTAGCAAATTTAGGTCTGCTATACTGAGGGGGGGGAAAGCGAGGAAATAAGCGCGGTGAAAATCCTGTAAATTGTCGGATTGTGCATCAGAATTTAAAATAAAATGAAAATAAAAGGCAAATTGAACAAGCCAAAACGCACCAACGGCTGCGATTTGCTGCATGGCTTTTGTGTCCTTGTTTTTCCAAAACGCATACAAATAGTATGCGCCTACGCCTGCCAAAACAAAAACAGAAGGCATCGAAAACCATATCGCAATACTGCCAATCATTGCCCACAGAAAGGCTTTTTTTGGGTTAAATGATTTAAAATCAATACGTTGCGAAAGCAAAAGCAGCAAAACGGCAATGAGCGCATCTGTTGCATACTGCTTACATTCGGTTGAATAATCAATGAAAATTTTATCGAAAACGACAAAAAGGACAGCCATCAAAGCTGCAAAAGGCGATAACAGACGACGGCTTAAAGCATAAAAAACAAACAACATCGCTATGCCACAGAGCAACGGAAAGAGTTTTGCAGACAGTTCATTGATGCCAAAAATTTGAAAAATGAACTTCATTACGACTGAAAACAACGGCGGGGCGTATTGTTGGTAGTCCAAATGTCCAAACAAAGCGGCGTAATCTTTCTCAACATAATTTCGAATCAAATTGGCTTCATCTAAGAAAATGGAGCGTTGTTGCAGCCAAACTGCCCCCCTCAGTATGCTGCCCAAAATGAGGATAAACCAAGCTGATTGATTGATAAATTTATGGTTTAACCACGTTTGTATTTCTGTTTTTTTTATCATAAAAAGTCATCAAAATAAGGAAAAAAGAGAGGTGAATGAGCCAAATCATTTTGGTTCCATAACGGTTTGAAGCATAGATGAGTGTGGCTGAAAGCCAAGCATTGAGCAATATCCCAACCAATATAAAAGATAGAAAAAATCGCAATCTCACGTATGCCTTTGACCATAAAGCCTTGTTAATCAACAATATAAAGCAACCTGAAAAAAGTAAAACAACAAAATACTTTAAAAAATAATTAAATTTATTGACCACTCCTAATTGGTCATTTGCTTCGCGTGAACGCAAATACTGAGGGGTCGAAGCGGGACATGTTTTTTCTAAAGCGTCGAAAGCATTGTCACCTTTTTTGAACGGTGCGTTACCTTCGCCGATGCTGTAAAGGACGAGTTGCTTTTTGGTCGCTTTGATGGATTCTTCGATGTGCAATTTCAATAAATCGGGCGTGGTATAGGATGTCCAGATAATGTCATTAAACTCTTTTTTTGATTCAATCAAGCCCATTTTGTTCAGAGGACTGTTGGCAGACCAGAGAAAATCCTCTAACGAAGTCGGCATTGAGTCTCGATATTGGCAGAGTTGCCACTGTTTTTCTGCACATTTTGCGTCCAAAACTTTGTTCAAAATGCCTTTATGCGCCATATCGCCCATTCTGAACGCATGACTCGATTTTGCCAACGGTGCAGACATCGTTAACAAACTCATAGCCGTCAAAAGTGCCAGTACACCAATCGTTTTTATATTGAGAAAAGGGTATTTTGATTTTCCGAAAAAAAACAAAATCAAGTAAAGTGTGATTAAAAGAATATTGAATGCCAAATGCCCGATGTGCATGGCAGTTGTGAGAAAAAAGAGAGCGAAAAGTCCATTACGACTGTTTTTACTGAGGGGGGTGTTTGTGACCAATAATAATTGAGAAAGGAGTAAAATAGGTGTCGAAAAATCGGGCATCAATTGACTCGTCAGGAACGATATACTGCTTGTTAAAACGAGAAAGAAAATGAGGATAACAAATTGAAAATCAATATCTTGTGAATCAAAATAAGATTTTAAAACTTGATAAATGACCCACGTTGTCATCAAACCTTGAATCGCAATTGTGAACCACAAACTAAACCCACCGAGACTTGTGGCATAAATAAAAAGTCCATAAGTAATCGGTCTATCCAAAGGCATTTCGGGCATAAAACCAGAGCGAAAATATGTGCCATCGTCGGGATATAAAAACGGAAAACCGTTCCAAAAACCTGTGATGAGCAGGAAAATGGAAGCGAGGAAAAGGAGGAGAGTGCGGTGGTTTTTCGTCATCATAAAAAAAGAATGTCTTTTCGATTTAAAAGTTCAATCGGTATATTTTGAGTGCGAACAATGGCTATTTTATAGCCTTTTGCTGTCAATTCATTGATTTGTTCAGTTGTTGGGATAAAAATATAGGCTGCTACGATATTGTTATAAAACATTACTTCAATCGGGAAAAGTGTATTGAAAATCACCGTTTTATCTGTGTTTGTCAATTGATTTTGCCACCCCCTCAGTGCCCTTGTCTTTTCAATTTCATCAGTTTTCATTTCAAAAGGTTTCACGCGTTCAAAGGTATATCGAATCGGTAAAGCAAACAGAGAAACGATAACAATTTGAAGAATGAAAGGCGAAATTGACTTTTTTTCTTTATAATCATAAAGAAGTTGAACAAAAAGGGCTGTTAAAATGAAAAATGCAGGTGCAAAATCAAGTAAATAAGATTGTCGTTTCGTCGCCATCATAGAATACATAATGAATGGGAAAAATAACCAAACAGTTAAAATTCGTATAGGCTGATTTTTTATTTTCTGCAAAAAAACAACGGCTAACCATAATATCGGTACGTATATGATTTCGCCAAAAGTTATACGAGCTTGTTCGATATAGAACCACCATGCGCCGTCATGTCCTTGAATGGCTTGAGAAATAGGCGTTATCATGGCACCATAAATCCAGTTGGTCTCTGTCGGAAAGCTTTGAAAAAGATAAAATTGCCACGGTGCAGCGACCAAAAAGGCGGTGATACTGAAGGGGATGATGTTGCGAAAAATGGCGCGTATGTCGGATTGTGCAACCATCCAAATAGGTAAAATCAACATAGAAGGCTGCCATTTACATAAAAAAGCTAAACCCATACAGGCTCCCGTCAAAATCGAAAATAAGCGTTTTTTTTGTTTTTCATTAGAAAGAATAGCCATTAGAACGCCTAATTCAATAAAAAAAGTGAAAAAAGTGGCAATATGATCACCTGCGTCTCGTCCCGCATTTGCTTCAATCGTCAAGCCATGAATAGCATGAAAAAAGGAAGCCCAAAACGCAACTTTGGTATTGAACAACTGACGAGCAATAAAGAAAGTTAAAACAATTGCCATAGAACCTATGAAAATGGAAGGTAGGCGAAGAGCGATTTCAGTTACACCAAAAAATTTCATGCTACCAGCCATCGCCCAAAGCGGCAACGGCTGTTTACAAAGCCAAATATGACTGTCACCCCATGCTTTGAAATCGTAAGGAAAAATGGGATTATCATAAAGCGTCGGACGGAATGGGTGTCTCATCAAATTCTTTGCAACAAGCGCGTGATAGCGTTCATCCCATATATGTAAAAACTTATCTGATGCGCACCACCCTCTCAGTATGAACCCACCTAAAATATTGAAAAACAAGGAGTTGGCATATTTATTTTTATAAAAAAAATAAAAAGCACATGCAAAAACGAATATTGTCGATAGGATGATGATAAAGCCGTTGAGCATGGTTAAAATTTTTCAGTTTTGGTATAAATACGAACATAATCGAATGTGAATTCGGCTGGGAAAATTGTTGTTGCTTCTGGATTTCCATCTAATCCACCTACGCCCATACTTAAAATTAAATGCATAGAAAAACGTGGCACATATCTGTTTAATTCATAAATCAAAATATCATCGAGAAAGAACCGAAGTTGATTTGTTGTCCATTCTACCGCATATATATGAAAGTCTTCTGACAAATCTAAAGGTTTATTATCTGTCGTTTTGGTATAGATGCTGCGAAATTCTTGTTTGACATTTTTTGCCTTTTTAGGGCTGGAGAAATGGTTGCTAATCTGAAATTCGGTCGGTTTACTGCACTTAAATTCTGCAATATCTACTTCTTGATATATGGAATCTTTACCACCCAATAACCAGAAACAGGGCCAAAGGCTTTTGCCTTTGGGAATTTTAAAAGACGCTTCCACCCTTGAGTTAACCTCGATTTTTTGTGCCGAAAACACCATGCCGCCTGTGTACGGATAGCCATGATAATCTTCTTTTCGATTAATTAAATGTAAATAACCATCTTTAATATTCACATTATCAAGGCGTTGTGTAAAACAAGTGAGCGTACCGACGTTTTCATTTGTTTGCGGCCACCAAACATGATAGTCAATGGAATCATTGTCAAATTCGTCATGCCAAAGCATTTTCCAGCCTGTTTTTTCTGAAAAGGAAGTCGGTATTTTGTCGGGTAATTGAACCTTTCTTTTGGTTCTTTGCGCGCCAACGTCCCCCCTCAGTAAAACCAACAAAACGCCTATCAAAAACATGATTTTTTTCATAAATCTAAAATTTTGACAAAGAAAAAAAGAAGTGCCGATGAACAGCACTTCTTTTTGAAAGAAAATAATAAACTTAACAAAATCATTCTACTTTCATCACCCCATTCATTATCCGCCAATGCCCTGGAAATGTGCAAACATAAGGGTACAAACCCGCTTTTTCAGGAGCCGTAAAACGCAATCGTATTGTTTGTTCTGGATTGACTAAGGCGGATGAAAACAAAATTTCGGGAATATTCGGTACATAGTTTTTTGATGCACCATCAGGGTCAGTTATCATTTTATCCGCCGCTTTACCGATTTTTTCAAGCGATTTGGGTTTGCCAATGACCACATTGTGTTGCATCGCATCGGGGTTTTCAAAAACAATTTCAACCGTTTTTCCTGCTTTAACGGTAAAGTTTTTAACATCAAATTGCAACATTTCACGGATAGACTTGATTTTTACCGTTTGTACTGAGGGGTCATTCTCTTCTTGTTTTTTCAAAATCTCCCAAGACTGCATCAAGCGAGTCAAACGGTCTTTATTTACGCCAGAAGTAGAAGCTAAAAGTGTATTCAAATACGTCTTTTCGGTTTCCGAAACAGCCACTTTTTTCTTATAATTCCATCCTTCGCCGATGCTTTTTAAAACAGCGTTGAAGCCTTCTGCATCTAATTTTTGCGCCTTTTTCAAATAATCAACGACCATAGAAACGGACGCAACGGACGAATGACTGCGAATGGCTTTCGCTAAGACATATTGCGTCATGCTTTGTGAAAGGGCAATGTTGACCTTTTTAGTCAAAATATTATTTGTTTCGCTGCCTTCACCAATCGTATTGGCTTTATCCACTGTCGCCGTAAAA
The DNA here is from genome assembly GCA_043772905.1 of Saprospiraceae bacterium. Taxonomy (GTDB): domain Bacteria; phylum Bacteroidota; class Bacteroidia; order Chitinophagales; family Saprospiraceae; genus JAAFJT01. Next base: position 79,787 of record JAYVFS010000103.1, on the reverse strand, counting down.
GTATATTCCCCTGCCTGTTCGCCTGTAACAGCGATGTTGCCCGTCCACGGTCCATTATTACTTTTTGTAATCGTCACCGTTTCGCCCGATTTGACCCCCTCTGTATGCACGTAACTCACCATGTCTATCAACTGTCCTTTACCTTCAAAACGAATATCCAAAGGCAAAACCGTACCTTTTGGCACTGCCACACCGCCTTGATTGGTTACGTCAATAGAAACCGTTATACGCTCACGCGGTGTTGGATTGGCTGGTTCAATTTTGATATTGCTCACCACCAAATCGGGTTTATTCGGAGAAGTTACGGCTGTTTTATCCTCTTTTTTAGGCATCATAGCCCCGTGGTCATGATGTACTGTGCTGTGATTATCCATTGTTTTAGCACTACGGGCGGCTTTTTCAATTTGTTGATTGAATACTGTATTCAGTATTTTTCCTTCATTTTTAGCTAAAATACAGGAGTATGCATCGGGCAACCACCAGTCATTGATGTCTTTTGAGTTTTCTAATGACTGCAAAACAACCTTTTCAGTTTGTTCTGTCAAAGGCATTTCACTCAACGCCAAAAGGGAATTGAGTACCACAAGTGGCTCTTTATCTGCCAAAAGATTATTTTTTATAATAAAGTCAACCCCCTCAGTATTACGCGGTAAAATCTGAATCGCCGTTTTCCGAACGCCTGAACAGGGGTGTTTTGTTGCTTCAAAAACAGCTTTTAAAGCATCTCCGTCAAAGGCATTTAGACCTTTCAATATCCAAAGGGCATGAATAGCAGGCGCATTTAAGCCAATTTCATCAACCGATTTATCATTTATCAAAGCCAATAATTGGGGTACAATATCCTTTTTATTGCGTTCAACTAAAAGCCTTTGGGCATGGAGTCGCCAAAACAAATTCGTATTTTTAAGGGCAGCTAATAAGTCTTGCGGTTTGTCTTTTGACAACGTAATCGGTTGATATGCAGGGGCTTCGTTCCAACCTACTCGATAAATACGTCCATGTGTAAAGTCCCTCAAATCCGTTTCATAAGCATTGCCCGTTCCCATGACAAACCCGTCAGGACGTGGATTGTGTTGAATGATGAAACTGTACCAATCGGCAACCCAAACCGCGCCATCGGGACCTACTTCTGCAAACACAGGTGAAAACCATTCATCTGCTCCAGCCAAAAGATTGAACCCTTCTTTATCGCTGTAATTTGTACCATTTTTGGTCAATATATTTTGATGCAAAACATGCCCCGTTGGTTCTGCCACAAAGGCAATATTGTTCCAATATTTTTTTGGAAAAGCCCTTGCCGTATAAACATTATGCCCTGCGGCAGCCGTAAAACCGCCAAAAACATCGACTTGTCGCACTTTATGCGTAATTGTTTTCATGTCTTTATGGGTGTCTGTGCTGCGGCTGCCATTGTCCACACCATTTGCGGATGAATAATAATGATTGGGAATTGCCATATACCAACCATGTGCATTGTTAGCCGTTGAGCCGAAAACATCGCCCGTTTCGTTTAAACCAAAGCCCCAAGTATTGTTAGAAGTGCTGGTCATATATTCCAACTGACTGCCATCGGGTTTGAAACGGAAAAAACCTTGACCGAATTTAATCGTATCGGGATTGTTCCCAACAACGCCTTTAAAACCAGAATAACCGACACTGCCCCAGAGCCAATTGTCAAAACCATAATGCAAATTTGAGGGTCCCGCATGGGTGTCAAACGTACCAAAACCTGTAAAAAGGACTTGTTTCACATCGGCTTTATCGTCGCCATCGGTATCTTTTAAAAACAACATATCTGGTGCTTGCGACACCACCAAACCGCCGTTGCTGAAAACCATGCCCGTTGGAATACTCAAACCTTCGGCAAAACGAGTGAATTTATCGGCTTTTCCGTCTTTATCGGTGTCTTCACAAATCAAAATATAATCGCTGCCACCTGTCGGTTTGCGCTCATTCGGATAGTCTTTTGTGATGAGGACGTACATTCTGCCACGTTCATCCCAAGAAAACGCAATCGGGTGCATGACATTGGGTTCAGCCGCAAAAAGCGACATATTAAAATCAACAGGCACTTGAATGTGCTTCATAGACTCCTCTGGCGACAATGGGTTTTGCCGATATTGGATGCCAGGACGCTTTTCGTAATTGGGCAAATTTGCTTCTCGATACACAAACGGTTCGGGCTTCAAAGCGGCGTGTGCTTGTCGAGCCGCATCATCAACTGCCCAAAGGATACCCCTCAGTATCAAGGCATGAAAATCCTCATTTTGCCATGTATTTTCGTCATGACCATAAGCCGTATAAAAAACGCGCCCTTTGCCATAGCTGCGTGTCCATGTGTAAGGCTCTGTTTTGGTGTTCGGTTTGTCCTTAAATTGGTCAGCTTTTATCTCTCTAACGGCTAAAATGTTGTTGTCTGCTTGCAATTTGGTGTGCAAATAGGTTTCATCATAAGCCCTAAATGATTTCAGACCTGCCATAATTTCATGGTCGGGCTGTACCGTTTTCGTTTCAATCGTATCCATCGTATGCCGCCAAAACTGACCACCGACCATTTTGACATATTCACTCGAATTGCGAAAACAATAAGAGGCACAATGAATGGGTAAAATGCCTTTGCCCGATGCCACATACGCCAATAAATCCTTTTCTACTGAGGGGGGTATGCTGTCCCAATTGGCATAAATCATCAAGGCATCGTATTTATTCAAGTTGGCTGCATTGATGTCCTCCAACTTATCTGTATAAGTGAAATTCACGCCTTTATCACCCAATGCTGCCATGATTGACGGCACCCGTTCTATGGGGCGATGATGTCCATTGTCTCCTAAAAATAGGATTTCAAGACGACGGGCTTTTTGAGCCGAGGCTGAAAAAGCGGTTATTAATATGAAGAGAAAGAGTAGTTTTTTCATTGAAAATCAATTATTTATTGCGATAGTTAGTCATTTTTTTCAACACATAGTCACAGTAGGACACATAGTTTTTTAGTTCCTTTCAGGATGACAAAATAAAAAACTATGTGTCCTACTGTGGCTATATGTTTATTCAGAAGCTTTTTTAAAATCAGGCAAGTACAAAATTTTGCCGCCCTGCATAGCCGATTCGTGCGCCAAAATACCCACCGAAGTCCAGTTTGCCGATTCCCAAGCATTGGGGAAAGGGTCGCGGTCTTCTATCAAAGCCATGATGAATTCATGCGCCAAATGCGGATGCGAGCCGCCATGACCCGCGCCTTGTGCAAAGCTTAAATGCGTGTTTTCAGCAACATCATACACGCCTTTTGTCGTAAATTGCTGAATCCCTTCAGGCAATAAATGGGCAAAATCGGGTACTGCTACCCTTTCTGGAATTTCATGTTCTTCCTTTTTAGCTGTATGAATCACGGCATCTTCGCCCTCAATAAGCGGCCATTCAAACGATTTTTTGGTGCCATAGACCTCAAAACTCTCCCGATATTGACGCGCCAAATCGAACAATGACCGATAGACATAAGCACTCAAATCACTGTCTTTGAACTTGATATGTGCCGATTCAACACTGAAAGGCGAATTATGGATTTTCGATAATTCCTCCCGTATCGTCCCGGAACCGAAGCAGGAAACATACTCCGCCTCCAATTTCAACAAACCCGCAACAGGACCGACACAATGCGTCGCATAGTGCATCGGCGGCAGCCCAGGCCAGTAGTCGGGCCAGCCATCCATGTCTTGCTGGTGCGAGGCTTTGAGGAATTGCACTTTGCCCAATTCCCCTTTTTCGTAGAGTTCTTTGACGAATAAAAACTCGCGGCTATATACCACCGTTTCCATCATCATGTATTTTTTGCCTGTCTGTTTGCTCAATTCCACGATTGTCATACAATCTTCGACAGATGTCGCCATTGGCACAGTGCAAGCGACGTGTTTACCCGCTTTTAAGGCTTTAATGGTCTGTTCTGCATGATTGGGAATGGGCGAATTGATATGCACAGCGTCAATATTAGGGTCTTTGAGCAGTTCGTCATAATCCGTATAGCGTTTTTCTATATTGAATGCATCGCCTATTTTATTCAAATTTTCTTCATTGCGCTGGCAAATAGCATACATATTTGTATGCGGGTGGCGTTGATAAATGGGAATAAATTCAGACCCAAAGCCTAAACCAACGATGGCTATGTTTATTTTTTTCATAATACTTGTGATTTTAATGATGAATGATAAATGATGAGTGATGAATATTCATCATTTATCATTCATCACTTGTTTAAGATATTTTATGCTGTCCTCCATCAATTGTGTTTCTGATTCAAACATTTGTCTCCAAATATTGGCGGCGGCTAATTTCATACTGAATGCTTCAATGCTCACCATACCTTTGTAATTCATTGATTTTAAAGTTTTTATAATTTTTTCAAAATCAATATGCCCTTTACCAACGGTACTTCTATCGTTTTCAGACAGTTGTACATGAACGAGGTAATCGCCACATTTTTCAATGGCGGCGGCGATGTCTTTCTCCTCAATATTGGCGTGAAATGTATCGAACATAATTTTACAGTTCGGATGGTTCACGTCTTTTACAAACCGCAACATATCGTCGGTACACGTGAAAAGATAGGTCTCAAAACGGTTCAGATATTCGATGCCCAGAGTGATGTTTTTAGTCGCGGCATACTCCGATAAAGCACGGATATGCGTTATGCCATGTTGCCATTCTTCGTCGGTAGCGGGGCTACCTGTAAAAACACCCAATGCGGAGTGAATCGGTCCCATAAGCAATTTTGCACCTATAATTTCGGCACAATCCAAGGCTTTTTTGTTGTTTTCTAAGGCATGAGCACGCATATCAGCGTCCATACTGAGGGGGTTCGCATCGGGTCCATTAATCGCTACAGCAAGGCGTTGTAAACCTAAATCGTCTAATTTTTGTCGCCAAACGTGCCAATCTTCTGGGTTTAGGTTAAAAATAGGTACCTCTACCCCATCGAAGCCGAGTGCTTTAATTTGGTCTAAAACAGGGAAAAGCGATTCATTTATGTCTGTTCCCCACAATAAAAGATTCATCCCAATTGTCATACGTTAATTTTTTACAAATTTAGGTCTTACCTAATACCTAAAAAAGGCGTTTTTTTACTACTTTTGACTGTATTTTGATATTTATTTATTAGTAAAATAAAGATTACAGTCAATATTCAGTAGAATTAAACATGAAGCCATTACTCAAAAAGTCGCTCGAAAGCCTAAATCAATCTTATAATGTCCAGACATTGAATGAGCCACACTTCGATTCCAACTGGCATTTTCATCCACATTTTCAACTCTTCACCGTTATTGAAGGAACAGGAACGCGTTTCATCGGCGACGATATTCGACATTTTGAAGCGGGCGATACGGTGTTTTTAGGACCCAATATGCCGCATCTATGGCGCAGCGACCGCGCCTATTTTGAGCGTGATTCGACCTTGCAAACCCAAGGCATTGTCGTCTATTTTACGGAGGATTTTTTGGGAAAAGACTTTTTTGAAAAACCTGAAATGTATGTTTTGAAACAACTCTTAATGAAAAGCCGACAGGGTTTAGATATTCAAAACGACATGAGACGAATCCTTGTAGAAGGGTTAACAGAATTGGTGACATTGAATGGGTTTGATGGGGTTTTAAAACTGCTTTCTATGCTCCATGAACTATCACAATCAAATGACTATCAATACATTACAAGCCTAAACTATGAAAATACACATAAAATATCAGAAACCGAACGGATGCGTTTGGTGCATGAATATGTGATGAAACATTATAAAGAAAAAATCAGTTTGTCGGAAGTTGCCGCTTTGGCAAATATGGCAGAAGCTGCCTTTTGTCGCTATTTTAAAACCCGTACCAATAAGACTTTTTCAGACTTTGTCAGTGAAATTCGCATCGGACATGCTTGTAAATTATTGATGGATTCTAAAACTTCCATCGCCCAAGTATGCTATGAAAGTGGTTACAATACAGTGTCCAATTTCAATTGTCAATTCAAGGCTATCAAGGGCAAAAGCCCGAAGCAATACCAAAAAATGTATGTTCAAAATTGACCCCCTCAGTAAAAACATCGAAAAGAACAGTAAAAAGTCGTTATTCATAGTCCTAAAATTTCAATAAAAAAAGAAGTGCCGATGAACAACACTTCTTTTTGAAAGACAAGAAAAAAACAAGAAAATTTACTTGATATAACTCTTTCCGTCATAAGTTAATACCATAAAATCAATACCCACAACGGTTCTAAAATATTTTAAAATGGCATTCAATTGCTCTTTTGTACCCGTTTGACGGAGGATAAAACGGCGAATCGTTGGCTTTGTGGTCGTGAATTTTGCCGCAATACCAATGTCAGTACCTGTATAGTTGAAATAACCGTAATCGCCTGTTGGCATACTGAGGGGGGTCGTAATTGTTTTCAAACTGTCAATCATCTGAGCATAACGTGCGTCTTGGCCATTATCAGTGGCGATAAAACCCCACATGGCGCCTTGTGGCACACGAAGTATCTCTTTTTTGGGCATGGAAATGCCGTTTTCTTTTTTCATCTCAAACGTATAACGACCATCTTCAACGTGTAAAATGCCATCATTTATGATGACATCTTTGAGCGTCAATCGAAAGGGCATATCGCTTTTTTTCAAAGAAGATAAGGTAATCGTATCGCGGGCAGGTTCTGCAAAACCATTGCAAGTCAATGGGTAAGCGAGACTGTTGATGGATACAGTTAATTGATTGTTGAGCGCATTCGTTGCATAATTAATACGTGTACCGCCACATTCTTGATTTTGAATGGTTGCCAGGCGCAATTGCAGCAACGCGCCCGATTCGTCTAATTTTTCCCAAGGAAGGATTTCAAATTCCTTGTCAACGGCAATGATTGTTTCTTTGTCACCTAAGTTTTTACGACAACTAATTGTGAGCAAAAATCCGACAGCGAGAATAAGTATTGGTGTCAATCTCTGATTCATACATTCTATTTTTTTAGTTATCCGTAAAACGATTCGGTTGGGGGATTGCTGCTTTAATAGTTGAAAATTTATAGTGGATAATGGATAGTTTATAATACAGGTGGATATTATCAACTATCCATTATCAACTATCCATTATCAACTATAATCTATTCCTGAGTATAACGAATTTTCACGAAAAATTTTTCATCTTTTGCGCCCAACATCTTCGCTACTGAGGGGGCGACAATCACAACTGTTTCAGAACCATAAGCATTTTCAGGAATTTTACCAATGACTTTGGCATAAACCGTTCGATTCGACATGGTACTGGTCACCGCTACGATTGAGCCAACTTTGGCAGTCCGATGCAAGCAATATAAGTCTGTTTTTGAATTGCCTTTCGCATTCCAACAGGCTGCTCCGCGCTCTTCGACTGACTTTTTTTGTTTTTCAAAATATGCACTGAGCATCTTTGAACGCACATCAATGGCACCTCTTCTAGCATTGCGTACATCATCGGGTACACCGCCAAGACTCATCCAACCAATCTGTAGAACTTGTCCCGGTCTGATATTCGTATTAGACAAATTATTCCACTTCATAACACTGTCAACGGGCATGTGGAACATTGTCCTCGCAATTTTGAATAAATTATCACCTTGTTTGACCATAATCATAATAGGCGCATACTCCCACTGCTTAAAATCAGCGCCTTTAAAACGCTTGATAGCGGCATTTGGAATCGGCACTCGAATAATTTGCCCGATGCCCACCATGCTGCTTTTCAAATTTGGATTGTAAGGATACAACTCTTCTTCATTGAGTCCGTAAAAGCGCGCAAGTGAATACAAAGTTTGTCCAGATGCAATATGATGTTCAAAGATTTTTTCCCCTGTCGTCCCGTCGAGGGTGATAAAAAGCGTATCTTTCGCCGTCAAATACGATACAGGATCTTCTGTAGAAGACCGCAAAGTCGTTGAAGCAAAAAACAGAAAGACAATACTCATAGCACGTACCCATACTTTTGGGCGAGGGATATAAAAGTGCCGAAAATTCAAAATTGAACGATTGTTTATAGTGTACATAGCTAAAAAATAAGATTAAGTTTACTAATAAAAATTTATAATTATTTGACAATTAACTTTTTGCAAAGTAAGAACTTTGTTCGTACAAAAATAGGGCTTCGCATCTTTTTTTCAAAGGAATCTATGTTATTGACCTTATTTTTTTATAATTGTCACAAATTCATTGCGGTTTTCATTGACAAATAACTAATAATCAATTAACAAATAACTAAATATTGAAAGTTCTCGGTATCATACCTGCTCGTTATAGTTCTACTCGTTTCCCTGGTAAACCTTTGGTTGACATCAAGGGAAAAAGCATGATTCAGCGCGTTTATGAACAAGCCAAAAAAGCGAAAAGTCTCTCTCATGTCGTCGTCGCAACCGACGATGAACGTATTTTTCAACACGTCAAAGATTTCGGCGGTGAAGTGATGATGTCAGCTGCCGAACATCACAGCGGGACTGACCGCTGTGCAGAAGTGGCGGCGATGATGAATTTAGATGTGATGATGCAATCCGCTGAACATGCTCAAACTTTTGCTTTCGATGCCAAACGCACATTGCCTTTCAATGCTGTTGTCAATATTCAAGGTGACGAACCTTTTATTGATCCCGAACAGATTGAAAAAGTCATTGAAATACTGAGGGGGGGTATTTTCCCCATTGCAACATTGGCAAAAGTCCTTGATAATCAAGAAGATATCATCAATCCGAATATCGTCAAAGCTGTTTTTGCTGCCGATGGTCGCGCCTTGTATTTTAGTCGCAGCCCAATTCCGAACCTTCGGAATGTCCCTCAAACAGAGTGGGCGAGCAAGGGCGAAATTTTCAAACACATTGGTTTATATGGTTATCTTCTTCAAACTTTGCAAGAAATTGCCCGCCTTGCGCCCAGCCGTTTAGAGCAATTAGAGTCGCTCGAACAACTGCGTTGGCTCGAAAATGGCTATGCCATTGGTGTCGGTCAAACGAATTTGGAAACGATTGGTATTGATACGCCCGAGGATTTATTGAAAATATGAAATTTTATTGACATTAACACGCAATAGGGTTTTACCCTATCCTATTATATACCGCCCTTTCAGGGCTATTAATTTAAAAAGATGAATTTCTGTTCAAACTGTGGTTATAAAGTTCAATTTGGTAATCTTCCAGACGACCATCGCCCTCGTTTTCATTGCCCAAATTGTAACACCATTCACTACCAAAACCCGCGTGTCATAGTCGGTTGCATACCGATTTGGGAAGATAAAGTCATGTTGTGTAGGCGAGGCATCGAACCACAATTGGGTTTGTGGAACATTCCAGGCGGTTTTATGGAAAATGAAGAGACCGTTGAAGATGGTGCAGCACGAGAAATGTTTGAGGAAACGCATGGACGGGTGCGTATCATTGGCTTGCAGTCAGTTTTTACAGTGCTTCATGTCAATCAAGTACACCTTCATTTTTTAGCAGAAATGGTTGATTTGAACTATGGATTAACGCCTGAAAGCACTGAAATCAAATTGTTTAAAGAAGAAGAGATACCTTGGAAAGAGGTCGCCTTTGCCTCAAATTATTTTGCTTTGAAAAAATATTTTGATGATAGAAGACTCGGCGAACAACGCACCCACAGAGGTAGTTTGTCTTTGAAAGAAGGAAAATGGGTCGTCAGTCAAGAAAAATGGGATGTAAAAAATTCCGATTATTGACCCCCGACCCCAGAGGGGAGACTGGATTCATCACTCCTCATTCATCATTCATCATTTAATATCACCGTCTAATCTAAAAAATAACGATGCAGATAGATAAGAATCTAATTTTGAAACTTGAAACATTGGCACGACTTGAATTGAGCGATGCTGAACGCGACAAACTACAAGGCAGTTTGAATGACATTTTAAAAATGGTAGAGAAACTCGATGAGTTGGATACTGAGGGGGTCGAACCTTTAGTCTATATCAACGAAGATGTCAACGTACTGCGCGAAGATGTTGTTAAAAATGAATTGAGTCGTGAAGACGCTCTTTCAAATGCACCCGCTCAAAATGGCGTGTTTTTCAAAGTACCAAAAGTTATTGACATTTAAATTAATGATGAATGATAAATGATGAATAGCTAAAACGTTGTCAATCATTTATTCACCCAATTATTCATCATTTATCATTCATAATTCATCATTACTATGCAAGCAATTATCTCGGTCAAAGACCTACGGAAAACCTACATTATGGGTTCGGATACCATAAACGCTTTGAAATCCATCACCTTAGACATTCATAAAAATGAGTATGTCGCTTTGATGGGCCCTTCAGGCTCTGGCAAATCTACTTTGATGAATCTTTTAGGCTGCCTCGATACACCTTCAAGCGGCACGTATATACTTAATGGAACGGATGTCAGTCAAATGTCCGATTCGGAATTGGCGGAAGTACGGAATAAGGAAATTGGTTTCGTTTTTCAGACATTCAACCTATTGCCACGTATGTCGAGCCTTGAAAATGTGGCGTTACCGCTTGTTTATGCAGGTATGAAAAATTCCGTCAGAATTGAAAAAGCGCAAAAAGCAATGGAATCTGTTGGTCTCGGTGACCGTATGACGCACAAACCGAATGAATTGTCCGGTGGTCAAAGGCAACGTGTTGCGGTCGCTCGTGCGCTTGTAAATAACCCCGCCATTATCTTAGCCGATGAACCGACAGGGAATTTGGACACCAAAACGTCCATAGAAATCATGGGTTTATTTCAAGAAATTCATCAGCAAGGCAACACTGTTATCATCGTGACGCACGAACCTGATATAGCGTTACACGCGCACCGCATCATCCGTTTGCGCGATGGTTTGGTCGAATCCGATACAAAAAATGAGCATATTATCAGTGCTTTCGATCCAAATCACCCATTTTTAGCAGCAAAAGAAGTCTTTTAAAGAATGATAAATGATGAGTGATAAATGATGAAAGCCGCACTTTAATGTCAAGTGCGGCTTTCATCATTTATCACTCATCATTTATCATTCTATTTCTGCTTTCCACGTTATCGTCGCTGATTTTTCAAGCATCGCAGACACGGAGCAATATTTTTCCATACTGAGTTTAACCGCTTGTTCAACTTTTTTTTGCACCAAATTCTCCCCCCTCAGTATAAAACGCACTTCAATGGCTTCAAAAGGTGATGGATTTGCTACGGCATCGCGTTTTCCTTCTATGACGATGCGAAAATCTGAAACGTCCTGTTTCATTTTTTTCAAAATTAAAATAATATCTATCGCCGCACAACTACCTAAACCCATGAGTATCAACTCCATAGGTCGTGTGCCTTGATTTGAACCGCCAATAGCTGCGGCTGCATCAATATGCGTCACGATTTTATCGCCGCCGAGTGCTTCAAAGTGAAAAGCATCGTCCACGCGCGTCATTTCGACGGACATGGTTTTGTATGTTTTTTCTGTTGTCATTTTATTGTTTGATAATCTTGTGGTAAATCTCTATATACGTGTTTTAGAATTGACATTAACCCATTTAATCCCTTTATACAGATACCTACTACTTATTAACAGTAGAATACTAATCAAAAAAGTCTTAATTGCAGGTAAAAAAGAGTCTGATGCAGCTTTCTTATATTGTTTTTCATGAAAGCCAAGAGGAGTTAAACTAAGATGCTCTAAATTACTACTATTGTATCCTAATGCTTCGCTCTCTCTTTCTAGTACACCATGTTCCTGACTTATTTTTTGTTGTTCCTCTTTAGTCAACTGATCATAAATAGGCCCAAAAAATGTATAAGAATCATGTAACCTATTGAAGATACTTTGATGTGCAAATCCGTCATTCATTGAATAATGAATAGGATATGAAATAACCCCAATAATCAATGCACATAAAACTAATTTAAAATTTATTTTAATTTCTTTGGCAAATAAAATAGCATTTACAGGTTTATTCGCTTCGTTTCTTAAAGATTTATGAACAAAATTAGGAATTGGTGGTGGGCTATTTCTAATAATTTCTTTTAAATCTTCAATATTTTTGGCTTCAACCCAATTATCGAGTTTTTCTGTCCAAACCAATGTCGAGGAGTTAATTCCCTTGTCTACAAGTTGCTCAATCGTAAAAGGTCCTTGTTGTAAGCCGTTCAATACTATAAAAAATTTCTCCATCTTAAATTTTGCTACTAATTTTTTATTAAACGAATGGAGTATGTGATATTTCTCCATTTTTATTCAAATAAATTGGAACACCGAATTGATTACATTCTCTGTTATCACATTGAAAAATATCAAATTCTTTATCTTCTATATTTATTCGCCCATTAAGTCCTCTGTACAGAGGTTTTCCAAAAGCTCCTGTTAGCACTAATATATGCCGACAATTTTTACAATTTAATTTCATTTTACATTGTTTTTATTAATTATTTGAATAAAGAGAAGCTATATCAACAGTTACATTATTTAGAGAAACAGCCTCCTCAATTTTAACTATATAAGTGACGTTATCAAACTCTATAATTCTTAAAATGATTGACAAATATATCACTTTTTCGTTCTACCACAAAAAAATTAATTTAAAGTAAAATCCAACTTCCTATTGTCAAACTCAACAAATCATCCTATTTTTACAAAAAAAAAGGATAATATGAACGCTATTGCTTTTTCAGAGAAACTCTTAACTGTCGCCGAATACATCGAATTTGAAGAACAAAGCGATGTTCGACACGAATTTCATTATGGTCATTTGTATCCCATCGCAGGAACATCGAACAAGCACAACCGTGTCAAACAAAACGTTGTTTATGCGCTACGCAGTCATTTTTTAGACTGTGGTTGTGTCGTTTTTGATGAAAACCTAAAATTGCAAATCATTGAGGACGGCAAGTATAACTATCCCGATATCATGTTGACTTGTAACGCACAAGATATTGATGCTGAATTTATTATCAAAAATCCAAGCCTCATAGTCGAAGTTTTATCAAAGTCAACTGCCCGTTATGATAAGACAGATAAGTTTGAAGATTTCCAAAAAGTCGCTTCCATCCAATATTATCTGCTTGTCGAATCCCGTTGGCAATCGGTTATTTTATACAGCCGTACAGAAAACCCGAATTTGTGGACATACCAACTTTTTAATGCCCCAAGCGATGTTATAGCGTTTCCCAAACTGGGTTTTGAGCTATCGCTTGAAACGATTTATAAATATGTCAATGTGCCGCAATTTGCAACTATTCCTCCTTATCAAGACGATGATGAAGCATAATTATTTGTTGTAAATATTTGATAATCAACATTTACGAAATTTATAAAATTTCGTAAATGTGTGTGTTCCGTCTATTTAGAAGCCGCTTCCAACGCCTGAAAAATATCATTTTTAATATCATCAATATGCTCCAAACCCACCGAAATTCGTATCAAACCCGCCGTAATATCCACCGCAGCCCGCTCATCATTGGTCAGTTTTGAGTGCGTTGTTGAAGCTGGATGCGTCGCAATGGTGCGCGAATCGCCCAAATTAGCTGAATGTGTAATCATTTTTAAGTTATTTAAAAACGCACGTCCTGCATCAATACCACCTTTGACTTCAAAGCAAACGACACCGCCGCCACCATTTGGCATTTGCTTTTTAGCTAATTCGTATTGAGGATGTGCGGGGTGATGCGGATATTTGACCCAAGATACTGAGGGGTGCGTTTCGAGTATGAAAGCCAATTCCAAGGCACTTTTGCAGTGTCTGTCCATGCGAACAGCTAAAGTTTCTAAGGATTTTGACAATAACCACGCATTCATGGGCGACAAACTCGGTCCAGAATGGCGGGCAAAAAAGCGGATTTCTTTTATCAGATCTTTGCGTCCAACTATCGCTCCTGCGATGGTACGTCCTTGTCCGTCTATAAATTTAGTCGCTGAATACGTCACCAAATCTGCTCCGTATTTCATCGGTTGTTGTAAATATGGCGTAGCAAAACAGTTATCAACGTTCAAAATGATGTTGTGCTTTTTTGCCAATTTGCCAATATATTCCAAATCTATGAGGTCAAGACCTGGATTTGAAGGCGTTTCGAGGATAATCAAACGGGTATTAGGCTGAATCAACGCCTCCCATTCTTCGGGCTTTTTGATGTCGGCATACGTGGATGTGATGCCCCATTTTGGAAAAACCATCGTCAACAACTGATGTGTCGAGCCAAAAACCGAACGGCTGGCTAAGATGTGGTCACCTGTTTTCAACAAACCCGCAATAGACGTAAAAATGGCTGACATACCCGAAGCCGTTGCCAAACCATCTTCTGCACCGTCCATGAGGCAGAGTTTGTCAATAAATTCTGAATTATTGGGGTTTGAAAACCGCGTGTATATATTACCCGGAATTTCGTCCGCAAACAAAGCACGGGCTTGTTCTGCATCTTCAAACGTAAAGCTTGAAGTCATAAAAATCGGCGTCGAGTGTTCTCTATAATCCGTTTGCTCGGCGCGCGTACGTATCGCGTTTGTTTCAAAATTGTCGTAAGGCATTGATAGTTAATTGGTTGCTTGTTAAATTAAAATATAAATGATGAAATACTGAGGGGGTAGTTAAATGGCTGTATTACTGTAAATCGTACAACAATACAGCCATTTAACAATTTCAAAAATTAATTCGGTTGTGGCACATAGCGCAAATATGGCTTCTTAATTTCTGGTTCAACACCATATTTAGCAGCAATATCTTCTGTCGCTACATTCAAAGTAACAATCACGTCATCGCCTACTTGCCAATCGGCTGGAGTTGCAACGGAATGATTTGCTGTCAACTGCAACGAGTCAATAACACGTAGAATTTCAAGGAAATTACGTCCTGTTGACGCTGGATATGTCAATGTCAACTTAACTTTTTTATCAGGTCCGATGACAAAAACCGAGCGGACTGTTGCTTTTTCGCTGGCATTTGGGTGAATCATATCGTACAATTCAGCCACTTTGCGGTCTTGGTCTGCGATAATCGGGAAGTTCATCGTCACGTGATTTACTTCTTCGATGTCTGGAATCCAACGATTGTGCGAATCAATATCATCCACACTGACAGCCAAAACTTTGACATTGCGTTTTTCAAATTCGCCTTTCAACAAAGCAGTTTTGCCCAATTCTGTTGTACAAACAGGCGTAAAATCGGCAGGATGTGAGAACAACAAGCCCCAAGAAGAGCCAAGCCATTCGTGAAAATTAATCGTGCCTTGTGTTGTTTCGATTGTAAAATCGGGTGCGATGTCGCCTAATCTAAGTCCCATAACTATTTGATTTTTAATTATTTAATAAAAAATTGATTTCCTAATTTCTTTTGTGGACACGAATTTCACCAATTACACGAATTCATTTTTTTTAAGAACTTTACAATAACAATTCGTGTAATTTATGTAATTCGTGTCTATTAATTTTTTTGCATAAACTTTTGGAGTAATGCCAGCATTTGGTCAAACTCAATTAAAAAGCCGTCGTGTCCAAATTTTGATTGAATGACTTCCAACGTTGCGTCTGGAATTTGCTTCGCTAACTCTATTTGTTCTTCCAATGGAAACAATATATCTGATTGAATACCAACGACTAATGTATTGGTTTTAATATTTTTCAAAGCTGTTTCGATGCCGCCACGATTGCGTCCGACGTTGTGCGAATCCATCGTTTTTGACAAAGACAAATAGCTCAAAGCGTTGAAACGTTGTGTCAATTTTTGTCCTTGATAACGTTGATACGACTGTACTTTAAACACATCTAACAAATCGCGGTCGTCACTTTGTGCAAAATTATAGCCTTCATAGCTGCGGTAACTCAACATACCAATCGCTCTCGCGGCTTCCATGCCTTTTGCGCCTGCACTGATTAAGGTGTCTAAATCGTCAATTTTTGCAATATTTTCTTTTGATACTGAGGGGTCTGCTTCGATTGCCATGCGCTGCGTTTCGTTCAAGGCGATTGACCACGGAGTCATTTTTGCACCGCAAGCGATGACAGCAATATTCTTAAAAAAATCGGGCTGCATGATTGCCCATTCTAAAACTTGTTGTCCACCCATCGAACCACCTATTGCTAACTCAATGCTTTGAATATCAAGATGTTGCGCTAAAACCTTATGCCCATTGACAACATCACGAATTGAAATCGTTGGAAATTCAAGACCATAAAAACGCCCTGTTTTCGGATTCACACTAATCGGACTCGTCGAGCCATAATGCGAACCCAACATATTGGCGCATACAATAAAATACTGCTTTGGGTCTAAATATTTGCCCTCACCGACCAAACCTGACCACCAATCTGTTGCCTCTGAATTGCCTGTCAAAGCATGACAAACCCACACCACATTGTCACCTGCGGCATTCAATGTGCCGTAAGTGTGGTATGCGATTTGAATTTCAGGCAATATGCCCCCATTTTCCAATGCGAAAGGTGCGTCGTATTTAAAAATCTTCATACTCGTCGAAGGTTGTTCTTGTTGTTGCGTTTGTTTTGTAAAAAGATTGACCCCCTCAGTATGGTCGTGCTTTTTCAGTATTTTTTGCATTTTCTAAAGGTTTTTAGTACCATAATCCTCCAAGGGTTGTGAACCCTTGGAGGATTTAATAGGAATATATCAAGCAGAAATTTTCGCAAACGCCTGCGTCAAATCCGCTTTGATATCGTCAATATGCTCAATGCCCGCACTGATACGGAGCGAATTAGGTGTAACACCTGATGCTAATTGTTCCTCGTCCGACAATTGCTGATGCGTCGTTGCCGAAGGCTGAATAATGAGCGTTTTGGCATCACCGACATTTGCTAAGTGGCTGATGAGTTCCAAAGAATCCACGAATTTCGTAGCCGCTTCTTTTGAACCTTTTAACTCAAAACTCAAAACGCCACCGAAACCACGTTTCAAATATTTCGCCGCATTGGCATGATTTGGCGACGATTTCAAGCCAGGATAGTTGACCGTTGCCACTTGCGGATGCGCTGCGAGCCATTCTGCCAAAGCCTGTGCGTTTTGAACAGTGCGCTCAACACGCAAACTCAATGTCTCCAAACCTTGAATCAAAAGGAAAGCATTGAACGGAGAAATCGCTGGGCCCCAATCACGCAAACCCTCAACACGAGCGCGAATGATGAATTGAATATTGCCAAACGGACCGTTTACGCCAAAAACATCGGAGAAAACCATACCATGGTAGCCGTCAGAAGGCTCTGAAAACTGTGGAAATTTGCCATTGCCCCAATTGTAACTGCCGCCATCAACGATGACACCGCCGATAGATGTGCCATGTCCGCCAATCCATTTTGTCGCAGATTCGACAACGATGTGTGCGCCATGCTCCAACGGACGGAACAAATAACCGCCTGCGCCAAAGGTATTGTCAACAATCAAAGGCAAATCGTGTTTTTTTGCAACGGCTGCAATGCCTTCAAAATCAGGCACGCTGAACGACGGATTGCCTATTGTTTCAACATAAATCGCTTTTGTATTTGCATCAATCAAAGCTTCGTAGTCGCTTGCTTTTTCGCCTGCGGTAAAACGAGCATCGACACCGATACGTTTGAATTGTACTTTAAATTGGTTGTAAGTACCACCATAAAGATTAGCTGTGGTCACAAAATTGTCGCCAACACCTAATATATTGTTCAATGCAATGAACTGCGCCGCTTGACCAGAAGCGACTGCCAAAGCAGCTACACCACCTTCCAAAGCCGCCATGCGTTTTTCAAAAACGTCTGTTGTCGGGTTCATGATGCGGGTGTAAATATTGCCAAATTCGCGTAAGCCGAACAAATTTGCACCGTGTTCAGATGAGTTGAACACATAACTTGTTGTTTGATAGAGTGGTACAGCACGGCTGTTTGTCGTTGGGTCAACAACTTGTCCTGCGTGTAATTGAAGCGTTTCAAAATGGTGAGAATTAGACATAATTATTTGATTTTTAGTTATTTATAAAACAATATTATTTTAAAACAAAAAATTCAATAGTGAAAAGTTTAAAAAAATATAGCCATTTAAGGCTGCATCGTTTTGTCGAAGCCCCCCTCAGTATGCGAAGAAAAAAAGATAAAAAATATCTCAAAAATCATTTGAGAAAGGGCAGCACTTCACACGCAGAAGGTCATTGGATTGCCGCAGCAATCAACAACAACACATACAACAACGTGTGAATGTATTGGTCAAATACGGAAACGCAACAACGTGCGACGTCGCTTGAAAATGGTGCTGGAATTTGTAGAAACGAATTGATAACATAACGCTCTGTTTTTATATTTCCAAATTGTTGATTTGGCAGGAGTTGGCACCTTGTTCGATTTTTATCGCAGGTTGCCCGAGTTTCATTGAGCCTGTCTCTCCACTCGTCTTTATAAAAACAATTCTTTCGGAGAACTTTTCAGAAAGGAATTGAATTGTGCCGCAAGATTACGAAGTAGAATTTTAACGCCCAAGGAAATCAAGCATTTTTTTATTTTTTTATGGGAATCAAAGGAAAATTAGGCTCTTTGGTTTGCTTTTTTTTTATCATTTTTGCGAACATTGTTCATCAATGCTTAAAAAACTCATCGTTCATCATTTATAATTCATCATTTCCTTATGTCCAATTTTTCCCATAAAACACTGCCTTTACTCTTCATTTTGCTCACAATGATAACTGCTTGTGACAAAACGAATAAAAATACTTCGTCAAACACCCCCTCAGTATCTGACCCCAAAAAAGGGTTTTACAAACACTTAAAAGGGACTGTTGGCGACTATCCTGTGACGATGGATTTGGTCAAAAACGTGGTCAACAGCGACCGTGAGGCTGTGGAATCGTGGGCAGGATTCAATGGTTATTACTATTATGACAAATATCAAGAGCCGATTATGCTTTATGGTTCTATGGATTCTACGGGCATGATTGTGCTTGAAGAATGGTCTGCCGAAGGCAAATCAGCTCAATTTCGTGGCAATTTGACACCCGAAGGCGCATTTATTGGCACATGGCAAGACAGCGGCAAAACAAAAACGCTGAATGTGGCTTTGAAAGAAGTCTATGCAGATGGTGCGGTTGCCTTAGAAAGTGTCGAATATTCTGACTCCTTTCGCCTTTTTGATAAATTGAAAAATTCACCTGTTGCGACTTTTGGCATGGATGTACTCGTTCCCGCGCAAAATACGGAGGGGGTGCTTTCAACCTTTTTGAAAAACGAAATTTTCAGCAATATGCGTTATGAAAATGGTGGCGAGGAAGTCCCTGAAAAACCATTGCCGAAAAAAGATTATACGAACGTCCAACTTACAGATTTGCAAAAAACGCAACGTGATTCATTTTTTGCCTACTATCGTTCGTCAATGACTGATGTAATTGCAGATTCCGCAGCAGAGTATTTTTCAGAGAATTATGCTCGAACATCAGAAATGCAAGTACTTTTCAACGAAAAATATTTGTTAAGCATGGGTTATTCAGGTTATGCCTTTGATGGTGGTGCACATGGCAACTATGGAACGACCTTAGCAAGTTATGATTTGGTGGCTAAAAAACACCTTACTTTGGACGATGTTTTCAAACCCAATTATCAAAACACAGTCAGTGCTGCGCTTGACAAAGCCTTACGGAAAAAGTACAATCTTGATCCAAAAGAGACTTTAAATCAATTCCTTTTTGACAATAAAATTGAAGCGACTAACAATTTTGCCGTGACACGCAAAGGTATTTTGTTCAATTATACACCTTACGAAATTGCGGCTTATGCAATGGGTGAGATACAATTGTATGTGTCTTTTGATGATTTGAAGGCTGTTTTGAAATAATTTTCATTTCATCAATTGCCCTACACGCCACACATCTTCATAACTGCAATACAAAGGTACTGGCGCGAGTCGAATCACATTTGGCTCGCGCCAGTCGCATATTACGCCATTTTTTGCTAAGAAATCGAATAGTTTTTTGCCGTTTTCATTTATCAGAATAGATAATTGACTGCCTCTTTCAGTGGATACTGAGGGGGTGATAATTTTGAAATTATGACTTGATTGGGTCAGTACAAATTCTAAAAAAGTGGTCAGCTGTTTTGTTTTTTCATATAAAACGGCTACCCCACCCGCTTCTTTGAAAACCGTTAAACTGGCGCGGTGCATCGCCAAAGGAATGACTTGTGCGGTTGAAATTTGCCAGCCCGCTGCGCCATACATCGGTTCAAAACCGCTTTCCATTTGGAAACGTTTGGATTCATTGTAACCCCACCACCCTGCAAAACGAGGGATTGTTTCATCAGCAAAATGTTTTTCATGTATGAATGCCCCCGCAACGCTGCCCGGTCCTGAATTAAGATATTTATAGCCACACCAAACTGCAAAATCAACGCCCCAGTCGTGCAATCGCAAAGGCACATTGCCTGCGGCATGAGCGAGGTCGAAACCAACTGTTGCACCAACGCGATGCCCCCCCTCAGTAATTCTTGCTAAATCATAAAATTGTCCCGAATAATAATTGATGCCGCCAAACAAAACCAAAGCCAATGTATCTTCCTGATTTTCAATGACTTGCAAAATATCTTCTGTTCGCAAACAGTCCTCACCGTCTCTTGGTTTGACTTCAACGATGGCTTCCTTAGGGTCGAAACCATGAAAACGGACTTGAGATTCTACGGCATATTGGTCGCTTGGAAAGGCACCCGCTTCCATCAAAATTTTAAAACGTTTAGCCGTTGGACGATAAAAAGAGACCATCAACAGATGCAAATTGACCGTTAAAGTGTTCATAATCACCACTTCTGCGGGCTTTGCACCAACGATTGGGGCTGCCAATTCAGACATTTCACGATGCACACTCAACCACGGTTTTTCACCCGCAAACCAACCTTCAACACCTTGTTGTCGCCAATAATCCAATTCTGCTTTGACAGCCCCCTCAGTATTTTTAGGTTGTAAACCCAAAGAATTGCCGCAGAAATATATCGAACGCCGATTGTTGTGTTTTGGAAAATGAAAGCGTTTTTGAAAAGACCGAAGCGGGTCTTGTTTGTCTAATTGTTGCGCGAAGCGCAGTGAATTTTTGTAAAGCATTGGTTGTAAATTGGTTAGATAGCTTTAAATTAAAAAAGCCTTGCAACTAGAACTTTGCAAGGCATTCTTTAAAAAGAATATTTTGACATGATTTCTATCCTTTGTCTATTCGTTCTATTAAATTATACGCTTCTAAGGGAGTTGAATCACTATAAATTATATTCATAATTCCTGGTAAAGAATTATCCATAGTTATAATATTGGTCATAAATAACATTTCTATTACTTCCACATCTAACCCTTTATCTCCCCAATATATACTTGTCTTATATCTAACTTCTCCATCTTGATAGTCCATTTCAAAATTACCTAAAAAATTGCCAAAATTTAATCTTGTCAAAAGTTCGCATATATTTCTTTTTTTATTTTCAGGTACATTTGCGCTACAAATTGTCAAGAAAATAAACCTTTTTTCATCTTCCCGAACGTCGGCTACACATTGGAACTTACCATTTTCACCACTAATGCCGAAAATAGCAATTGTCTTACCTTTAATCTCGGTGTAAGCCCATTCTTTTTGTTTAATAAAATTAATAATTTCCTGAAACATTTTTTATTTATAGGCTTTTAATTTGTTAGATATTGCCAATTTACTTGAATTAATATTAGAATATTTAGATACTTCCTGTGATATTTGAATCCTTTTAATTTGATTCGATATTATTTCCGTTCTATTATATTCTTTTAATTTGTTTATATTTTTATTTTCGAATCTTTTAGGTTGAGAAATATAGTTGTCAGGGATGATGACTAAATTTTCTTGCTTTTTAGATTCTTTTGCGTGAGTAATAAAATGTTCTAATTTTGTAAAATTAGGACAATCACAGTTTTCAAAAAAAGTATCTGATGTTGGTATGTAGCTTGAAGGCAAATTGATTTTCTCTATTTTTTGTGGATAGTACCAATTGAGATTCTTATCTATGTCAATTTTATAACAAAACGATTCATCAGACATAAACAAATCAAAATGTGAAATTTGCTCTCGTATAAATTTATCTAACACCATAGGGTTACACCGATAAGCAAGCCAACGATTGAATATTGCGTCTTTATCAACCCAATCCAATAAATAAAGATGTCTATTATTTATGTTTTGAAATAAAGCCAAAAGAGGCCCATCGAAATTCACAATGTCCACAATTCTAACAAGTGAATTTTGTAATTGAAAATTAGGCAGTATTTCACCATTTAAAGTTTCCATTTTCATCAAATATATTTGCAATATTAACAATTTTCTTTGGCAAATTAGTTCCTTCGTACTCATGAAAATTAAAATGAGTGTAGTTATTGACCTCTGGTTCAGAGCTAACACCTTCACTCATTAAAAGTTGTAATTCAGCAATCTTAGTTCCAAAATTAGCCTTTAAATGAGGTTTGTTTTTCACCAATTTCTTATACTTTTGGTATGCACCTTTTTCTTGTTCGAACATGGATAAAGCATAACCTTCACACGTTTTGTCTTCATCGCCTAATTGTCGCGCTGGGTCAATAATAAGAACTGGTATAAAACTATTGTCGTCACATTCAGTGAAAACCCAACGAAAAACGCTCGCTTCTATCTCTTTATAAGTAATAGGCGGGCAGTTTAATAATTCATTAGTATATTTTTGATATTTGAGTTTTTTTGAGTTCATAAATTAAATATATTTAATACTTGAGCAATTTTGTTGACAAAACTAATATTTTTCAACAAAAAACAAAAAACAACTTACAACACACACGTCGTAAGCTGTTTTTTTTTGTTCCAATATTAAAGAGAATCAAAACATCACCCCTGCCCGAATCGTCAAAGACTTAACCGTTCCTTTCGATTTTTCCGATTTAGCCACTTGAGTACCCGATGAACTGTCGAACAAAGTGCTGCCGCTATTCCCTGTCATGTCGGTAAAACCGCTTTGGAAATATAAGCCAAAGACAATCGCCGTGTTGTTTTGAATAATATATTCACCACCAATACCTGCGCCCCACGACATGTTTAAGCCGTTGACATCGCCTTTAATATTGATTTTTTCTTGGGCTGAGACCGTTCCTGCACTTGAAATGTCACCTGAAGCCTTCGTTCTAAAACCAAATGAAATCAAAGGTTCGGCAAAATAGCGAATGTGATTGCCTTGTTCAGGCGTGCGCATTTTTAGACCGATTGGTATTTCTACAAATGTCAAACTGTAACGCAACTTCGTATCCACCGCAAAAGTATCAGATGATTTGGGGGATATATCAAATTCGCTCCATGAGTTTTTCCACAATTGCCCAGGCAAACCGAACCGCAGCGAGCCGCCTGAATTGAAATGAAAACCGATACCCGAAGAAACCGAATAGGCTTCGCTGAAACGATTTTCAACAACAAGTCCTAATTTCAAGCCCAAAGCTGAACCTGAGCCTGTGATTTTCGTATTGTCAGTACCCATCCATGACCATGACGGGCTTGCTTGAATACCAAAGTGCAAGTCTTGGGCGACTGAAAGAGAAACCAAACCGACCACGAAGGTCATAGACAAAATAATTTTTTTCATAATTTAATTCTTTGTTTGAAAATTTTTTTTTGAGTATTTTGTGGAAAATAACGCTTTTATTGAGCGGTCATTTCTCACAAATTTCTGAATTTTGTTGAATTGTTAATTAAATTTCAAAGGTAAAAGTACGACAATTAAGTTTCTAATTTTTATAAAAACTTTAACAATATTGCGTAAATCATTGATTTTCATTTTGTTGCAAATTATTTCTCAATGAGTAAAAAAAATAAAAAGCCGCTAAGTTCTGCGCCAACGCCGACACCTGATAAACCGATTAAACCAAAAACTGTTCGTTCACAAACCGATATTTCTCCTTCTTTTTGGAAAAATACGCGCCTTCAAGCCATTTTTATATTCGCTTTAAGTTTTGTGTTGTATGCCAATACTTTGTCCTACGATTTTTGTCAAGACGACTCGATTGTCATCACCGACAATATGTTTACGACTGAGGGGGTCGCTGGCATCGGCGGTATTTTGCAATACGATACGTTTTATGGTTTTTTCAAAGAATCGGGCAAGGCACAGCTCGTTGCGGGTGGTCGTTATCGCCCTTTTACGCTTGTGATGTTTGCGATTGAATACCAACTTTTTGGCAAAAATCCTTTTATTGGACACTTTATTAACGTCATTTTGTTCGGTTTGACGTGTGTTTTGCTCTATTTTTTATTGCTAAAACTACTGAATTATCGAAAGAATAGCGACCCAACATCAATATTCAATCCGATGTTGGTGGCTTTTATAGCAGCTCTGCTTTTTGCAGCGCATCCGATTCATACCGAAGCTGTGGCGAATATCAAAGGGCGCGACGAAATTATGACGCTACTTGGCAGCCTTGCGGCTGTTTGGTTTTCGCTAAAAGCGTTTGAAAATGGAGGTTTTAAAAACCAAATCATTGCTTTTGCCCTGTTTTTTATCGCTTTATTATCAAAGGAGAATGCCATCACTTTTGTGGTCATTACGCCTATGATTTATTGGCTTTTTGTTAAAACAGACGCTTTTACGGCTATAAAACAAGCAATTCCCTTTTTGGCAGCCGCTGTTTTGTTTATGATACTGAGGGGGGCTGTCATCGGCAATCAGTTTGGCGGCGAGCAAATGGAGTTGATGAACAACCCTTTTTTGAAACTCGTCGGCAACACTTATGTGCCTTTTGATTTTGCTGAGAAATTTGCAACGATTACTTATACGCTTGGCAAATACGTTCAACTGCTCATCTTTCCTCATCCTTTGACACACGATTATTATCCACGTCACATCGGTATCATGTCTTTTGGCGACTGGCAAGTGCTGTTGAGTGTTGCTGTTTACATCGGTCTTTTGGCTTTGATACTGAGGGGGTGGAAAAATCGCAGCCTGATTAGTTTTGGCATTGCGTTTTTTCTTATCACATTATCCATTGTGTCAAACATCGTTTTTCCCGTAGGGACTAATATGGCTGAACGGTTTATGTTTATGCCTTCGGTGGGCTTTTGCCTTGTTTTGGCTGTTTTATTAGCAAAATTAGCGTCAAAAGAAGTCCAAACTGGTGTCAATCGTCAAGGTTTGGGGGTGATTGTCGTCATTGTCGCCTTGTTCAGTTTGAAGACTTTTACACGCAATCCTGCTTGGAAAGACAATTACACCATCTTTACAACCGACATCGAAACGTCGCCAAATTCTGCCAAATTGCAAACGTCGGTGGGTGGTGAAACGATTGAACATTTTAAAAATTCGCCTAATGCCGTTGAGAAAAAGACTAAAATAACAGAAGCCATTGGACATTTACACAAGGCTTTGGAGATACATCCGACCATGAAAAATCCGTATTTGCTGATGGGTAATGGTTATTTTTATCTTCAAGAATTTGATAAAGCCATCGAGTCCTACAATACAGCCTTAAAACTCGACCCGCAGTTCAAAGATGCCAAAACAAATCTCGCGCTCGTTTACCGGGAAGGCGGTAAAACGGTGGGACAACAACAAAACAATTTGCCTAAATCTATTGAATATTTAAGCAACGCGATTGAACTTAACCCAACCGATGTGGTGGCTATGTCTTATCTCGGCACGGCTTACGGCATGTCCAATCAACCTCAAAAATTAATTGAAGTTTTGTCCAAAGCCTTAGCAATTCGCTACGACAAACAAGATGCGATCAATATTTCGGTGGCTTATCGGCAATTGGGCAATGTGGCAAAGGCGGTGGAATATGAGCAAATGGCGCAACGGCAGTAATGAATTAGGAATTAGGAATTAGGAATTTAGCTACATTTGCGCCCCCTCAGTATTTAATCATAAAAATCACTCATTCAGACATTAATGACAAGCAATAAAATTTTACTCGAATCTATTTGGTGGGTCGTTACGGTGGTCATCGTCACGGTTGTGATGTATCCGATTTGGACAAATTTCCCTGCATACAAGTTCAATGGGGTCAATATTGCCACTATCGTTCTGTTCGTCACCTTTGCACGTTATACGTTTTTCCTAAAATACACTTTCCTTGCCACTTGGCAGTATGCAAAAATCGGTTTTGTTCTTGTTACAATAGCCATTGTTGCGACTTTAATGACGCAAATCCAAAGTTTTAATGTTTGGATTGATGGCGGCGACCCTGATATTTTGTTAGAAAGTGTAGGTAATGCCGCCAAACGTGAGTCTTTGCTCAATTACATAAAAAGCGAATTTTTGTTTTTTGTCGTTGCAGCCATTATCTCAGCGGTCATTTTGGCGGGACGACTTTTGGTGTCCGTTTGGCGGTTACGGAATCGCGGCAAAGC
Organism: Saprospiraceae bacterium; assembly: GCA_043772905.1. GTDB lineage: Bacteria > Bacteroidota > Bacteroidia > Chitinophagales > Saprospiraceae > JAAFJT01. Next base: position 53,492 of record JAYVFS010000103.1, on the reverse strand, counting down.
ATAATCAAATTGTAATTTCATGTACAAAGATTGTAAAATTTCTCGACCATACTGAGGGGGTAGAAATCACAAGTTCGGGGAATTTTCAAAATCCCCCGAACTTAACTACTCTTGATCAGATGCTTCTTTGTGCTTAAAAATTTTAAAATCTCTAATCATAAAATCATAAAAAACATGTCAACAGTTACAGAGTTTAACGACTACCGCAAGAAAATGAATGACCGCATTTTGAGCGTGGACAACAAAGTCCTCAAACGCTTTTGGTCACTTGACAATCAAACATATCAAGAAGGTGCGCTTGATGTAAAAACAAAAGAATTGTTGGGTCTTGTCGCTTCTATGGTTTTGCGGTGCGACGATTGCATCAAATACCACATCGGTACATGCCACGAATTGGGCGTTTCAGAAGCCGAAATTTTTGAGGTTTTTTCTATTGCCAATTTGGTCGGTGGTTCGATTTGTATTCCTCACACACGCCGTGCTGTTGAATATTGGGATGCTTTGGAAAGTGAAAAGGCATAAGCCCCCCTCAGTAAAATGGGTCTATTTGAAAAAACGATATGAAAAAGCTATCTTTTACTCTAAGTTTTCAGGCGGTCATTGCGGCTTCTTGATAGGCTTTTGATTCCTTTATTTTATCCGCAAACAATTGTGCTAAAAATGCTTTCAATTGCAGCATTTCTTCTTCTGTTGGTTCAAAAGTATAAATATTGAGTAACTCGTTTTGCAAAGCTGAACGATTGACTTTTTTGCTTTTTTGCTTTTTTTCAATTTCTGGTGGCAAGCCGTGTTCTTCAAGAAAAGCAATCGCCCTTGCCATTTTTTCAGGTGCAGGATTAAGCGGTACTTTCATGTTTGGATCAACCGTAGCGGTTGTATTATAATCAAGAAGAGATGTTTTATTCATAACTTAGTTTATTTACGAGTGATTAAAAAGGCTTCATAATTAACATTTTTCTCAAATGCCGACCACTTTTTAGCGATAAATCCTTTGATAACAAATGTTTCAGATAATTCATCGAAATATTTACTGATAGCCATTCGATACAAACGTGTTCGTGCATTATTACTTCCTTCAAAATAAATTTGCGCTTTTGGATAGTGATTGGTAAAAATAATGACCGTATTTGCGACCGTTGCTATAACTTTTTCACGGTCTTCATTATCTGTAATTACATGGTCATCAATTTCTCCAGATTCTAAGTCTTTGTCGCCAAAAGCAAGATTATAGAGATTTTCAACGCCTTTTAGCTTTAATTTTGAATAAAAAACGCCTTTCAAAATCCTACCTTTAGGTCCTTCACTTGTGAACTCAAAAGCTGTTTTGTTTGGATCTTCTGTTAATTCATATTTCTCCAATCTCATAGATGCTCGTTTAAATTGGTTGTTTTAGATTTACAAAAATAACCGTTTTCACTCAAAAAGGACAGTTTTTTCTCAAAAAATGTCACGTTCGTAGGTCTCCTTGCTATTTTATAAAAATAACCGATTCAGAGATTGACTGAACTTGTATGGGTTTTTGACATCTGTTTTTATACATTTACGCCCAATTAAAAAAGTACAAAATGAAAAAAAAACATCTATAGTCCATGGGGAATGTGACGATTGAATAATGGGCGTAAAAGTGAAAATTTGAAAAATGCGTTTTTTAAAGACAAATACTGAGGGGGGCATTTACGCCGTAGCAATCGCTATTGCAGTCGCTGTTTTTCTCTTGAAATTCACGCCGCACGTGCTCAATCCAACGCACTACGATTGGTTGATGAGTTATGCAGATTGTCCGACGGAGTATGTTTCTTGGCAATTTTATCGCAATACGCCTTGGCATTTCCCTGTGATTGGTACGCTCAAAGGTTATGATTATCCGACCGTTACGGGTATTGGTCTAACAGGAGCAATTCCGTTGTTGGCAATTCCTTTTAAAATTCTATCGCCTTTATTACCTATTGATTTTCAATACTTTGGCTTTTGGTTTTTGGCTTGTTACATCTTACAAGCCGTTTTTTCGGTGCGTTTACTGAGGGGTCTGTCCAATCTTTATAAGTTAAATTTAACGTCCCTTGAATTGGTTTTAGGGTCCACTTTTTTCATCCTCTCTCCTGCCCTTTTGACCCGTACTGGTCACATGAATTTATGCGCACAGTGGCTCATTTTGTGGTCATTCTGCATCTATTTTGAACCCAATACGGCAAAGCAGAAGTTTTTTAGTTTTTTAAAAATCATAGCGACAACGGCACTCATTCATCAATATTTGCTGCTCATGATTTTCGGTTTGGCGTTTGCCACGTATTGGAAATCGGAAAAAATAGGGCGTTTTTCATGGGTTTTGAAGGGATTAATGAGTCTCGCTGGCTTAGCTTTGGCGATGGTGTTATGGTATATCGTCGGCAATTTCAATACGTCCACCACAACAATGGCACAAATTGGTTTTGGCAAATTTTCAGCCAACCTCAACACCTTTTTTAATGGACAAGGTGAGCAATTTTTGATGCCAACCTTACCTATCAATGCAGGTCAATACGAAGGACAAGGTTATCTTGGCGGCGGCGTACTGCTCATCGGTTTCATTGTTCTTATTGCTAATGTATTGACTATAAAAAACAGAAAAAATTTCGAAAAATCGTTCTCTCCGCTTGGTTTTGTCGCTGTTTTGTTCGCTTTGTTTGCTTTTAGCCACCTATTTACGTTTGGCAACAAGGCGATTTTTGAAGCCAATTTTATGTTGGAAAACACTTATTTCAACTTCCTATCACAAGCCTTTCGGTCGTCAGGTCGCTTTATTTGGACTTTACATTATCTCTTAATGGCATTTTTTTTCGTAGGTTTTTTAAAGTTAAAATTGCCTAAGACATGGTTAATCAGCCTATTATCCATACTTGTTTTTATTCAAATCATAGACGTTGCCCCTATGGTAACACGCGAACAAAAATATTACGATTTTGACGGCTACGAGCCGTCCGTTATGACTTCAAAAACATGGCAACACATCACAAGTGAAGCTGAACGTGTGGTCATGTTGCCGCCTTTCACGTTGCATTACAAAACGTATGAGGATTATATTCATTTTGCCCGCATCGCTGCGTTGAATCATCAAAGCATAACGACGGGTTATTTGGCACGTCCCGATTGGCAAGCGCATGAACTGTATGAAAAAAAGACATTTGCGGCATTGGATAAAGGCGAATTGGGCGATGAACAAAATTCAATATTTATAGCCACACAACACTCGGTTAGGAAATTAAAAAAAATCGTAGAAAGTGCTCAGGTCAAAGCATTTATGTATGAAGATTATATCGTTGGTGTGCCTTTAAAGTTTGAAAAAACGATAAAATTTCTTTCCGAATTGCCCAATTGTACCGTTCCCAGTATGAATACTGAGGGGTTGGCAGAGTTCCTTGCAGCGAATGATAAAGAGACGATTTTAGCCGTTGTGAGAGACGATGCTGCTTGGAAATTGTGCGAAGAAGCCAAAACGCAACTCCAAAAAATGGGCTGTGATATATCGAAATTGACTTTACGCAGCGGTCTGGTTGGTGTGATTCATAAGGGCAAATTTGTCTTTGAAAAAATAACGCCCGACTCCGTTGCTATTATCCAAAAATTCAAAAAAGGGGACAATATCAATGGTTTTATCCCCCAAAACAGCTTTGAATTACATTCTGCGGGTGGAACGGCTGGTAATTTTGGTAAAATTATTTTCAATAAAATTGACCACAGCATGAGTCAACGTGGCTTCAATTTTGTGGTCGTGGACAGCAATTTTAAGGTGTTGAAAACGGCTTATTTTGACACTTTTGATGATTGTTATTCGGGGGAAATGAAAAGTTATAAGTGAAAAGTTATAAGTGAAAAGTTATAAGTGAAAAGTTATAAGTGAAAAGTGGGAAGGTGGGCATTTACGTATCGGATACTTTAAAAGTATCCAATACGTATCTTTCACCTATTCTAATGAGAATCAATTAGTTGTCTCAAAATTGATACAAGTTTTTTTGCTCGTTTTACTTGTTTTTATTTAGCCACCATCCCATCATAAAGCACCTTTTTATGGCTGTCTTCTAAGGTGTACATGCCTTTCCATTGCGTCAAAACATAAGTCTCATTCGTCCATTTACCTGCCCCGTTACTTTTGTCTTTGGCTAACAAAACAGACTTTTTTTCACTGGGTAAATAAAGTTCTGCTTGTGCCTCGTCGGTTTCTGATTTAAAAACGATGAAAGCGGAGGTCGTTTTATCCAAATCAGCCGCTTTTGCATCGAGGCGAATGCCCGCTTCAAAGATTCGAATACACTCGTTTTTGACGACTGACCACGTATAACCAGCAGAAGCTTTGCAGCCGTGTTCATCTGAATCACCGCCCACTATAGGAGGCTCAACGACGGGAGCTGTTTCTGTTTTCGCTGTTTGTACAGCCTCTTTTTTAGGCGTTTCCGTGCATGCTGATAAGCAAAGCACAAAGGAAAAAGCGAGAAATAAAATTGTTTTTGACATGATAGAAATATTTTATAAAATTAAGAAAATGACTACACTTGATGTGTTGACCGCTTTATTTGAAGTCAAATTATCGGTTGAATATTATATCTTTTTCTAAAAAACAACCAAAATAAGTATAAGTAGTTAAGTTGAAATAATCGGGACAAACTTTACGAAGGTTCAAGCCTTCGTAAAGTGTTATTTGTTGAAAATCAGCAACTTAGACCCCCACAGTATTTTCCTGTTTATTTGAGTTGTGTTACTTACTTGGATTCTATCTTATTTTTTTCAAAATCAGTTTTAATATTTTTATCATAAAGCCCTAAATCCAAAGTATCAGGATTGTTTTCCCGCAGGCACATTTTCAAAAAAATATCGTAATCTGGCGAACCTTCCAATATCAATACCTTTGCTGAGCGTGGCAAACATCCGAAGGGTTCCTTTGGAAGGAGGTCAATACCCCATCACATCATTCAGTTTTGCCAAAATGGAATCAATTTGATAGTCGCCTTCGCTCAAAACATGGGTCTTGTCGTTGCGTTCCAAAAGGAAAAAATAACGGGCAGAATCCTTGACTGCCGAGGGGTCAATCATTTTGTAATGTCTTTCAATTTTGACATAAAAATCACGAATATTATTGATGGGTGCCGTACCATAAGGCGTTTCAATACGGTCGCTATAAATCTGAACGGGCTTCAATTTCCACATAGAAATCAAGCGAAACGCCGCCGTTCCAGCAGCCAAAATGCCTATAAAAAAGCACAACATCATAAGGATATTGCGCCGATTGACATCTAATTTGCTATATTTTGAGACGGCATAAGCCGCCAATAACATGAGTATAACGGCACTAAAAGTTCCTACTAAAACCCAATCTGTCGTGTGTTTGAAGGGTTCAAAAGTGTATAATGGTTTGTCCATTTTTTTTAGTTTTTTATTTAAAAATCCGACAAAGCTAATTGTTTTTCTACTATGTCTATTAAACAATGCTTTAATTACCTTATTCGCAACGAGGATTCTCTTTGCAGTAACTACGCTGCAAAAATGAAGAAACCTACATAATTTCGTATCTTACAGCCCTATACATCTGTCGCTTTTACTTCTTCACTAAAAGTTTGAAAACAATATTCTATGAAAGTTCCCATTATGCGCCTATGGAGTCGTCGGCTCAGTCGTCGTTTTCAACGACAACTAATAGATGTGCCGAATGTACAACTTCAAGTATTACAACAACTTATGCGCTCGGCGAAACATACAGAATTTGGGTTGAAACATCATTTTAGAGATATAGCCACGCCCCAGGATTTGCGCCAAGCGATACCCCTCAGTACGTACAGCGACCATGCACCTTATATTCAAAAAATAGCTGATGGCGCGAGCAATGTCCTTTGGCATGGTCGCCCACTCTATTTTGCAACGTCAAGCGGGACGACTTCTGGAAAAAAATATCTGCCTATCACTCGCGAAATGCTCAATGCCCAATTCGAGGCGACATTGACAAATATGGCAAATTTCACCTACCGTCTCCGCTTACACGATGTGCACAAAGGCAAATGGGTGCTATTTGCCGACCCGCCAATTTTTCATCCTTTTGGTACCATAAAATCGGGTGCGCTCTCGTCTATCCTCACCGCCGAAAAGCCTAAATGGGTCAATCAGATGAGTTTTCCGACGCGTAAAACAGACCTTATCCCTGAATATGAAGATAAAATAACCGCCACTGCACGCGAAACCATTGGACAGGACATTCGCGGCATCGTCGCTATGCCACCACTTTTGTTGTTGTATTTGCGCAAAGTTGAGGAGTTGAGTGGCAAACCGTTCAACCGTGTTTTTCCAAATTTACGCATCATTTCAACGGCTGGCATGAGCTTCGAACCCTATCAAGACTTAGTACAAAGCATTGTTAATCAAAATGTTACGTATTTGCAAGCGTACCCAGCATCGGAAGGCTACTTTGCTTTTCAAAATGATGTACAGAATACATCCATGGTGCTGTTGCCTAATTCAGGTATGTTCTACGAGTTCGTTCCCGTTTCCGAAATAGAAAAACCGAATCCTCGTCGGCTTTGGATACATGAAGTAGAAATAGGTGTGCCTTACCTCATTCATATCCATACCTGTGCCGGTTTATGGGGCTACAATATGGGCGATGTCATCGAATTTACGCAGTTGAATCCACCAAAATTACGCATTTTGGGACGTGTTGGACAGTCGCTCAATGCCTTTGGCGAGCATTTTACGCAAGTAGAAGTAGATACGGCGGTCACAAAAGTAGTGCGTGAAACGGGCTGTGCCGTAACGGATTTCGCCTTGACACCCGTTCTGATATCTGAAAATGGACTGCCCTACCACGAGTGGTTTATTGAGTTTGAAAATGGTGGCGATGCCCAAAAGTTTTCACAAAGGCTCGACGAAGTGCTGTGCAAACAAAACATGTGTTACGACGACTTGATACGTGGCAAAGCCCTTAATACATTGACAATCAATTCATTGCGACGTGGCACTTTCAAAAAAATGATGATAGAAACAGGTCGTGCTGGTACACAATACAAAACACGTCGCTTTATTCAAACCGATGAAGCACAACTTTTGAAGAAAATTTCAGAATCAATAACCGTCTGAGGAAATGATGAATGATGAATTATAAATGATGAATTTTCAACGACTATGTAACTAAATTTTGACACCTTTTTTTACTTTTTCTAAGAACTTATGGAAGACGCGACTTTCACATTCTCAACGGACAAGTCAAAACTCGACCCCTCAGTAATCCATGCCTTTTTGACAGAAACTTATTGGTCAAAAGGTTGCTCGATGGACAATGTATTGCGTCGTATCGAAAACTCAATATGTTTTGGCATTTACGACAACGAGCAGCAAATCGGTTTTGCACGTGTCATCACCGACAAAACGACTTTTGCCTATATCGCCGATGTTTTTATATTAGAAAACCATCGTGGTCAAGGTTTGTCGAAGCGACTCATGGCTTTTATACTCGAACAACCCGATTTACAAAATCTAAAACGCTGGCTTTTGGCAACCCAAGATGCACATGGGCTATATGCAAAATTTGGTTTTGTACCCCTCAGTAATCCAGAGCATTGGATGGCCATTGTGAATCCTAATGCTTATTTGATTCGATGATTTCAAGGTTCTACGTAAAGCAAATTATTTTAAAATATTTAAAAAATTTGTTTTTATAACACAATATGTTTTATTTTGTCTTTTAATTGGAAAAAATTAAATGACATATTAAAACATCTGCTATGAGCCAGAAACCGTTTTTAGAAGCTATGATGCCTACACAACTCGTCGAATTACCGTTTTTTGAATCCGTTTCAGCAGGATTTCCTTCTCCTGCAACGGATTATATGGACAAAAAACTCGACTTGAATGAACTCTGTATCCAAAACCCGTCTGCCACCTTTTTCATCCGTGTGCAAGGTGATTCGATGCAAGAGGCAGGTATATTTGAGGGCAACATCCTCATCGTTGACCGCTCGCTAAGAGCTAAAAACCGCGACATCGTCGTTGCGGTTGTCGAAGGAGATTTTGTTGTCAAACGTTATTGCCCACAAGGGAAAAAGCTGTTTTTAATTGCCGAAAACCTCAATTACCTGCCCATTATCATCGAAGAAGGGACAAATTTTGAGATTTGGGGTGTCGTCAAAAAAGTGATTCATCATGTTTGATGACAACCACACATTATATATACAGGCAACCAATACCGCATTATGTCGAATACCCCTCAGTAAAAGCCAACTTTTTAAGCTTAAAATTGTCTATTTAAGGTGTAATTCATTTTCAAACAATAAAAACAATATTCTTAGATGAAAAAATTCTTCTTTTTAGCGACCGCTCTACTCATCACCACAGTTGCTTTTGCACAAGAAGGCAAAGCCAAACCAAGCCCCGCGGCAACGGCAACAAGCAAAATAGGTGACAAAACCGTAACAATCACTTACGCACAACCCGCCGTTAAAGGCAGAGAGGTTTGGGGTAAACTCGTCCCTTATGATGCCGTTTGGCGTACCGGTGCCAACGATGCCACGACTTTTGAAGTGGATAAAGACGTAAAAATTGAAGGACAGGCACTCAAAGCAGGAAAATACAGCTTATTCACCATTCCTACTGAGGGGGGCGAATGGACCATTATTTTCAACAGCGTTGCCAAACAATGGGGTGCATACAGCTACGATGCGACCAAAGATGTCCTCCGCGTCAAAGTCAAATCTTCAAAATCAAAAGAAATGATGGAACGTATGACTTTTGATATAAAAGGCAATATGGTCAATCTGGCGTGGGAAAATCTTGCTGTGGCTTTTAAAGTGCAGTAATACCTCTGTATTTTCGATAAAAAAGATGCGCTTATAAGTCATACAAAATCAATGACTTGTGAGCGCATTTTTTTTTTTGACTCATTTTACAAATGTTAAAATATCCTTTTTTTTAGCACCTTAAAAATATTAAATATATTTTCACAGTTTATATGTGCAGAGACAATTGATTTGAAGCATACACGCTAAACACTTAAAGAACGACACGACCGAAAGCAATTTGCTAACAAAATTCTAACAAAATTCTAACAAAAACTACGTACACGAACCGAGACTAAGCTATTTACAAAACAGACCGACACGAACATTTCTTTCCTACGCTTTTAAATACCACTTTTTAAAATCTAACAAAATTCATTCATCTTAAATTCCAAGCTGGTATTTCTATGAAAATCAACAGAATTTATGTGCTTTTGATCATGGTATTCCTATGGCAAAGCGCAACTGCGCAAAATTGGCTCGAGCTACGCGAGCAAGGCGCAAACTATTACCAAATCCGCGATGCCTTCAATCGGCAATACGCTGGAAAAATTAAAGCATTTAAAAGAGAATTGGCAAAAGAAGCCAATGGTGCACACAAAAAAGGCGACAAATTCGAGCGTCAAATGGAAGGTATGCTCCAATTCATGCGTTGGTCGCATTGGGTTGAGCCGCGTGTTCAAGAATCAAATGGCGATTTGAGCATCTTAACAAAAGGCGTGGAACAAGCTATGGTGGAACAAAAACGCCGCACAGCACTCCAAAACCGCACAGGTGCCACGTGGTCGCTTGTCGGTCCCCTCAGTACGCCCTCGTCAGGTGGCAATGGTCGCATCAATGCCGTTCGCGCTTTGCCGGGCAGCACAACGACGCTTTTTGCTTGTTCGCCAGCAGGTGGTTTGTGGAAAACAACCAACGGAGGCACGTCTTGGACAGCAATCACCGATGCCATTGCTGCATTGGGCGCAACCGATGTCGGTTTTGACCCGACTAACCCAAACATCATGTACCTCGTTACAGGTGATGGTGAAGCGGCTGATGTTTACTCCACAGGTGTTTACAAATCAATGGACGGCGGCGCAACTTGGGCAGCCACAGGAGCCTTGTGGACAGGCACAGGCAATTTTTCAACGACCCGCACGACTTTGTCAAAAATCGCCATCAACCCAACCGATGGTTCGATACTCGTAAGCGGCAGCGCAGGTATTTATCGCTCGACCAATGGTGGCACGTCTTGGACACGCACATCTGCCTTGAGCGTTCGCGACATCGAATTCAAACCCAGTACGCCCTCCACCGTTTATGCAGGCGGTTACAGTGCGAATGTTTTCTTGCGTTCAACTGATGGTGGCGTGACTTGGGCAACGGCGGGCACAGGTTTACCGACCACAGGCACACAACGGGTGGCTATTGCTGTCACAGCCTTAGATGCCAATTACGTCTATGCGCTCGTTGCCAACAACACCGATTATGGTTTCAAAGGTCTGTACCTCTCGACCGATGGCGGCACGACGTTTACACTCAAATCATCAACGCCAAATATCTTAGGTTGGAATGCCGCAGGCAACGATTCAGGTGGTCAGGGTTGGTACGATTTAAGCATCGTGGTTGACCCCTCAGTAAAAACAACTATTTATACGGGTGGCGTAAACATTTGGAAATCAACAACTTCGGGCACATCTTGGTCGTGTATCGGTCATTGGTCAGGTACAGGCGCACCTTACGAACACGCCGATGTGCATGACTTATCTTTCATCGGCACAAGCCTTTTTGCGGGCAATGATGGTGGCGTTTTTTCACTCGCAAGCGGTGCAACGACTTGGGCTGATAAAAGTTCAAACCTGTCTATCGCACAACTTTATGGCATCGGTTTGTCAACAAGCAATCAAAATACCATTATCGCAGGACATCAAGACAATGGTACGACATTGACCACCAATGTCTCTACGTGGTCGCAAGTAAACGGCGGCGATGGTATGCTTTGTTTCATTGACCGAACAAACAATAACAATAAATTTTCTTCGATTTATAACGGCGCATTGTATCGCTCAACTTCGACCACAACCACTTCATTTTCAAGCATTTATACCGTTTCTGGTGGCGGTTGGGTTACACCTTGGTTGCAAGACCCTGTGACCGCTACGACGCTTTATGCAGGTGGTACAAACGTTGTTAGAAGTACGAATTTAGGTACAACTTGGACAACAATTAGCAGTTTTTCAGGTGTCGGTACATTGGTTGAATTAGACGTTGCCACAACAAATAATCAGTACATCGCAGCAGCCAGTGCGACCAAAGTTATGAAAACAACCAATGGCGGCACGTCTTGGACGGATATAACCACAGGTTTGCCTTCAGGCGTTTCCATTCTTACCGTTCGTTTTGATGTCAATGATGCCAACAAAATATATATCGGTTTGGCAAGTTATACGGGCCAATCGGTTTATATGTCAGCAAATGGTGGGACTTCTTGGACAAATATCAGCACAGGATTGCCTTCGTTGCCTGTCAACTGTTTTGCTTCGCAAAACAATGGCGATGTGTATTGTGGGACAGATTTAGGGGCATATCTCTTGACTTCGGGCGCAACAACTTGGACAATTTTCACGAATGGTATGCCGGGCGTACCTGTCAAAGACCTTGAAATTCACTACCCAACAAACCTACTCCGCGCTGCCACTTATGGTCGTGGCATTTGGTCGTCACCACTCAACAGCGCAACACCTACAACGGTGGATGCAGGCATTGCGGGCATCATATCCCCAAGCGGCACTATCACAACCGCCAATGTAACCCCCTCAGTAACTTTGAGAAATTTTGGGACAACGGCACTCACATCCGTGACCATTTTTTATAAAGTGGACAATGGCACAGAAAGCTCAACAGCTTGGACAGGCAGCCTCGCACCCAGTGCCACAGCGACCGTTTCATTGCCTTCGGTAACAGGTTATACGGCTGCGGCGCATACGTTTACAGCCAGAACAGCCTCGCCCAACGGCACAACGGATGTCAATACAACTAACGATGCGACAACATCTAACTTCACCTACACACCCGCAGCTTCAACGACCGATGCGGGTATTTCGGCGATAGCCACGCCCAATGGCACTGTCAGCACTGCCAGCGTGACCCCCTCAGTAACTTTGAAGAATTTGGGGACTGTAACACTTGTTTCTGCGACGATTTACTACAAAATTGACAACGGCACAGAAAGCAGTCAAGCTTGGACGGGTAGCCTTGCAAGTAATGGAACGACAACAGTAACACTTGGTTCGGTCACAGGCTATACGGCAGCGGCACATACTTTTACGGCAAGAACGGCTGTGCCAAACGGTACAACGGATGTCAATACCGCTAATGATGCCTTAACATCTAACTTCACTTATACCATTCCACCGGCTTGTTCAAACTCAAATGAGCCGACGAACAATGCCTCGACAGGTGCAACGGTCATAGCGGTCAACAGCACAACCAATGCACAAATTGGCTCAAATGGCGATGTAGATTATTACAAATTCACGACGACGACGGCTGCGCCTAAAATCCAAGTGACTTTGACCAATTTACCCGCCGATTATGATGTTTACCTTTACAAATCCAATGCATCAGGAAATATCAGTACACAAATTGGTTCGTCAGTAAATGGCAGTACCACGAGTGAAACCATCAAATACAATACGGCTACAACAGGCGCAACGTATTATATAAAGGTATCTGGCTACAATGGTGCATTTTCAACAACTGTTTGTTATGCCTTAGGTATTCAAACGAGTGGCACCAATTTCGCTCAAGAACCGACGTTTGCTGCCAATGGAAAAATGATAGAAGAAGCCACAGACCCCGTCAGTAGCTTAGCCGTTTTCCCGAACCCTGCTAAGGAGGTCATCAAATTGCAGTTTTTCTCTGCCACAGGTGGCAGCTATGAAATGTCTCTTGTCGATGCCACAGGCAAACGCATTTTGAATCAACAAAAGAAGTTTGATAAAGGTATGAATAGTGCAGAAATACTGACCGACGACCTCGTAAAAGGCTTACATCTTTTGACATTGAAAAATGAAGAAGAAACGTTGACACAAAAGGTCATTATCAGATAAGGCTTGTTGCGGTTGAAAGTTGAGCGTTGAAAAATGCTCAACTTTCAACCGCCAACACCACCTTTGTCCCTTCTTCATTATCGGACACATAGAGCGTATATTTATGTTTATAAATTTTATTCAAAAGCGAAATACGGCGTTTGGCTAAATTTAAACCCAATGATTGATGCCCGCTGTTGTCCTTCTGTTCTCTTGAAAAATTTGTCAAGCCGATACCATTGTCGGTTATGGTACAACAGATAGTGTGGTCGCCTGTTTTTTCAAAAACGATAGTAATAACGCCCGTTTTACCTTCTGGCAAAGAGGAAACACCATGTTTGATGGCGTTTTCAACAAAAATCTGTAAAAGTAGTGGCGGCAGTATTTTTTGCTGCGCATCTACCCCCTCAGTAATTTTGACAGAAAATGTAAATTTTTCTTCAAAACGGCTCTTTTCAAGTGCCAAATAGTCATTCAAATACTGCGCTTCTTGCTCAATACTGATAAAGTCTTCGCGCCCTAAATTGAGAGATGTTCGAATGAATCGCGCCAAACGAGGCAGTTGAATTTTGATGCTGTCAACATCTCTTTTATACACAAAAGTTAAAATACCATTCAAGGCATTGAAAACAAAATGCGGGTCAATCCTTGCGCGAATGGCTTCCTGTTCCCATTCCATTTGCCGTCGTTCAAGCCCAAGCTTTTCTTCTTTTTGAGCCAATTCCTTTTGTTCTATTATTGAACGTCGTTTGTTGCGCCAACGTAGAAATTCAAACGAAAACAAGGAGACAATAAGCCAATAGAACAGCAAAGCAAGCGGCTTGCGATAAATAGCCGCCGATGCTTCAAAACGCATGGTGATGGGCTTGCTCCAGATATCATCGCCACGACTGGCTTCCACTTCCAGCATATATGAACCCGTGTTCAAAGACACCAAGGACAGTGTAAAATCCTCGCGTAAGACAATAGAATCCTTCTTTTCAAGCGCACCATTTCGGAACAAACGGTAGCGAAAGTGCATCACTTCACCATTGCAAAAAGCGATTGCTCTAAAATTAAATTTGATTTCTTTTTCCTGATAAAACCAACCATAACGCAAAGGTAACACCGTATCGGGCTGTGCGAGGTACGCCATTGGTTGAGTGAGGCGCACGATAGGTACATTTCTTTGAATCTTTAAATCATTGATTTTGAAGGAATAAAGCCCCGCATTTGAAGCAATATATAATTTATTACCATCAAAAAGTAAATCATTGATGTAAAGAGACGGCTTGGCATCTATACCACCATAAATAATGGGATACATGCGCGTCGGGTCATTGGGGTCAAAGTTAAGACGTGTTACACCTTTAGCCGTCGCAATAAAAACGGTTTGATCATCAAATTTCAAAAGCCGATTGCAGCTATTGCTACTCAAACCGTCTTTTTCTTGCCAGTTTTTTAGGATTTTACCATTTTTTAACAAAAAAACGCCATTACCAGTCGTACTGCAAAGTAAATAATCGTCCGGTAATGGTATAATATCGTTTACGGAAGTCTCAAAATTCTCTTTCAAAAACACCACGTCATCATCATTGGGCTTCAAAAAACAGATGCCTTGAGTACCTCCAAACCACATAACACCGTGTGTATCTTCCGCAATAGCATAAAGTCGGGAGTATGAGTTTCTACAATACAATTGACAACGAACTCGATTGTTTGATAAGGGTTTTAATTCAGAAACTACGCTTGAAGTAATGTAAATACGTCCATTTTTGGCAAAATAAATATTTTTATAAGCGGATGTCCCATTCAAAAAATCTGAAATATCAAAGTCGCCATCGTATTGTTTATTTTTATCAGGCAGTTGTTTTTCGAGCGATAAAAACTCATTAATCTTTGTTTGGCGGCTGTCATACTGAGGGGTCGTTTTTTTAGAGAAATCTGGAAAAAAATTGATTCTATAATTATCCGTTTGTACCCAAAAATCTCTATCATTCGGAAAAAGAAGGCGTTTGACACGGACATCCCACATGCCATTAATTTTTATTTTACGATTAATCTTAGCCGTTTTTTTATTCCAAAATTGCAAAACATTTGGGTACGTTGCTATGACAATATCGCCTTTAGGGTTTTGAGACAGTGCTGTTACCTCTTCACTTTCAAGACCTTGTGCTTTGTCCAAAACAGTAATATTATCATAATTGCGCGGTAGAAAAAAAAGACCCTCGCCTAAAGTACAGACCCAGCCATTCCCCTCATTATCGGTAATAACATGTGCTACATGTGATTTTGTAGGAAAAAAACGAACGGGTTTTTTATGATTAATATCAAAACTATAAAAGCCATTTGTTATACCCAACCAAAAATTACCTAATGAGTCAGCAGATATACTACGTATAAATTGGTTTTGAAGGATATTTTTATAATTAATTTCCCGAAAAATGCCGTTAGAAAACTCAAAAATATCTTTACCAAACTCAAGCCACAAAATGCCGTTGTATTCCCCCCCTCTACCCCATTTTTGCTCTTTTATTTTTGCTGGTGAAGCAACCCAAGCCACAAAAGTATCTCGTTGGGCATCAAACAGACGAAAAGTATCACCTGCTAAAAAGATGCGGTTTTGCGCATCTTTAAAAACGCCTATAAATGGTTTGTTTTCTGGATTGTATTGGTGAACGTCACCATTAGGCATCAATCGTTTCAAAGAAAACCGATCTATTAATATCCACACACTTCCATCCCCCCCCTCAGTGATAGATGTCAGATAAGTCTCTCCACTCGCATTTTTCAACGCAGCTGATGTCCGATAACTGACTATTTTCTCTGTTTTCGTATCAAAATACGATAGCTTTCCATTTAATGTGTGAAACCAAATTCGCCCCTGTGAATCCTCTGTTACCTTTAATATTTCATTGTCAGCTAAACCATCTGAAATCGTAAAATTCTGAAATCTACGCCCATCATAACGACTCGCACCATTAGCCGTACAAAACCAAATGTAACCACGAGAGTCTTGCATACTAAAATAAACGGTGTTGTCGGGCAAACCATCACTGATGGTTAAGTGCCGAAACTCGTAAGGAATACGTGCTTGCCCCGCCATAAGTAACGGGAAGCATAGGCATAATAATATGGAAAAGGTGTGTCGCAATACCGTTTTGTTTTCGGTAAAATTAAGATAGAAAATGTATCAAACTAAGTTTAACAGATTCTTTCAAAATTAAATGTGCGATTTAGTGATTATGGTTTAATTTTTGATATATCTATTTTATAGAATTATTGAATATCAACTTTCTTAAAAAACTGATATTCAATGATTTAGCAACACCGATAACTCATATTAGAAGGGGACATAAGCCTTAACGGCAGTTAATATTTCCTCTAAACTCAAAAACGATTTTCTCAATGAAAAAACTTATTCTTCTGCTCCTTATACTGAGGGGGGCAATTTTTGCCGATGCACAGTGTATTTCTGGCAATTGCGACAATGGAGTGGGTACAGCCATCATCAAAAAAAAGGGTGGCATTCGTTTCACAGGTCAATTCTTAGACCGTAAACCTCATGGTCAAGGCACCGCTGAATATCCTGACGGCACCCGTTACGAAGGTTCGTGGCTCAATGGCAGGATGGACGGCATCGGCACTTTGACGCTCACTGGTAACACTGTACTGAGTGGTGTTTGGCGCAACAGCCGCTTTTTAGGTAACGACCCAGCGCTGACTCGTGAAACGATGTATACTGATGCAAATGCGTCAGGAGAAAAGGACAAAATAATGACCTCGCCTCAAAGAACGATACCTGAAAATGGCGTACCGAGAGTCGAAACACCTACCAAAATCGAAGCTGCGAACAGAGAGAATATTCCTCTACGCGCTGATGCTTTTGAGGGTACCAATTTTAGTAGCCACACAGGCAATGCCATCATGACGAATGGCGCAAGCAATGCGAGCCTTACCACGATATCCAAAGTTTGGGCATTAGCCGTTGGCGTATCGAACTATGATATGCCCAGTATTTTGACTTTGAAATATCCACACAGCGATGCTTTCCGTATGTATGCGTTTTGGAAAAGCCCTGAAGGTGGCTCATTGGACGATAAACATTCGCAAGTTTTAGTGAATGACCAAGCGACAAAACAAGGCATCCTTGACTCCATGCGTCAAATGTTTATGCAGGCTGGGGAAAATGATTTGGTCACATTTTTTTATTCAGGACACGGTCTCAAAGGCGCATTTTTACCGACTGACTATGACGGCAGTAGTGTACGTTTGTTCCACAGTGAAGTCAATGACGTGATGACTGCTTGCCCTGCCAAGTACAAATTAGTGATTGCCGATGCGTGTAATTCGGGCAGCTATTTAGCTTCAAAATCGGTTAATAATGACGTTTTCAGAAGTTCACAACAAGAAACACAAGATGTTTTTTTCCGTGAATTGAATCGAGCAAGTCCCGGAACGGCTTTTATTTTATCGTCACGTGCTGACGAGGAATCACTTGAAGTATCAACATTGCATCAAAGCATTTTCAGCTTTTTCGTTGTGAAAGGTATGAAAGGCGAAGCCAATGTCAACGGTGACGAAGTTGTTACCATAAAAGAATTGTTTGATTATGTCTATCGTGAAGTAACAACTTATGCTTTTAGCCTTGGAAAAATACAGACGCCCGTTCTAAAAGGTACATTTGACCCGAATATGCCTGTGGCGATGATTCGGAAAAAATAATTAAGTGGTAAGTGATAAGTGATAAGTGATAAGTGCCGCACGAGTTTAAACTTGTGCGGCACTTATCACTTTCCACTTTCCACTTTCCACTTATCACTTATCACTTCCAAAAAGGCTTTGCCTAAATTGTCTATAATATCACTTGCTAACAGAGCCTCCTGTCCTACCCTTTTAGCAGCCAAGTTTCCTGCCAAGCCATGTAGATAAACGCCTAAAATCGCTGATGTTTTGGGTTCATAGCCTTGTGTCAATAGTCCTGTAATAATTCCGGTCAGAACATCACCACTTCCAGCCGTTGCCATACCTGCATTGCCCGTCGAATTGAAATAACAGCACCCCTCGGTATCAGCGACGACGGTATGTGCTCCTTTAAGTAAAATATTGATTTTCAAAGACTTCGCTTTGCTGCGCAACAATTCTAAACGGTCGAAATCATTGTCAGCCTTGCCAAATAGTCGTTCAAACTCCTTAGGATGCGGTGTTAGAATCGAGTTTTTAGGAATCAAATCTAACCATTCTGGGTTTTCAGAAAGAATGTTTAAAGCATCGGCATCTAATACAACGGGGCGTTTCGATTGTTCTAAATACCCCCTCAGTACCGCCGCCGCTTTCTCTCCTTTTCCAATGCCACAGCCTATTCCAATAGCTGAATAGGGTTGACAATCAATAACTTGTGATAATTCCGTTTCATTTTGGTCTGCAATAACAATGGCTTCAGGCAATGAAATTTGAAGAATAAGCCGATTGCACAAAGGCGTTTGCACCGTCAATAGACCGATACCTGAACGCATACAAGCTCGTGCGGCTAAAACTGCTGCACCTGCCATACCACTTCTGCCCACCACTAAAAGCCCATGGCCATAAGTGCCTTTATGGTCAAATTTTTTGCGTTTTTTCAAAAATGGTTGGATAAAGTCGGA
Source organism: Saprospiraceae bacterium (assembly GCA_043772905.1). Taxonomy (GTDB): domain Bacteria; phylum Bacteroidota; class Bacteroidia; order Chitinophagales; family Saprospiraceae; genus JAAFJT01. The sequence continues at coordinate 35,006 of JAYVFS010000103.1, read as the reverse complement.
AGTGACAAAAACGTTTTTAGCTTCTATTTTTTCTAAAAATGCTTGATGCAAACCAATGCTTTTGTATTCAAAATCGCCTACAAAGGGTTCATTTTCAGGCAATAGAAAAGCCAATTTGGGTATTTCAAAAGACAAAATACGAGCGGCTTTGATAGCAACCCCCTCAGTATGTTTATCCGAAAACAAGCCAGAAGGTATGTCCACAGAGACTATTTCTGCTTGATATTGATTCAAATATTCAAAAAATGAAGCCCAATAGCCTGCAACGGGTCTCGTCAAACCACTGCCTAAAATGGCATCAATGATAATAATGTTGTTAGGAATAATTGGAAAAGTATCCTGTCCTAAAACCTCCCCCCTAAGTATAACAGCATCTAAGTCTTGAATTTTTACTAAATTCCTTGCAAAATCATCTGTTTCATTTTTGGATAAGCGGCAGATATAAACCCCAATATCATATCTCAAATAATGCAAAAACCGAGCAATTGCCAAACCATCGCCACCATTATTGCCAGTACCACAAAAGATTAGGACAGGTCTTTGGTTATCATAAATCGTTGAAAACCAATCTGTAAAGATTGAGGAAGCGCGTTCCATCAAGTTATAGGATGAAATGGGTTCGTTTTGAATGGTAAACGAATCCCAAGCGCGAATTTGGTCAGCTGTAAGTAGTTCCATAGTTATTGGTTTTAGTCAATGAGCAACAAATATACGAATAACCAATAACGATTAACCACCAAAAGAAAGCCCGCTTGTTTTTGACAAGCGGGCGAATCGGTGTGTGGGATTATAATCTGTCAGGCGGGAAGCCGAGCAAATTATAAGTCGTTAGTGTATTTATTTGACAACTTGGATTTTCTTCATAATCTTTCCTTTTTCAGTCGTTACTTCTGCAAGATACATACCCGATGGGAAATTATCGAAATAGACTGTTGCTTGTTTGCCTTTGATATTGTTCTGACGGTTTACTTCTTTACCCATCATATCTACGATGCGCAACGATTCGATATTATTGACACCATTCAAGTAAAAACTCATAAAATCACTTGAAGGGTTCGGGAACATCAACAAATCAGATTCCTTCATTGGCTCATCTTTTTTGACCAATTTGATAGGAATTTCTATTTCTTTTCCTTCTATTTGAAGCATCCGACCCTTGGCATCCATCAAATACACATCATTGATGCGGAAGCGCAATACAGGTCTGTCGCCGACTTGGAAGCCAGCAAGGTCATCAATAACAATGGCTCGAATTTTACTCACCTCTCCATGACCACTCGCGCCTCTATTTTGGCTTCTGGCAATACCCGTTTCGATACGTCCTCTATTGACTATTTTGCTCATAGCGATAAAAGCATCATAGCGAGACAACCAATTGGATTGCAAGAAATCAACAGTCAATGTATTTTCTTCAATCATATCCGCATCGTAACCCACAGAATAACTCAAGCCACGTGCATCTACCGAAGGGAAAGCAGAAGAACCGACCAAAACGGTAATTTCAATCATATCGCCTTGAGATGCAGCATTCGATGTCGTCAAAACCTGCAATTCTATTTTGGACGCTTCAGGTGTTTTTTCAGCAACAATCGAGTTTACTTTGCCATAGTTTGCACTAATCACAGCTGTATCCAAATGACTGACGATACCATCACCATTTAAATCTACATTTTTAGCATTGACACCATTGTTAAGAGTTTGCTGCCAATTTGCCGCGTTTGTAGGCATCCATGATAGATTAGCATTTGCTCTGGATGAACCATATTGACCGATATTACTACCCACTGTCAATAAGTCCCACATATCAACAATACCATCATGGTTTGCATCACCCGGAAACACGCAATCTGTTGAACAGATTTGGGCTGTAGCGGGTTGAAGATTAACATAGATTTTAACAACTTTACAGCCAGATCCAGATACACAATATTCTACTTCAAAATAATCCGCTTCTCCTTCTGTCGGAGGTGTATAAACCACTTCACTCTTATTATTAAGTGTAACGCGACCACCTGCACTTGTAATACCGCCATTCCTTGTAACAAAAGTCCAGTTACCGCCATTATCCAAAGGAATATTGTATTTAAATTCGTAAGGAACACCATGATAAGCCGTTACTTGAAAAGCATCTGCCGAAGGTTGGTAATTAGCGACTGTTGTATGAACAGTTGCCTTTTCTTTTGTGCCATCAACATAAGTTACTTCATAATCGAAATTGAATGTTCCCTTGAAATTTGAATTCGATGTGATAAGAACACGACCATTTGTCAAAGAACTGACCCCGAAATTAGGATTTGAAACAGGCAGTACATAAAAATTACTTATTGGTTTTGCAGTACGGTTATCATTCAGGTAGAGGTCAACAATCGTTGAGCCATTGATAGGAATATTTACATAATCGTCTTTAAGTAAAACAGGTACAGGTGAGCCTACGACATTAATAAAAACATCTATTTGCTTCATATTCCCATTTTCGTACTTAACAAATAGTAAATTTACCATTGCTGAAGGAGGATTATCACGATTCGGAGTAAAGTAATAAACACCCGGTTCTACCCAACCATTATCATGACCCGCTGTACCAATCCCCCCAGTAGATTCGAAATCTTTAGGAACAGTGAATACAATTTTCTCACCTGGACGAGTAAACAATTTCATTGTTTGTATCGAAGGTAATGGCGAGGCAGATACATCAATAGTCAACAAGCCACAATCATAATGACCGTTCTTATCTGTAACTGTATAATTCACCAATGCCACACCCTTGAAATCTTTATCAGGTGTGAATATAATTTGAGTGCTGTCAGCATTCACCGCAGCCGTACCATGATTGTAAAGTGGTATTTTGTCTATTTTCAGAATGCCATTAGAGGCATTGTCATTTGACAATACTTTTATGCCAAAAGAGGAAGCGTTGGTAAGGGTATGAGCATAGTCATCCGTCGCTTTGACTTGGGCAAACATTAACAGCGGCATCGTTGCGATGAGGGCTGCAATGAACATCCTATATGTTTTAAGCATGGGTGTATTCATCTTACAGATGTTTAAAAGTTGTAAATAAAAAAAATTTCTTTAGAGTATGCTCTCTAACAGGTCATCAAAATACACGTTGAAACATGTTTTTTAAACAAATTTAAAATTACTAATATTCATAAAACAAACAGAATCAAATAAGTTGTAAATTTGAGTAAAAAAAGCGTGCGTAAAATGTGAATATTAAAAAAAATAAAAAATAAAAAACGTAATTTTGATGTTCACGGGACGGATACTAAAAATCGGTAGGATTATATAATTGTTATTTGTAGAATATCATAGGCAAATATCATACCAAATTTCATCTACTAAGATTAATCATATACTAATTTCATAAATTTTTTACAAAGATAATGGTTTTTCTCATATAAAATCAACTAAAACATTCAGTTTTGAAAAGAATAAATTTTTTTTATTCATTGAATTCTAATTGTTGGGGGTTTTAAGGATTTAAAGAAAAAAAAATCTTACTAAATCCTTAAAAGTCCTAATAATCCGAATTCAAAAAATCTGTTTCATGACCGACAGCAAAATTTACAATGTACTCACACACTTCGACAAAGTAGAACAGAACCGTTTGCGAAAATACATCCGTTCGCCCTATTTTAACGTTAATGAAACCTTAATGGCGTTCTATGATGTCCTTTCTGAACATATTAATGCGAATGGTAAAGCAGGAGAGTTGACCAAAGAGCAATTATGGACACAACTATATGAGAAAGAGACATTTAATGATGTCAGGTTTAGAAAACTTTCTTCTGATTTGTTGAAATTGGTTGAAGGTTTTTTGGGACAACAGGTCTATGACAAAGATAATTTACAACAATCAAATTTTTTATTGGAAGCTGTAAATGATAAAAAAATCGAACGCTTATACAAGAGCTCAACAAGGCAGGCACAAATATGGTCTGATATAAGAAATCAAAAACCCGCAAGCTACTATTACTATCAATTTGAGATACAGAAAAAGTTATATGATTTAAACGAGGCTGAACTAAAACGATTTGAGAAAAGTAATGTCGAAGAAATAATAAATAACCTTGATTACTTTTATTTGGCTGAAAAATTAAAATGGTACTGCACGGTTCTAAGTCGTCAAAATCTTATATCTCATGAGTATCAACTGCTTTTTATTGATGAAATAGTTTCTCATATGGACAAATATCCTTATGAAAATGTCCCTTTGATTAGAATCTATTATCTAATATTTTTAACGCAAACAGCAAACAACGAAGAACATTATTATGCTCTGAAAGATTTACTTTCCAAGTATTGGATGACACTCCCTTTAAAAGATGCGGAAGAAGCCTACACCAATATGTTTAGCTACTGTATAAAAAAAATGAATCAAGGAAATGCAGAATTTTATCGAGAATTCCTAAACCTATCGAAAGATTTGCTAAAAACGGATATACTCTTAGCACGGGGTGAGTTAAATCCTTGGTATTTCAGAAATGCTGTTATGGCATCATTACGTTTAAACGAGTATGAGTGGGCAGAACAGTTTATTAACGACTTTGAGAATAAATTACCAACGGATTTTAGACAGAATGCTGTTTCTTATAATAGAGCATTAGTTTATTTTTATCAAAAAAAATATGATAAAGTAATTCCACTTCTTCAGTCAGTGGAGTATGATGATTTAGTTTATAATCTCAGCTCAAAATCCATCTTACTTGCTGTTTACTATGAGTTAGATGCAGACGAAGCTTTAAGCTCATTAATGGAAAGTTTTAAAACATTTCTTAATAGGCACAAAGAAATTTCAGATGTTCAAAGAATATTGTATATGAATCTCATGAAATACATAAAAAAAATACTCAAATTGATACCTGGTGACCAAAAAGAAATCGCTAAAATTAAGCAAGAGATGGAAGACGATAAAAAAATCGGTATTGCCTCCATGAAGTGGGTTTATGAAAAACTCGCTGAACTGGAATAACGAAAAACGCCCCCTCAGTAATGAGGGGGCGTTTTCCATATCCATAAAACTTTAACAATCAGAAGAGTACCCCTCACAGTAAATGGAGGTTTATAAATCCATTTTTACACCATTTTTATACAAAACGATCAAATCTTTTGCTTTAGATTTTCGCAAAACAACATTGATTTTGCCCGTTACAAAGGCTTTTTCAATCGTATTATCATTGCTGATACCAAAATAAAAGCCTTCTGCAAATGCCAAAGCTAAATTATCATCCAATGCATAAGCCGACCCAATAACATAAGGCACAAATTTACCAATCGCCTTTGCCTGTGATTCAGAATAACAACTGTTAAAAACCACCACTTCAAGGGGTACTTTGAGATCATTAACCGCTGCATCGAACAAATAGGAAAGAGAATCATCGTCAATAATGCGCATTCCGCGCATATCATCATCAAAAACAACAATACCGCCCTGCTGTTCATAACCAGCCGGTAAAGCATAGCCAATACCACGTGAATTATCCGATGTCGTACCCGACTCTCCTGTTACAGGATCTTTGCCATGACCTGAAAAATGGATAATATTCGGGTTATATTTAGAAATCAATTCTGGAATATCACCCGCATTCAAGAACTTTTCAGTCTCTAAATTACACCTATTACCGATTTTAGTCGCAATGCGGCTGTGTTCAATTTCAAGTTGTAAATATTTCGTCCCCGGCGGGTTTGCACCCATGAAAAGGATAGTTTTACGTAATTTCGTTGTTGAATCAGCGTTGCCTGAAACAATAGTCCTTGTATCCGTCTGTATGAGAATGGATGGCTGCTGTACAGAGTCATCAGCACTTTCCAAAATCTGCAAAACGCCATTCGATATTTGCGCCCGCTTTATATTCGCCTCCGAAAAGCTAATAAGCCCCAAATTTTCATTGCGTTTGAGCGACGAATATTGAGCTTTTAACCCAATCAAGTCATTCCCTAAGTCTGATCCAGACGTATTTGCCCATTGAATAAAGGCATCGAGTGCTTGATCCGTTTTAGCATTGGAAATGAGGTTGCGAATTTGAGCTTTTAATGTCTTATCCATAAATTGTTTTTCTAAAAAGATTTTTTCAAATAGGTTTATAGTAAATCAATAATCAATGAAAAACGAAAGTAAAAAAAAGGTTTGAATTGTTAGAATTGTTGCCAATGTTTATATCCTTTTTTTCAAAATCCATCATCATCAAGCCGTACAAGCTTCAAAACCTGACTAATCAACTCCGATTCAAACCCGCGCCGAAAGGCATAAGCAAACAGTTTTGACGTTTTTTGAGGGTCATTGTCAGCATATCCAAGCCCTTTTTGCTTGATAATCCTTTCCAATGTTTCCAAATACCCCCCCTCAGTATCAATGGCGTTCATCGCTTGTTGAATCGAGTAATCAGGGATATGCCGCATTTTTAGTTCCTGTTGAATCCTCATTTTACCCCAACTTTTCATCCGAAACTTGCCACGTGCATAAGCAATCGCAAAACGCTCTTCGTTCAAAAAATTATCTTCAATTAGTTGTGCCATCACAGCACCAGCCGTATCGCCAAAGATACCCAAATCACGCAGTTTATTCGTCACTTCCGAGTGACAACGCTCTTGGTAAGCACAGTAGGCTTGCAGTTTTTGCAGCGCAACTTCTTTGGTAATATGTTTCTTTTTTTGCTCCAAAACTATGTCATTTGATTAAAAATCCTTCAAAACATCTACAATTTCATCCCCAATTCGATGCAAATGCACGTTCAAACCCACTCGTTTTGCCCCCTCAGTATTTTCAGGAATATCATCGAAAAAAAGCGATTCTGCGGCTTTCAAACCCGCATCATTGAGGACAAATTCATAAATATTGTCATTCGGTTTACGCAAACCTATAAGATGAGAATAATACGCTTTGTCAAAATAAGTTTGACCAAAATGTTCTATATCAAACCCATAAATCGTCCGCAAATAACCATCAACAAAACTCAAATGCGTTTCGTTGGTATTCGACAATAAAAAAACGCGATAATTTTTCCGCAAGCGCAAAAGCATCTCAAAACGTTCGGGTTTAATCGTCAACAACATCGCATTCCAAGCCTCTTTGACTTGCCGAATACTGAGGGGGGCATTTGCGACAGAACGCAAGGTCTCTAAAAACGTCTGTTCCGAAATTTTGCCCACTTCAAAATCAATAAAAACGTCTCCAACAGGATAAACTGCTTTCAGTTTTTGCGCATAATCATCACCGACAAAATGTTGCAGCGATGCCCAAGTCCTATCAATATCAAGGTCAATAATAACATTTCCGAAGTCGAAAATGAGGTTTTTTATACCATTTTTCATAAAAATACAAAAAATTAAACCAATTAGGTCTATGGTTAAGTTTAAAAAAGCAAAGATAAACCGAGTTAAGCCTTAAATTAACTAAAATTGCACCTCAAATATCCTCAATCTAAAAATCAGTATAATCTGTCTTAATCCGTGATAAAAAAATTAGCAGGACAAACAGCCGTCTATGGTTTATCGAGCATCGTTGGGCGGTTTTTGAACTATCTACTCGTACCTATATATACGCGTGTACTCGACCCAGGTGAATACGGCGCAGCATCTTGGTTTTATGCCATCGCCGCATTTATGGGCGTTATATATACCTATGGCATGGAAACGGCTTTCTTTCGATTCGCTCAAAAAGAGTCCACTGATAAAGAAAAAGTATTCTCAACTTCTGCCATTTCAGTTGCTATATCATCGCTCATTTTAAGTGCTTTAATCATCATTTTCGCTACTCCATTGGCAAATTGGACGAAAAACGAAGGGCGTGAGCTGTATTTCATCTTTTTCGCCATCATTTTTGGGGCAGATGCCATCACAACAATACCATTTGCTTGGCTGCGCTATCAAAACAATCCTTTGCGTTTTGCCATGCTCCGTCTATTGAGTATTGGTGTTAATATCGGTTTAAATTTACTGTTTTATATCGTTGTGCCTTTCTTATCCACTCGTGGACTACTCGCACCGCTTGATACTGAGGGGGTGTCTATCAAGTGGATGTTTATCGCAAATGTGATGTCAAGCATTGTCATTTTGCCTTTTTTCATGAATGAATTGCGGCTTTTAAAGCATGGATTAGACAAAAAACTGTGGCAAGACATGTTTACGTATGCCTATCCCTTGATTTTTATGGGCTTCGCAGGTATGATAAATGAGACGCTCGACCGTGTTTTATTGAAATATCTTATTACTGACCAAGCGACAGCAGAAATACAAATAGGTATTTATTCTGCCAATTACAAACTCGCTATCATCATCACGTTGTTCATTCAAGCTTTTCGGTTTGGGGCAGAACCCTTCTTTTTTGCACAAGCGAAAGAGTCAGATTCACGCCTTATTTATGCCCGAGTGATGCAATATTTTATGTTGATATGTGCGACGATTTTTGTAGCTGTGCTGTTATATCTCGATATTTTCAAAAGTTTTATTGGCAAAGACTATTGGGAAGGCTTGACTGTTGTTCCTATTTTGCTCATGGCAAATGTCTTTTTAGGTGCCTATTACAACCTCTCAATTTGGTATAAACTCACAGACAAAACCAAAATGGGTGCAGTCGTCAGTCTCATTGGCGCAGCCATTACGGTGATTCTCAACTGGTTATGGATTCCAACAATGGGTTATGTCGGTTCTGCTTGGGCAACATTGATTTGTTATTTTGCAATGGCTACCATCAGTTTTGCTTTAGGACAAAAATACTATCCTGTCCCCTATCCGATGCGCCGCATTGCCTCATATTTGGCTTTGGCTTTGACCGCTTATTTTTCGAGTGAGCTGTATCGAGAAAATTTCGATACGTCCACTGTCCAACGATTATTGGTCAATACATTGATTTTTATTGTCTATTTTTTGATTATTTATAAAATGGAAGAGAAGGAAATCAAGCCCATTTTTGAACAAGTGAAAAAGAGGTTTACTCGAAAAAGCCCTCCTGAAAAATAAGTACCCTTGTTTTTTAACATTTTTTTAATGCTTTCCACCGCCATACTGAGGGGGGATAAAAGCAATACAGATGTCTCATAAATAAGCTTTGAAAAAGTCTTTTATCACATCTAAAAAAAATGACAATGAAAAAACAAGGACTGTCTTTCACGACTAACTTAATCTGCCTCGCGGCAATCTTTCTCCTTTTTTCCTCCTTCACCTATTTGGCAAATCATACAGCGGTAGTTGAAACAAAACAATCTTTTTGGACAGCTTTACAAGGATTTTCTTTTGAAAAACTGGGGTTTTGGCAAAAAACGGCTTTGGCATTAGGCGTTTCAGGTGGCAGTTATGCCCTATTTCGTAGGCGTTATCGGCGGCATTATGACGAGGGCTTAGGTTGTTTGGGCGTACTAGGAATCATCATATTTGGGGCTATCGTCATCGCTTTGTTGCCTTTACTCATAGTCATCGGCTTGGTGATGCTCATTTTAGGAATTCCGTTTCCAAGGTCAAGAGGGCGTCGTTATCGCCGCCGTTGGTAGTTTTATAATGAGGCTGTTTCAAAAGGTATTTCAAATCATATTAAAACTACTTTTCAACGCTGAACTAAACAGTAAATACACTTTTCTGTGGTCACTCACACGGATTCGTTCTTGCTGAACACGCTGTGCATGAGCCTTTTTTATTTTTTCAAAAAGGTTGATATAATAAATATAAGCCAAATAAACGCCAAAACGAGCAGACTTAGGCAACTGCAAAATACCTGCATAACCCGCATCAAAATCAGCTTTTATGTCTGCTTCAATCAAGCGTTTTTGCTCATTGTCAAAATGCTGGAAATCAACGCCTGGAAAATAAACGCGACCCCGTTCATCAAAATCACTTCTCATATCGCGCAAAAAATTTATCTTCTGAAAAGCTGAACCCAACGCGCAAGCACCTCCTTTAAGTCGTTGATAATCAACATTATCCCCCTCAGTAAAAACCCTTAAACACATCAAACCAACGACCTCTGCCGAACCGTAAATGTATTGCTTGTAAAGCGAATCTTGGTATTCCGAAAAATGCAAATCCATCTCCATCGAGTCTAAAAAAGAGTCTATCAACTCACGTTCGATGTGATATTTATGCACCACTTCTTGAAACGATTGCAGCACAGGGTTCATCGAAATTCCTTCCTCAATAGCTCGGTAAGTCTCCTCTCGAAAACGGCGTAGTAAAGTGTTTTTATCGTAGTCATGGAAAGTATCTACAATTTCGTCAGCAAAACGGACAAAGCCATAGATGGCATAAATAGGCGCACGCAGTTTGGTATCGAAAGAACGAATACCCATCGAAAACGAGGTTGAATAACGCTTCGTAATGTGCTCGCTGCACTCTTGGCAGACTTTGCGGTATAGACTAAAATGGTTCATAGTTAATGTTGAAATGATGAAGTATGAATGATAAATTATGAAGTATGAAAAAAATTATCCATTGTCCATTATCCGTTATTAAAAATATCTTCTGCAACGACTTTTCCAGAAATCAACGAAGGTGGCACACCCGGTCCGGGCGTTGTCAATTGCCCTGTGTACCAAAGGTTTTTGACTTTTTTCGACTTCATTTTAGGTTTCAAAAATGCTGTTTGAAACAATGTATTCGCTAAACCATAAGCATTGCCTTTGAATGCATTATAGTCATTTTTGAAATCAGAATGAGCATAAGTACGCTTAAAAATGACGTGAGACCGTATTTCTTGCCCCGTCCAATGCTCCAAACGTGCCATCACTAAATTGAAATAATGCTCTCGAGTCTCCTCACTATCGTTGCTCAAATCAGGCGCAGTGGGTATCAAAACGAATAAATTTTCACAATTTTCGGGTGCTACTGTGGGGTCTGTTTTTGAAGGCATGGACACATAAAACAGCGGTTTTGTTGGCAATTTTGGCGTTTCATAAATCTCTGTGGCGTGTTGATTGAAGTCTGCATCAAAAAATAAATTGTGGTGTTCCAAGTTTTTCAACCGCTTGTTGATACCTAAATAATACAAAAAACTCGACGGCGCCATCGTTCGGCTTGCCCAATACCCCTCAGTATATTGGCGATTTTCGGGACTTAAAAGCACTTGCTCGACATGATGGTAATCAGCAGAACCCACAATGATATCTGCTTGATATTCAGCATTTTGCGTCACAACCTTTGTGATTCGACCGCCCTCTACCTCTAATTTACGAACTTCTTGACCCAATCGGATTGTCACACCTTGCTCTTCTGCCAATTTAACCATCGCTTTGACGATTTCAAACATACCACCTTTTGGATACCACGTGCCGAGCGACATATCGGCATAATTCATCATCGAATAAAGAGCAGGTGTTTTTTGTGGTGTTGCTCCCAAAAACAAAACAGGAAATTCTAAAAGTTGAATCAGCTTTTCATTTTTAAACAATTTCCTAACGGCACTCGATAAAGAAGTCAACATTTCAAGTTTAAACATACTTTTGAGAACCCGCCAATCGGCAAATTCTAAGATGGAATGGGCTGGTTTTTGCACAAATTCACCTACACCGACATCGTATTTATATTTGGCTTCTGCCAAAAACTGACGCAATTTTACCGCACTTCCCGCTTCATATTGTTCAAAAAGAGTCTCCAAATCAGCCATTTTTGCGGGTAAACGCATGGTATCACCATCTTCAAAAGTCACTGTGTATGAAGGATCAAGACGTATCAAATCGTAATAATCCGAGCGTTTTTTACCAAAATCGGCAAAATATTGATCAAAAATATCGGGCATCCAATACCAACTCGGTCCCATATCAAATGTAAACACCCCTTCAGTATTTTCAGCTTGAAATACTCTTGCACGACCACCTGGAACTGTATTTTTTTCTAATATGGTCACATCAAAACCCTTTGCAGCGAGATATGTCGCAGCAGACAAACCCGAAAAACCTGCACCGATAACTATGACTTTTTTCTTCAAAATTGTAAGTTGATTTTTATTGAAACTTACATTTAAACACAGCGACCTTTATTTTGTTTAATTGTTTTGTAAAAATAATTAAACAAAATAAAAATGCCTTGCGTGTGTTACGCAAGGCATTGACTTATTCTATTATGTAAACCTTTGAAATTCAAAAATAAAATTTTGTTGCAATATTAATTTTCACAAGAAAAAATACCATTTGTTTTCTAAATTTTCAAATAATATTGAAACTTAATTTTCTAATCATTTAAAACTTATAGCCTAAACCTAAACGCATACTCAGCTGTGAGGGGAATAATTTTGTTGAAAATCCCGTCTCTGTTCGAGCATAATTTGGCAATATTGGATTATCAACATGATTGTACGTCAACGCCATTGAAAAAACAGAAATCGGCACATTTAGGTCTAAAAACAAACGAGAGGAGACGTTGAAAACAGCTCTTGGAATGAAAGAAACTGTATTGCGCGCTTCAAAAGCGATAGTCGAATAATATGCTGTTGTGTAAGGAACAATATTTTCATAAAATACTGAGGGGTCGGTTGATACGCCAATAAAAGGTTGAAAGCGACCTAATTTTTCAAAAAACAAAGGGAAAGCCCATTCAAATCTTAATCCTAAATGGGCTTTGTTAGACTTAGAACCTCGTGAAGGCACACTTACATAGGTAATTTGCCCTAATGTGTCTAAAAGGGTAAATTCACTTAAATCATCATCATGAGTGAAATTGAGATGCGTCAAACTAATTTCATAAAAAGAACCCTTTTTTTTGAGTTTTGAAAAGCCCACAACGGGTAAAAATGTTGTTGTCGTACGAGTTGTTTCCGTCACTCTATTTATGACATCTGTTTTTACGTCATATTTACTTTCATGTAAAACAGTCAAATAGGTTTTAAAAGCAAAGCGATAAGAAGGAATTTTTTTGTTAGTGTTTTGAGCAAAAAGTTGGGCGGCAATCATTGAAAAAGCAAGCATAACCACCCATTTGGGTGGTCGTAAGTTTTGTTTCATACAATAAAAAGTTTTAAAAAATGGGTAATTCAGGTTCAATAGTCTGTCCAAAACGCCAATATCGAAACATGATTGTTAGTTTTTAAAACTTTAACGAGTGTTAAAATTTTGTATGCTTATTTGATAAAATAGCTGAAACCAAAATTCAAAGCACCATTCGCCGAAGTTCTTGATGTCCGATCATCTTTAGAATGACTAAAATAACCATTCGTGGTGCATGTTAAAGCTAAATTTTGAGTCATAAAGTATTGAAAACCAATACCTCTATTAAAGGAAATAGAAGTTTGATTTTTCGTTGCTAAATTAGCTGTTGCACCAATATATGGATAGGCGAAAAAACGGTTTGAAATGGGGATATAATACCTGACAAAGGGTGAAAGGTCGAAAGAAGAATAGAGCGTGTGTGAAAAGCCTGAAAAACCGAGTCTGACACTGCTTCCAAGCATAAAATGGTTATCAAGCATTTTACCACCCAACGCATAGAAACCCATGTAATTAGTTTTGTCTTTGAAATTGTTATTAGCACTTGAAGAACCCGCAATTTGCCATCTGTTTTTGGCAATATACTGAGGGGGTGATTCTTGTTTCTTATTATCTAACGATGTATAAAAGTGGCGCAATCCGACTGAAAAAGCTATGTTTTCGTTGTTTTCATAGTACAATATGCCTTCAACAACAAAATTCTTATTGATTACTTTATGTGCGCCGAAGCCTGCTCTCCAAGTAAAATGGTCTTCATTATAGGCGTAAACAGCCGTGTTACCAATCTGAAGTTTTCGGTTCGTTACCGTTCCATAATAAGCTATATTCGCAAAGGCAAAATAGGCACGTTTGCTGTTGTTCTTGAAGTAGTAATGAACAAAGGGATTGAGATTGAAGCTGTAATTTATGTATGCCCATTTTGCACGGTTTGTTACATTCTCAATTAAGGATTTATTACCAGACAAGCCATTTCCGACGGTGGCACCTATGAGAAAATTGTTTTTAAACACCGCATAACTGGGGGCAAAATAAAAACCAATTGACCGACTCAAATTGGTGGAAATGGGCGGTTGTATATTTTTATATGTTGAATAATAGCCACTAACATTGGCATAACCGCCCAGAGTTTTAGTTCCGTTGGTTAATTGAGCATGGCTATTTTCAGAAAAAAAGAAAAGAAAAAACGTGAGAAGAAAGTAGAACTGGCGCATGAGGTTTGGATTTTAAGGTTTAGAAATTAATTTTAACACAATTCTTACGCTCAAAAATAGATTTTTGCTGCTACGTATTTTGCGTTTTATGTTTTAATTAACCAAAACAATCCTAACTTTCGCAGAAAAATACACATTATGAAAAAATTAACAGTTTTGCTTTACACCTTTCTGGTTTTAACAAATTCAAAAGCCCAATCAAACAAGGAGGGTGATGCCATCATGCACGTCCTCAACACCCAAACTTCTGCTTGGAATCAAGGCAATATTGACCTGTTTATGGTCGGTTATTGGCAATCTGATTCACTCCTGTTTATCGGCAAATCAGGTATGAATCAAGGTTATCAAACGACTTTGGACAATTACAAAAAAGGCTACCCCGACCGTGCAGCAATGGGTACGCTCAAATTCGACATTTTGAAAATCAAACCGTTAGGCAAAAAACACTGTTTTGTCGTCGGTAAATGGCATTTGACACGTCCTGAAAAAGGCGATGTAGGTGGTCATTTTTCCCTTGTTTTTGAAAAAATCAAAGGAAAATGGGTCATTATTGCGGATCATTCGTCTTAAAATAAGTGAAAGTGAAAAGTGAAAAGTGAAAAAAATCCGATACACATGAAAAAAACGATTACTCTATTCTTTTTTATCTGCTTTGTAAAACTCCTGTGGTGTCAAACGCCACCGAAACGAGAATTTCGCGCTGCTTGGGTCGCTACGGTATCGAATATTGACTGGCCATCCAGTCGGTCATTATCAATCACAGCGCAAAAACAGGAGTTTGTGGCACTACTTGACCTGCAAAAACAAGCGGGTTTGAATGCTGTTTTTGTACAAATTCGGGGTTATTGCGATGCTTTATATCCGAGTTTTTTTGAGCCTTGGTCTGATGTGTTGACAGGCGTTCAAGGACGCTCCCCTCAGTATGACCCATTGGATTTTATGATTTCGGAATGTCGAAAACGGGGTATGGAATTTCATGCTTGGTTCAATCCCTATCGGGCTGTGGCGAACATCAATACGGCGATTTTGGACTCAAACCATGTGGCACGTAAACATCCTGAATGGCTTTTGGCGTATGGTAATTTGCGGATTTTAGACCCCGCCATACCAGAAGTGCGCAACTATGTGGCATCTATCGTCTTAGATGTGGTGAAACGCTACGATATTGACGGGGTGCATTTTGACGATTATTTTTATCCTTATCCACAAACGGGCTTGGTTTTGAACGATGATTCGACGTATATCCGCTACAATCGAGGGTTTGTTGACAGAGGGTTTTGGAGGCGTGACAATGTGGATTTATTTGTCAAAATGATTTCAGATACCATAAAAGCGGTGAAACCGTGGGTAAAATTTGGCATTTCGCCTTTTGGTATATGGCAAAATAAAAGCACGGCACAACCGCTTGGTTCGGCAACAGGTGGTTTGGAAAGCTATAACAGTTTGTATGGCGATACCCGCAAATGGTTGCAACAAGGTTGGCTCGATTATGCTGCCCCGCAATTGTATTGGTATATTGGTTTGTCGGTCGCCAATTACAGTGTTTTGTTGCCTTGGTGGAACGATATTGCTTTTGGGAAACACATATATATTGGTCAAGGTGCTTACAGAATCAATGCTGATGCGAATTGGAATGCGGCGCAAATGCCTACGCAATTGCGGCTGAATCGGCAATATGCGAATGTTTTTGGCAGTATTTACTACAATACGACAGCATTGAAAAACAATTTGCTCGGTTTTACAGATTCTTTGCGGACAAATTTATACCAATACCCTGCCCTGTTGCCGACCATGAAATGGCGGGACAGTTTGCCCCCCTCAGTACCAACAGGTTTAACAGCTATTCGTAACCCGACAAACGTGAAATTGACGTGGACAAAACCTACGGCAACGACTCAGGAATTGGACAAAGTCCGTCAATTTGTCGTCTATCGTTTTGACGATTATACGCCTGTTAATTTGTCTGATGCCCGAGCGATTCGGTTTATTACGCCTACGGACACGACGGCTTTTACAGATGATAATGTACAAACGGGGCGGCGTTACACGTATATAGTTACGTCTCTTGACCGCTTTCAAAATGAGAGTGTGGCTTCCAATTCGGCTGTTATTATTGGTACAGCAACAAAGGATTTTGTTTCTAATGATTTAATATTAGACGTGTCGCCTAATCCGTTTAGTGATGCCCTTCAAATTCATTATAAATTGACTAAAAGTAGTTTTATTCAATTGACTGTCAATGATTTATATGGTCGAAATATTCAACAATTGGTGACACAAACACAAATAGCTGGCGGTTATACGGTTAATTTTCAAGCGGATAATTTACCTTCTGGGATTTATTTTATTGGCTTAAAAACGGAAGATGGGTTTGTGGTGCGTAAGGTTGTTTTGCAGAAGTAAATAAGAATATCCAAAGTGTTGACTCTATGAGTCAAAGGAAACTTGGCTACTTGTTGGTTATAAATATGTTGTCGCTGACGCGACATTCTGAATACTATTTTTGAATTATAAAAAATTGAAAATCAATATTTAATGAACATTTTAGAAATTGAATTTGCGACACCAGAATACGACGAAACAGTGGCTTTACGCTACAAAATATTGCGTTTACCTCTGAATTTAGAATTTTTGGCAGAAGATTTAGCGAAGGAATACACTGATATTCATCTCGCAGCCTACGACGAGGCTTGGATACTGAGGGGGTGCTTGGTGCTGACTCCGAAGTCGAAAAAGGTGATGAAAATGCGGCAAGTCGCTGTTGATACCGATGTGCAAAGCAAAGGTATTGGTCGGGTATTGGTAGAAAAAAGCGAACAGTTGGCTCGGTCAAAAGGTTATGAGTTGATGGAATTGAATGCCCGCGATGTGGCTGTGCCTTTTTATCAAAAATTAAACTATCAAGTTGAGGGCGATATGTTTGTGGAGGTCGATATTAATCATTTTAGAATGGTTAAAAAATTGACATAAGTTTGCTACGTAACGAGTAAATAATAAGGTGGTCAAAATAATAAAGTCGGTTCAGCAATTTCCGCTTTGGCTTTTTTGTCATTTTAGCGCAGCGAAAAAATCTGTTTTTTCTTTAAAAACGGCATTATCTAAGCCATTTTAGTATATTTAGATTCTTTCACTGCGTTCAGAATGACAAAAAAACCAAAGCGGAAATTGCTGTCAACGCCTAATTTTTAACAAATTTGGTTGTTGTCGTTGCCCCGTCATGGGTCGTCAAACGAATCAGATAGAGACCATTTGCCCAATCGTTGACAGGGATTTTCACGATATCCACCCCCTCAGTATTTTGATGAATTAAGTGTCCATTCGCTTCAAAAATAGCGATAGTTGCTTGGTTTTGGTTGTTTTCAGACAAATCAACGGTTAAAAAAGGTTGGTTTGAAAGTGGGTTTGGATAGATTTTAAGGTTGCCTTTCTCCACTACTTTTTCTAAAGAAATAATATTGGAATAAGTGTATTTATTGCCAAAATCCATTTGTTTAAGACGGTAATAGGCTGTTTGAGAAAAGATTTTGTCCACAAAATTATAGTTATTGCTTTTTACAGAATTGCCCACACCTTTGACAAAACCGATTGGCTCAAAGGTTATTCCATTGAGGCTTTTTTCAATATCAAAACCTGCGTTGTTAAACTCCGTCGCTGTTTCCCATAATAAATGTGCTTGATTGTCCTCTATTTTACCCGTAAAACTATTCAGTGTTACGGGCAGTACGGCTTGAGCCAGCATTGTAAAAGTAGAAAAATTTTGGATATTAGAAGTCCGACTCTCAACAACATTATTAATAGGAACGGACACACTTTGGGTACTGAGGGGTTGCCAATTCATGCCGTCAAATCGGTTGAGTTTTGCACTGGTACGATACGATGAAAAATTAACACTTTCAAGGGCAGTTTGCCATTGGACTTCAACTTCTGTAGGAGCTGAACCTGAAATGCGGTTGATGTCCCATTGGCAATTGATAGAATAACTGCCGTTATCTATCGCTATACTGAGGGGTCTTGTTGAAACGCTGAAATCGCCACTCGCTGCCGTTAGAGTCACTGGCGAATAGGTCGTTTCAGTGCCTACTGGAAATAAAGTGCGCCCCGAAAGGTTTTTAATGACCAAAGTACCCACATTTGAGAATTGATTGTGAGAGACAATATACGAGGACGCCGACGCATCGGTGGGTGCCGAACTGACCGAAATGGTGTTATTATTCAAATCAAATTTACCGCGTATCATTTTGATAGTGCCATTCTGTATATCGAGGTCAAGACTCGTCTTAACACGATCGGGGTTGTTGACATAGATATTTCCTTTGATAGTTGCCGAAGTATTGGACAAAAAAGTACTGATGTTTTGTTGCCAATTGCCATTACATTCGATATCTGTTTCGATGAGTCCGTCTGAACCAATGAGGATATTACCCGCTACTTTGAACCGACCTGCACCGGCCAAAACGCCATTGCTCAACTCCACATTTTCAGTGACAGAAACATTGTTGAGGACGACAAGGTTTTGTCGGTCGGGGTGTGGCAAATAAGCCAATCGGATATTACTAAAAGTGGGTTTATCTGTTTCTGAAATAAGAAAATCGCTGGTGTTGCGACAGGCAAAAGTAGATAATACTAAGTTGTTGCCGAAAGAGACATTGTAAAAATGCTTCGCTCCTTTGATTGTTAAACCCGTTGCATGATAATGTGGATTGAACATAACAACCATGCCACCAGTTGACACAAAACTTGACGCATCAGTGACATCTAACAAAGGTGTACTGACGGGTACGCTTAATGCTTCGGTAAAGGCAGAGCCATCAATCATCATCATGCCTGCCGACATTTCAAATGTAGCACCTGTGTTGAACTTAACATTGCCATAGACTTTGAATTGGTGATTCCAATCGCCTGTGATACGCAAGCCCCCGTTAATGATAACCGATGCGTTACGAACCGCATTAATATCAATTTGCAAGTCGCGTCCTCCGATGGTCAAATTGGTGGCGCCCACATCTAAAAAGCCGTTGATGATTAAGCCGTCGCAATCTGTATAGTCCCCAATTACAGTGACAGTCGTACCTGTTGCTATGGTGACAATATCATTCAGACCACTTGTAGTGGTTGGTACACGCCCCAAATCCCAAACAGTTGGGTCGTACCAACTACCAGATTTGATATTTGAAATGGCGGCGGCTTGTGACGCATAGGTTAAAAATAGACAGAGGAAGGTTAATAGTGGATTGTAGTACTTTGTCATAGTATTGTTTTAAATATTAAAGATTCGAAAAAATAGATTTAAAATTTAAATATTCTACAAAAATAAGTACATTATATTCACCAAACAATATTTAGTCAAAAGCAGAAGGAAAACGAACAACGATCATCTACCTAAAATCTGGCATTTAGCAAAACCTAATGGCTTTCAAATCAATAGTTTACAAATTTCAACAATTTACTTTCAAATTTCATGTTTGCCCTCATAAAAAAAAGCGCAGTAGTTTTCACCACTGCGCTCGTAAGGTTTGTAAGAATTGTAAAGTTTGTAAAATTCGTCCGTCGTTATTTCATAATCTGAAGATAGCCTGTATATTTCTTCCCAGTTGAGTCGTTGAGCATGATTTGATAGTAGTACGTTCCATCAGGTAACGTCTTATCATTCCAAGTACCTTGCCAAGCTTCGTCGTTGCGGTAACCTTTTTTACGATACACTTCGTTGCCCCAACGATTGAACACAACGACTTCATTGTCTGGATAGTTTTCGATGCCTCTTAGGTAGAAACCATCGTTTTTACCGTCTTGATTAGGCGAAATGGCATTAAAAATAAGCAATGTATCCCCACAACTGACATCAATACGCACCCAAGCCGAATCACAACCAAAGCGATTGCACAAGACGTATTGGAATGAATCCTTGCCACAGAAGTTAATATCGGGCGTATAAGTTGCCGTTTTGTCAATCAAAATGGTCACCAAACCTTTTGTAGCCGACGTAATAACGGTGATAGAATCTGCACCGTTTAAGGTATCATTCAAGACAATCGGTATGGTCACATTCTGATTGTAAAGCGTTCTCGCAGAGTCATCAATCGCAACAGGCGGCAAACAATCTATTTTAATGGTCACAATCGCTGTGTCGCAGCCGATGCGGTTACAGATTTCATAAATCAATGTATCGTTGCCGCAGAAAGACCTACTTGGCGTATAAATAATGCGACGCAATGAATCAAACTCTGCAATGCCGTTTTGAGGAATACGTGTGATGCGGAAAGTATCTGCACCTCGTAAAGTATCGTTCCGAGCCACATTAATCGTTATGGGTTGATTCGTTTTAGTACGAGCCGTATCGAATGTTGCTACTGGTTTCAAGAAACTATCCACATTACAAACGATATTGACGACGACTTCTGCCGTATCGCAACCTGCTCTTGTACAAATGATATATGAGAATGTATCCCTATAAGCACATGAATCGGTTTGTGGTAAGTAGCGGATTTGAGTACCTTCAATAAGGGCAAAACCACGTATTGGGTCTCTGAAAATATAAACCGTATCTAAAGGTGCCCCAAATAGTGAATCATTCGCAACAACATTTATCAAGGCAGAAATATTTTTTCCCGTAATTATCGAATCATTGACCGCAACAGGTTTGCGTAAAGCGGTCGTATCGCAAGTCACTGTTATGGTCACTAATGCCGTATCACAACCGTTTTGATTACAAATTCTATAAATCAATTGATCCGTAAAGCCACATGAGTCGGGTGTATAGGTAATGACATTGTCACTGCCCAAAATAGCCGTTCCTAATAGCGGTGAACTGATGATTTTGATGCTGTCCAAACGCCCATTTAGGGTATCATTTGCTAAGATAATGATGCGAATAGGCTTGTTTTTAGTCGTTGTTACGACATCAGGTACAGCGACTGGCGGCTTATTAAGCACCGTTGCATCGCATATAACTTTCATCGTAACGGTTGCCGTATCGCAGCCGATGGCATTGCAAATCCGATAACTAAACACATCATTTGCACCACAGAAACCTGCAAAAGGCTTGTATGTAATCGTAACATCACCATTGACCGTCACCGTTCCAAAGGTCGGTTGAGTGATGATACTGAGGGGGCCTACTAAGTTGCCATTTAAGGTGTCGTTCCTCAAAACATTGAGGATTATGAGCCTGTTTACAAGGACTGAATCTAAGTCATTGACCGCAACAGGCTTTAACATTGGCAAATTATCGCACGTGATATTGATGTAAACAAAGGCATTAGCGCAGTTAAATGCTGTATCACAAATACGGTATTCTAAGGTATCATTTCCACAATAATCCTGATTTGGTTTGTAAACCAATGTGTCCAAACCCGTGAAACTGATAGTACCATGTCGTGGCATCGCAACAATAGAAAGCGCCATGAGTTTTGTCCGAATCGTATCATTTATGGTTGGTCGGAAAGTAAGCGACGTATTGTTCACCATCGTAAGCCTGTCGTCAACTGCAACGATTGGGCGTAGGTCAGGAAGACTATCGCAAGTAATTGTCACTACGACTTTTGCGGTATCACAACCTATGGCATTACAAATTTCATAGCTCAATGTATCGTTTACACCACACACATTCAGGTTAGGTTTGTAAACAATTTGGTTATTTACGACAGTTGCGCTACCCCGTTTTGGCGTACCTATAATCCGGACAGCACCCGTCAGTGGACCGTTCAAAACATCGTTGTTCAAGACACCGATTGTCACCGATTGATTTTTCTTTGTGGAAGCCACATCGTCAATCGCATCGGGTTTCACAGTCGGTATCGTATCGCAAGTAATTGTAATAAATATTGTCGCTGTATCACATATAAAGTCAGTATTACAAATACGGTACTCCATAGTATCTAAGCCACAATAGCCCGCATTTGGCGTATAAATTAAGGAATCTACACCTGAAAAACCGATACTGCCATGACGTGGTGCTGTCACCACGCCAACAGCTAAAAGTGTTCCGATTAGGGTATCGTTGTTGATCGGTCTGAATCTGATTGTTGTGTTTTTACGGGTTGCAATGCGGTCGTCAACAGCTACAAGACGTGTCGGAGTCACTGTATCGCAAGTGATTGTGACAACAACTTGAGCCGTATCGCAGCCTGTTATATTACAAATTTCGTAGCTCAATGTATCGTTACCGCCACAGAAATTGAGTTGTGGTGTGTAATTAATTTGGTTATTCGTTACCGTTGCGCTGCCACGTCTTGGTGTGCCAACTATCCGAACGGGACCCGTCAGTAAACCGTTCAAAATATCGTTGTTCAACACGCTGATAGTGACAGATTGATTTTTCTTAGTTGTAGCTACATCGTCAATCGCATCAGGTTTTAAAGCCGTTGTGGTATCACAACTCACTTCATAAACCACCAAAGCCGTATCGCAACCCAATGAATTACAGATTTCGTAACTCAATGTGTCGTTGCTGCCGCAGAAATTAGGATTAGGCGTGTATTTGATTCGATTAAAAATCAACTCACTTATACCATTTCTTGGATTTTGAACAAGGGCAATACGTGTCAAAGCACCGTTCAAAATATCATTACCCATGACATTGACCGTTATCATTTGACCTTTTTTCAATTGTGCAAAATCATCAACGGCAATCGGACGGGCTGTTGTAATGGTATCATTGCCACATGTGACTGTTATGAACACTCGACCTGTATCACAAGCACCTAAATTGTTACAAATACGATAATCAAAAGTATCGTTGCCGCAAAAGTTGGATGCCGGTTTATAAATCAAGGAATCTAAACCAACGAAAGTGAGACCGCCATGTTTAGGATTGGTAATCAAACTCAACTCTGTTAATGTTCCGACAATCGTATCGTTGCGGGTTGGTTTGAAACCAAAATCCGTATTTTTAGGCGTTGAAATACGGTCATCAATGGCAACAAGACGTGTACCACCTGTTGTTGTACAAGTAACCGTCACACTCACCCTTGCCGTATCGCATCCGAAGGCGTTACAAATTTCATAATCAAAGAAATCGCTGCCGCAATAATCAGGGTCAGGTGTATAAACGACTTGATTGTTTTGCGTAATCGTCGAACCATGTGTTGGGAAAGTAATAACACGTAAAGGTCGTGACAATGAGCCATTGGGCTGGTCATTTGCCATGACATTGACCGTAATGGTTGTATTCTTTTGAGTCGTTATAAAGTCGTCAACGGCAATCGGTTTAAGATTATTGGTTGATGTATCGCAAGTAACCGTAATGAAAATGGTTGCGGTATCGCAAATAAATAAAGTATTGCAAATACGATATTCCATAGTATCCAAACCACAATAGCCGATATTAGGCGTATAAATCAAGGAATCCGTACCACTAAAACCAATGCTACCATGACGTGGTGCGGTCACAACACCCAATGCCAACAAAGTGCCGATAATCGTATCGTTGTTCAACGGTCTGAAACGAATGGTTGTATTTTTAGCTGTTGTAATGCGATCATCAACGGCAACAAGGCGTGTACCACCTGTTGTTGAACAATCAACGGTTATGAAAACATCCGCTGTATCGCAACCATTGGCATTGCAAATTTCATAACGCAATGTATCTTTTCCTCCACAAAAATCTAAAGTTGGTGTATAAACAATTTGATTACTTGACACCGAAGCCGTTCCATGCCTTGGCAAGCCAATTATACTGAGGGGTCTCGACAGACTACCAAACAAGGTATCATTTGCCAAAACATTGATTGTAATGGGTGTATTTTTGGTCGTTGTCACCACATCATCAACGGCATGTGGTTTGAAACCAGAAGTAGAATCGGGGCAAGCCACTCGAACAGTAATCGTATCAGAACAACCAGAATTATTATTTCTAAACATTATGCTGTGAAAACCACTCGTCACACACATTTGAATACCATTGGAAATGATGCCCAAATTGAGTTCCAAAAAGCCATAAGCCCGATTTGCAAGACGTGTGATTTTCATCTGACCATACGTATTACGAGTCGATCCGCCTGAAATAGTAAAGACAGTAGGCTCAATTTTCCAATTACCAATCGGGTCCCAAACATTCATAGAATCCACCAATTGTTGAATCGTATTGAAGGATGCTATGGAACGGTCTGTGCCATTTATCTGCCAATAATCCAAACGATAAGGGCCTCGTGTACCCATATCAGGCACTGTAAAATACGTATAAGAATAAATCGTATCAAAATTACAACCTCGATAACCGCCTGAATAAGCGACGTTGTTATCTGTAATCGTATAATCATTTCTCAATGTATTGATGTCCACACTATCCGCTAAACAAAAGCAACCCAAGTCACCACAATTCGCTGTATTAATGGTCGCTAAATCCCTTGAACTGATAACATCACAAGGTGGAAAACGGGCTACACTATTGAAAATCAATACCATATTGCGACATTCACCTGTTGTTGTACAATTCAAAGCGCAAAATGTATCCGTTGATACTTGCGATAAAGGTGTTGTAACGTTTACGTCAATACATGTTCCGTTAACTGGCGAAACGGACAAAAGCTGCGCTCCTGTACCACAATGTTGCACATTCGAAATTGAACGACCAATACCACCCAAATCAAGACACGTTTGCAGGTTACTACCACCTGGCAAACCAATATAAAAAGTATCCGACGGCGGGTTGCCGCCATTCAAACAAGCAGGCACTGAAATAACTGTTATCGTCTGAACACCCGAAACAGCATTGCCGCAATCATCGGCGGATGCCCATGTGCGGGTTATGATTTTACCACAAGCGTTATTGGTTTCTGTTTCGTTGAAAGTGACGGTTAAACTCGTATTGATGCAATTATCCGTCGCTGTTACTGAGGGGGCGTTCGGAATGACTTCACCCGAAGCAGTGTTGACCGTTATGTTTACAGGCACATTTACAAGCGTTGGTGCTTTGTTGTCAATGATTTTAATATACAACTCAACATTACGGCTATTGCCACAAACATCACTCGCAGACCACACGCAGCGCAATATTTTGAGATATCCATCACGACTACAAACGCCTGTAATGGAATCCAAATCGGCAAACGTAGCGGCAAAAAACCGACCTGAATTGTCCGTTACAGTCACCCATGAGGCATCCATGATCGGCAAATTATCGCACTCGGCGACAACGGTATCACCACTCGAATAAGCAGCAATAAGTGGATTTGAAAACTGGATTTGAGGGGCTGTTTGGTCAACAACACCTGCATTCACCCCGTTTAGGTCATCCGTGCCGTTGATACTGAGGGGGGCTGTTCGTCCCGAAGCATCAACTTGGCTACCTGTGTTTTGAGGTGAATAACTAAGGGCAGATGTGCCAGACGGGAAGCCGAACTGAACGGCATACGTGCCAGCAACCAAACCCGCAAACTGGTATTGCCCAGAAGCATCCGTTGTAGTTGTCAGCGTCACCGTATCACCGACACCTGAACGACCTGACAGCGTGACCGTCATATTGGCAAAACCAATTTCAGAATTGTCTTTGATGCCGTCACGGTTGCAATCCAAGTAAGCCGTTCCATTGACGGAACTTGTAACCAGTGAGCGAATAAAAGTGAATGCCGTTGCGCTGCATAAGCCCACGAATCCAATGCTCGCTACCAAAAGTAGCATCCGAAGAGCGGTAGAGGTTTTTCTCATAGCGAAAAAGTGATGTTGCTCAAAAAAAATCGGTTTCAAAATACGATATAACTCAATGATTAACAGTCGTTTCTGTTTGCCTAAACTTTGTTATACACTGAGGAAAAATCTAATACATCGTTTTGTTAAATTCAATATCGCAAAAAGTAAAAGTTGAACAATCTAATGAATAGATATTTAAAGGGGGATATTTTATATATGAAAGACAAAAACACTGCCAATATTGTTTTTTTTTAAATTTATGGCTTTTTCATTCTTAAATTCCCTTAGAAAAGGTGGTTTTAGGCGAGACTATTTTGTTTTAGTTGGTTTTGTATTAAACATAATGCAAAAAATAACATGCTCTAATTCCGAAGGAATTGAATATGAATAACCGTAGATGAAATCTATGGACATGCTGAAAACTATCTCCCAACTCTGAAAGAGTTGAATGTCAACGCTTAACGGCAATTTTAATATTCAACTCCTTCAAAATTGTATGTATGTTATTTTTTTGTTTACACCTTTATTTCACTTCATCATCTCGATGTTTCGCATAAGCCTTCGTATAATCCTTTTTCTTAGGACAATGTGATGCCACAAACTCTATGCCTTGCAAGATATGACGCATATAAATCGGCTCGCTATAATCTTTTTTATCATGTCCCAAAGTCGTTATCCAAGCCATACCACCATCGAAAAAGTTGTGCCAAGCGGCAGGGTAATAATCCACAAAAGTACCCATATTCGTCTTGACCAATGCCGCAGTTTTTTCATCTGCGTTCAAAGAGGCAATATCTTGTACCATGAAAGTATGAATGCCTGGATACATTTCTTTTTCAAAATAACATTCATCTTCCCGTACCCAATCTACAGGCAGCCCTTTTACTGAGGGGTGCTGTTTGTCAATAATTTTTACATGATATTGTTGAAATTTAGCGTGCCAAGAGAATGTGCCACCCAACATCTGCTTGAACCATTTCCAATTCCGTTCCGTCCCAACGACCGAATGTATGCCGACAAATCCCCCACCCGCTTCGATGTATTGCCGAAAAACCAAACGTTGTTCGTCGGTATCAAAGACATCGTTATTGGTACTTGTAAAGACCAATAAATCGTATTTTTCCAAGTTTTCCCTTGAAAAAACAGAGGGCGCACTCGAAGTATCCACTTTAAAACCCTGCGTTTTGCCTAAGTTTTGAATACAAGCAATTGCAGAAGGTATGTTGTCATGGACATAACCTTTGCCGTTTTTGGAATACACTAATACGTGTAGTTTTTTCCAATTGACCTTTTTTGAAGATTGTGAAAAGATTGGGTTGCTAAAAGCAAACAGAAAGGTCAATAAAATTAGGTTTTTCATAAGTTGTGATTGTTTTTTGATTCAAAATACTATTGAGGTACGAAATCCCGATTCTTTCGGGGAGTGCCCCTAATGACATCGATTTTTGTCGTAAAAGTAGCAAAACGTTTTATTGTGTTTGTTTTTTGAACAAAAAAAGCATTGTAGGTTTCAACAAAAATCCGTAATTTTACACAACAAAATGAGAACCAATGATTCAGATAGAGATTGACAAATTGACCAACTCGATAGTAAATGCGACAACGGGCGATGTATTCGACACAGAAGTATTGCCTGTAACAGCGAAAGACTTAAAGAAAGTGAGCAAATGGCAATTTAAGTGGGCAAAAGAGCAACCTTACAGCGAAATCTATAAATTAGTAATTGTCGGAAATCATGATGTCATTCAAGGACTTATAGCCATTAGAGACGAAAAGACGTATCTGTATATGGCACTCATTGAAAGTGCACCGTTCAATTTTGGAAAACCCAAAATGTATGAAGGTGTTCCAGGCAATCTCGTAGCCTTCGCCTGTAAAACATCTTTCGACAAAGGTTATGGTGGTTATGTTGCCTTTCATGCTAAATCGGTATTGGTTGAACACTATGAGAAAACATTGGGTGCACGTCGAGCAGCACGAGGGTTATTGATGGTCATTGAGACTGAAGCTGCTACAAAATTAGTGAATCGTTATTTTAAATCATAAAATCACAACATCATGGGCTATATCAGAGAACCCGAAGGCGTTAATTTCGTTGTAGAAAACAAAGGACTGAGCGATGCTGAACGAATCCTTATCAATCAAATGATTGAGCAGGGCAAAGCTAAACGCAATAAGAAAAAGCTATCCAACACTGCAACCGTGCCTAAAAAGAAAAAGTTAGCAAAAATAAGCCAATGAGAAAAGCCGCCGTTCGACTAAGACTGGCGGCTTTTCTATAAGTATATTTTAAATTTAGCGTAAATTAGCCAAAATCAGTGGTCAAAAAATCAAACAATCTGCTTTCCCTGCATCGCCGTCATAATATTCGCATCCAAAGCCCGATGTGCCAACGGTTCTGTATAAACATTCAAATCCGCCATCGCTGCATTGATAACGTCTTTGTCGTCGCCAGCAACGGTCAAACGCAGTTGTTCCGTCAATGATTTTGTTTCTTCAATTTCTTCATCAGACAAAATAGAAGCGTTTTGGACAATGAATTTTTCAGCCGCCAAAACAACATTATTGGCTTCATTGCGGGCTTCCAACAACGAACGTGCTTTCATATCTGATTCAGCATTTTGGATAGAATCAATCAACATCAAAGCCATTTCTTCTTCTGACAAGCCATAACTCGACTTCATGGTCACTTCTTGCTCGACATTTGAGCGCAACTCCTTTGCTTTTACCCTCAAAATGCCATCGGCATCAAGATAAAACGCAATATCTATTTTCGGCAAACCCGCAGGCATCGGTGGGATACCCCTCAGTACAAACTCACCTAATTTGCGGTTGTGTTGCACCAAATCACGTTCGCCTTGATAAACAGCGACTTTCAAGTTTTTTTGACCGTCCACACTCGTTGTATATTGACGTGCTGCTTTTGTTGGAATTTTAGAATTTCGAGCAATAATCACATCCATCAAACCGCCAACGGTTTCAATACCCAACGACAAAGGCGTTATATCAATCAACAAAACATCTCGTTGATTACCCGCCAAAACATCGGCTTGAATGGCTGCACCCAAAGCGACTACTTCATCTGGATTGATATTGTCAAAAACGGGTTTTCCAAAAAATGCCGCCACTCGTTCCTTCACAAGCGGTACACGTGTCGAACCACCCACCATCACAACTGCTTGAATATCAGACGTTTGTAATTTCGCATCTGCCAATGCTTTTTTGCAAGACTCAATAGTACGTTCAACCAATAAAGTTATCAAAACTTCAAACTCTATTTTCGTTATACGTAAGTCGTAATGCCTAATTTTCACTTCAAAGGCCCCCTCAGTAGAAAGTGCTTTTTTTGCCTGTTCAGCCGCCAAACGAATGGCTTGACCAAACTCTTTATCATTGAAAATCAAGTCATTAGGAATATTATTTTGCTTCAACCAAAAGTCAATCAAAACACGATCAAAGTCGTCGCCGCCTAAAAATGTATCGCCATGTGTTGACAAAACTTCAAAAATTCCATCTTGAATTTGCAAAATAGAAATATCAAAAGTGCCGCCACCGAGGTCAAAAACGGCTACCGTTTCGCTACCTTCCTTGTTCAAACCATAAGCCAAAGCCGCCGCCGTCGGTTCGTTGACAATACGCAACACGTCTAAGCCAGCCAATTTACCTGCATCACGTGTCGCTTGACGTTGAGAATCATTGAAATACGCCGGAACAGTGATAACTGCCTTTGCAATCGGTTGACCCAAAGTGGTTTCAATACGCGTTTTCAGTTCTTTTAAAATAAAACTCGACAACTCAATAGGTGTATAAAACTTATCTCCAACCCGTATTTTCACCAAAGATTCGTCGTCCGGTGCGTCAATAATGGTGTAACCAAAATAGTTTTCAAAGCCTGACACGTCTTTATAGGACTTGCCCATCAAGCGTTTAACCGAATATATCGTGTTTTGAGGGTCAGTTATCAATTTATCTTTTGCCGAATCGCCAACTAATATACCCCCCTCAGTATCAAAGTGTAAAACAGAAGGTACAAGTGTATTTTTGCCTGCAGCGTCAGCGACACAGACAGGTTGCCCATCTTTTACATATGCTACAAGTGAATTTGTTGTGCCTAAGTCAATGCCAACAATGATGTCGTTTTGTTTTTCTACCGTCCCCGATTTGAGGTTTATATTTATCAAAGCCATATTCTATTATGTGATTGTGTGATTGCGTAAATATTAGATTGCGCAACACATTCTTAAAAAATGCGGCGCAAAACTACAACAAAGTTTGAGGCAGAGAGTTTAGAAGCGAAAAAATTGATAAAATCCTCAATTCCGTTCCATATTCTGCTGCAACAAAACCTTCAAAAGTTGCTTCAAAAACGCGTCAGTTTTAATCCCAACCGCAATTTCTGCGTTCGGTTTTTGGGTTCTATCTATTCGCGTAAAACCTTTATCATCAACGGAGATGAATACTTTTTCCGTTTTAAACAACTCTGGATATAAAACAAAACCGATAGCCACTGCGTCAAAGAGCGTCGGTGTGCGCTCAAACCCCCAAAGCGTGGTCAAACCCGTCAATATATTAGTCAAAGGCGATTGGCGGTTGAGGATCATTTCGCGATGATTTTTATCCCATTTTACGAAAGCCGTTACATCTAATCCAACATAAGTGCAATTGGCTTCACATCTCACAAACCGTTTACTCGCTTCAATATCCGCTTTGACGTTCCACTCGGGATCAATCGTGGGTGCGCCATTGTAGCCGATATAAAATGAACCGTACATCGCCACGATGCGTTTTGCCAAACTCAAGGCTTTCGCATCTTTTTTCACAATATCGCTCATATTTGTAACAGGACCAACGGAAAACAGGATGATTTCGTTGGGATATTTGTACAATTGTTCGATGATAAAGTCGGCAGCAGGCTGCGCAATAGGTTTTATTTTATTAAACCCTTTTGACCAATAAAACTGCTCGGCATACCAATTAGCGCGCTCATCGGTGTTTGAAGTATTCCTGCCCATTGCAACAGGTATTTTTTCATTCCCTGTTTCATACAACATCTTACAAGCCATTTCTGCGCGGTCATTCGTCCGCCCGTAGCACGTTGTAATACCTAAAATCTCGAATTTATCTGTACTCGACAACAGCAAAGCCAAAGCGTAAGCATCGTCAATGTCATCACCTAAATCACAATCTAAAATCACTTTTTGTTTTTGTGCATGAACTTGAAAGATAATACATGCGCAAGCGAGAAAGCTCCATAATCCTTTTTTCATATTGCTTTTTTTAATTGAAATTGTAATATTTTAGTTTTAAAAACGATTTTTTTTGAAAAAAATCTCCCCGTATTTGAGTATAACTGTTTTAAAATCAATTAGTTATATCTCTAATTATTTTGAAAAATTGTCAAACTTTTGTTAACCACAAAAATTGTCAGAGAACGAAAAAAGCTAAAATAGCCAAAAATACTGAGGGGGGTAATTGAACCGCTAAAAAATAACATTTTGCAACAAATAGTCCTTTGACGAAAAACAAAAAATATTATCTATTTATTTGAAAAGCGTTGTAATGATGATCGATACCCCTCAGTAACAGACGTTATTGAAGCCTCGCATTGTATCTTTTTCGTAGTTTTGCACGTTCATGTAAAAACAAAAATAATCCTTTTGATAAATAAATGACTATCAATATTTTATGAAAAAAATATTAACACTCTTTTCATTTTTCATTTTTCATTTTTCTCTTAATGCCCAAAATTCAGCGACCATTTTTGGTACTGTTACTGAGGGGGGTACAAATACACCCATTGAATTTGCTATTGTTTACATCAAAGAAACGAACCGCAATGTCGAGACAAATGCCGCAGGTGAATACTCTATAAAAGTGCCTGCAGGACGTACTTTTACCCTTCAAATCAGCCGCGTCGGTTACAAAGAAGCTAAAATCAATATTGAACCCATGCGTGATGAAACGCAACGACGTATTGATGTCGTGCTTGTCGCTTCGACTTCACAACAAGAAGTCATCATTAAAGACAGCCGTTTAAAAGACAATGGCATGGTGCGTGAAGATGTAAAAGATTTCAAAATGTTACCGACCACAACAGGTAACCTTGAATCCGTTTTGCCACACATCGCTTTGGGTACAAATTCGGGTGCAGGTGGTGAATTAACGTCGCAATATCAGGTGCGTGGTGGCAATTACGACGAAAATTTGGTCTATGTCAACGATTTTGAAATCTATCGTCCACAACTCATTCGGGCAGGGCAACAAGAGGGCTTGACCTTTGCCAATGCCGATTTGATGCGTGATTTGTCGTTTTCGTCAGGTGGTTTTGAGGCGCGATATGGCGATAAAATGTCTTCTGTTTTGGACATCAAATACAAACGCCCTGATTCGTTTCGGATGTCTGCCGCAGCCAGTTTTTTGGGTGGTTCTGCACACGTTGAAGGCTCAAAAAAATTGGACGGCAAAGACGGCTATCGTCGCTTCCGTTATTTGGTCGGCGCGCGTTACAAAACGACAAGACTGTTGTTGGGTTCGTTGGATTTAAAGGGTGAATACGTGCCAAATTTTGCCGATATTCAAGCGTATTTGACTTATGACCTAAGCCGTTCATGGCAAATTGGCGTTCTAGCAAACTACAATGAAAGTGTTTACAACTTTGTTCCACGCTCACGTGAAGCGGCTTTTGGCTTGATTAATTTTACTTTGGGCGTGCGTACGGTCTTTGAAGGACAAGAACGCGACCAGTTTTCAAATGGCATGGGTGGCGTTTCGTTGACCTATTTGCCAGACCGCAAAAAGAACCCTTTTTACTTGAAATTCCTCGCTTCTCGCTTTCAAACCCGCGAAGTTGAAGGCATTGACATCATCGGTGATTACTTGATTGGTGAAATTGAAACCAATCCCAACAAAGACAATGCAGGCACTATTGTTTCTACATTAGGCACAGGCACACAACATCAATTCGTCAGAAATACCCTTTGGGGCGCAGTAACTAACGTGGAACATAAAGGCGGCTATGAAGTACAATTATCCCCTAAACACCCCTCAGTAACAGCGACAAGTTTCCTACAATGGGGCGTAAAATTTCAATCAGAACAAATTGAAGACAAAATAAATGAGTGGGAACGCCTTGATTCGGCATTGTATTCATTGCCTTTTGATACGACAAAATTGCTGGTCAAAAACGTCTATAAAACGCAGAACTCATTGACTTCCAATCGTTTCACTGCCTATGCTCAAAACACATTGACGTGGCGCAAAGATTCCGTTGGTGAATTTCAAGCGACTTTGGGCGTTCGTGCAGCGTATTGGGATTTGAACAAAGAGGCTTTCGTTACGCCACGTTTGCAAATGGCTTATAAACCTTTGAATTGGGAAAAAGACGTGTCGTTTCGCTTGTCGGGTGGTTTGTATTATCAACCACCGTTTTATCGTGAATTGCGTCGTCCAAACGGCACTGTAAATCAAGATGTTTTGGCGCAAAAATCGGCACAAGTCGTTGCAGGTTTGACTTATGACTTTTCGATTGGCAATTTACGCCGCATTCCTTTCCGCTTGATTACTGAAATTTATTATAAACAATTATGGGATTTAGTCACCTATGACATTGAAAATGTACGCATTAGATATGCAGGAGAAAACAATGCGACAGGTTATATCACGGGTTGGGATATGCGTATCAATGGCGAGTTCGTCCCGGGCGCAGAGTCTTGGATAAATTTATCGTTCCTACGAGCACGTGAGTCGCTCAATGGCGTACAGCATCGCGCAAGAGATGTAGGCGACCCAACAGGCAAGCCCGTAGCCGATGTGCCGCGTCCGACAGACCAATTTCTAACCCTTTCCGTGTTTTTTCAAGACTATTTGCCTAAAAATAAGAATTTTAAGATGCACTTGAATACGACAATTGGCACAGGTTTGCCGTTTGGTTTCCCAGGCAACAACGTCGAATTTAGGAATACTTACCGTTTAAAGCCCTATCATCGCGTGGATTTAGGCTTCTCCATTTTGATGTATGATGAGGCATGGAAAGGCAGAAAACCCAACCATTTTCTCCGTTTTACACGTCAAACATGGGCAAGTTTAGAGATTTTCAATCTCATGGACGTAGCCAATGAAGCGTCAAAAACGTGGATAAAAACGATATATAACACGCAGTTTGCAATACCGAATTATTTGACTTCACGTAGGGTTAATTTGAGAGTTAGAATGGATTTTTAATGCCCATTTAAATATATTTATTTAAAAAAATACATAGCTTTGTTCTGATATTTGACATTCAAATTCACCAGCGTTAAAATTAGGTAAACACCTATTTTATTCATCCATTAAGTCGTATCGAAACACGAAAAGGTTTACCAAAATTATTTTATTAGAATCCTATTTTACAAACTATTAAACAAAACATTCCACTAATGAAAACACCTATGCAATTAATGACAGGTTTACTCCTGCTTTCTACCCTTGTATTCGGTCAAAACGCCCGCGTCCAAATCATCCACAATTCGCCAACAGCTACGGTTGATGTTTATGCGAATGGCACTAAATTGCTAAATGATTTTGCTTATCGTACAGCAACACCTTTTATGGATCTACCAGCAGGTGTGACCATCAATTTGGGTATCGGTTTGGCATCAAGCCAATCAGTTCGTGACACTTCAGTCAACATTCCTGTAGTCTTGGAAGCAGGAAAACGTTATGTTATTGCCACGACTGGCACTCTTGGCCATGCTCAAACGCCTTTAAAGTTAGCGATTAACAACATGGGTTTAGAGACAGCCAGTTCACCAACAAATGTCGGAATCGGCTTCTTCCATGGTGCGTTTAACTTGCCTGACGTTGACCTTTTAACGGACACGAGTGCCCCTTTTGACAATGTTCAATTTGGTAAATTTGGTAGCTATATCAATTTCCCCGCTAATACCAATCATCGATTAGCCCTTTCTTCGGGAACTAACAACTACACACTCTTAGCGCGATTCGAAACAAATTTATCCTTTTGGGCGGGCAAAACGGCTGTCATATTTACGAGTGGCTTGTTAGGATCAACCAATCCCAATGAAAAATTCGAAACGTGGGTTGCCTTATCAAATGGTGGCACTTTCCCTTTGAAAAGTATTGCAATACCACCACAAAGCCGCACAGTCCGTTTACAAGTCATTAATAATTCGCCAACCGCAACCATTGATATTTACCTCAATGGCGATAAACTTATAGACAATTTAGCCTACCGAGCAGCAACATCTTTTATTTCAGTGCCTGC